>JANQEY010000148.1 GCA_028278125.1 bacterium | reverse complement strand
CATTATATCGAAGTAAATAATCCACTTTGATTGGATAGCTGACGAGAGATTCTGAGATGCGTATATTTATGATGATAGTAATTGAATTTCTCCTGATTGTTGGATTAATTGCAAGCTCATCAGCCCAGGATGATTTCTATCTCACCACCCTTAATACCGTTGAACTCAATTATAGCGATGTACATGACATGGCGGGCAAAGACCAGGTCTGTTTTCTGGCAACAGGTGAAACAGGCTTAAAAATTCTTGATTTGTCTGATCCGGATAATATCACGCAACTCACGATGTTAGAAGGTAATTGTACACAGGTTGAGATATCGACATCGGGTGAAATAATGTTTTGCAATGATCGAACAACCGGTCTTGTAACGGCTTATTCAATAATAGACCCGGCAGATCCTGAGTATTTATCTGATAGGTTTGCAAATTGTGACGCTTGTATGGATTTAGTCGGTGACACCCTTGCAACGGTGAGCGATGGAGGATTTATTCGCTGGATTGATGTGAGCCAACCGGATGATATTCAACAAATAGCCGTAATGATATTGCAGATGGAGACTCAGTACGCCAGGTTTGATGGTGACCTGATGGCTATCAAAGGCAGGTATGAAGAGGAGCTTCACATTATCGATTGTAGTTCGTTCCAAAATCCAGCAATTGCTTTATCCATTGAAGTTGATCATTTATTCGGTATTTCCGTCGAGTTGAAAGACTCATATCTATATGTGGCGGATGTATTCTATGAGCAGGGAAACGGATATGTTGAAAATTTTCGTATTGTAGATCTTTCTGATCCTGCAAATCCTGATACAGTTTCCAATACCCCGATTTACGATTCTGTAAGTGAGATTTTTATTACTGAAGATAGAGCTGTTCTGGCTATGGGATCTGATGGACTTATGATCCTGGACATTTCAGACCATGAAAATCCTTCCATTCTATATAATTCAGCAGCTTATAAACTATATGAGATAACACTCTGGGATAACAAGCTGCTAGGTAACAATCGAAATGACATAATCGAATACTTGAACATTGAAGATCCGGCTGATCTAATATATCTCGCCAGCCTGGGGAAACCTGGTAGTGCAATAGATATTATTATTTCTGATAACATCGCGTATATCGCGAATCATACAGGTGGTTTATTAATTGTTGATGTATCAGAGCTGTACTTTCACGATTCACACAGGACAATCTATACGCCAGGCTAATTGAAAAAGCTGGCGACTTTATATTCTTGTCAGATTATGATGGATTTACTGTGGTCGAAGTATCGAATCCATATCAACCAGTCCTGAGAGATACATGGGTGAACGAAGACTATATTCAACTAGTAGAATTTGCCGCTGTTGGAAACACCCTGATTGTAATCTTTTCCGAAATCTTTTCTAATACTGAAATTAAAACCTTTGAGATTTCAGAAAATGGTCAACTAACCGAAATTTCTTCTCAAGAATTTTTAGGTACTGCAACTTGCGCCGCTTACGATGACAATTATCTTTACGTTGCCTTTAATTATAGCTATGAATCGTCAAACATTCGAGTCCTGGATATTTCTGATCCGGGAAATCCTACCCTCGCCAATTACACTGATTTTATGGAAGTTGTATTCTCGATCGCACTCGAGGATGAAAATCTATATGTAAGTGATTTTAGAGACATACTTATATATGATGTTTCAAATACTCCTGATATTAATGAAGTTGCCGTTTGTGAAACAGAATCAAGCATTCGAAGCATAGAGGTTTCTGACGATATTCTCTATGTGTGTCATACATGGGATGACTATGTTAATGCTTACGATTTATCTAATCCATTATCCCCTGTCTGGTTTGATAACATACTTCCAGTAGAACCATCATATAATCTCGGTTTTTCAAATGGAAATACATTCATCGTTGGTGGCTGTTATCTAACGATTATGAGTATATACGAAAACAGTGTCCAAAATCCCTCCCTCCTTATCCCTGCCGATTTTGGTATAAACAAAATTTATCCAAATCCATTCAACTCGACAGTTACTATCGAAGTTGACATTACCTCGCAGTGTTTCATGGAGGCACGGGTGTTTGATCTCCTGGGACGTGAAGTGGCTTTACTGGATAGAGGATTAAAAGTCCCGGGAAGGTATTCCATAAACTGGCATCCACAAGTTGCCACGGGAGTATATTTCGTTCGGGTAGCAAACAATTTTGGCTGGGAAGAAACAAAATCCCTGGTACATCTTCGTTAAAGATCGATCTATGCGGGAACAATCATGAGACTTAATAAAGTCACTATATTACTGGTTGGACTTCTGGCTTCGATACATTCATATACATATGCCCTGGACAGCCTTAACATAGAGATGCTGAGCAGGATTGAGCTATGTTGGAATGTTATTTCAGACATTGCTGTTTACGATGATTTAGCGTATGTAGCAACTGGTGAAACAGGAATTAAAATAATCGATATATCTAATATTGAAAATCCTGTTGAATTGAATGCACTTCAAGGTGTTTTTTATTCCGTTACTCTGCTTGATGAAACTTACCTCTTTACGGGTGAGCTATCCACTAACTCGCTTCAAATATATACTCTTGATGACCCAACATCTCCTTCGTTCTTCACTTCCACGGAACTGGAGATGTATCCTGATGAAATTTATGATATCAGGTTCCATTCACACTATGCACTGTTTACATCACATTTTGATGATTTATACCTGGTCGACATAGAGGATATCGAAAACCCGGTAGTCCTTGGTAATGTTTTAAATCAGGACTATTACAGAATATCTGGTGATTACATTTATGCCATTGACTGGGGATTTGGCTTGTATATCTATGATATTACCGATTTAGAAAATCCTGTTGAGATGTCAAACCTTGAATTGGAGGGACATGTCAGGGACTTAGTTGTTGTTGATGACTATGCCTATATCGCATCTCTAGTTCCTGGTGTTTTGCCAGACTTGTTTTATGTGGTTAATGTTTCAGATCCTGAATCACCGGAAATTGCAGCAACTATCGATAATTTTGACTTTGAATCAGGAGTGGATAGCGCAGTCTTATTCGACGAAAATACGATTTTGCATAGCTACAGGGACAATATCAATGTTTACGATATTTCCGAACCGGAATCACCTGATCTAATTGCAACTCTCGAAGCAACAAGTCAAAAAATGCTCGTTGAAAATACCATGATTGTCGGATTTGATGGAGATAATATCAGTTTCATCGATTTTTCTGATCGTACCGATCCCGAAGTGTTATCGGAATTCGGCAACGCGGACCACATTTACGGCTTTGATATACTAGGCGAATATGCTTACCTGACATCTAATCTTGGATTACACATTTATGATGTTTCAGATCCTTCCACACCTGTCCAGGTAAATACAGTAAATGGTGAATATTTTTCAAATATTTCCATTTATAACAATCACGCATACATTGCTTCCTGGAACGAACTAGATATATACAATCTAGCTGATCCAGAGCAGCCCCAGTGGGTCTGCACATATTCCCCAGATAACAGAGAATATCCCATAGGCTTATTGGAATTTAGCGGAAATTACGTTTTCCTTTCGCGTTACCCATATGATGATGATGAAACTGATATCTATGTAATTGATATCTCAGATCCGTCAACACCTGAATTGAGTGAGACAATTACTGTAAACGGAAGCTTAGGTGGAATGACACTTGCCAATGACAGGCTGCTGGCTATGACTAGTGGTGGGCTGGGCTACAGAATTATCAGGATGTTTGACACATTGCAACCTCACCATTTAAATGAGCTCGGCTTTTCTGATGTTATGTTGTTGGATAATTGGATTATATCTTTGGGATTTAATGCGTTCGCATATTCCCACACCGACGATGAAATGAAGATTTTCAGCACTAACTCAGGGTTTATTATAAATGAGATCGGCTCATTCCCGACTGATGACATCTCAAGTTTATATGATCTGAAGATTTCAGGAAGCCAGCTGTTCTGCCTTGCCAGGTCATCAAATTGGGATCCCCACGATATTGAGATCTACAATGTTTCAGATATTGAATCTCCTGAAAGAGTCGGATATTACGGTTGCCCTCACTATTTTGACGAGATCAGTGTGCAGGAAGACATCCTTTACGCAATAGATGATTGTCGTTTGTCTATAATGCAGCTAAACCTGCCGTCTGTTCCCTCTGAATTTACACTCATGGAACCAGTGGAAGGAACCGATATTCTGTTCGATGATGCGGATGAAATCACATTGTCATGGCTACCATCAAGTTTACCCGATCCGTTAGATCCTCCGGTTTATTCACTCAATCTTCGCGCGGTTACTGGAGATGATATTGATACGACTTTCAGCTGGATAAATCTCACTGCTGAAAGCTTAGCTGTCAATTTATATCATCTGCTTGAAACGGATGAATTCGAGTCCGATATCGATGCTATATGGTGGGTACAGGCATCAGGAAACGACCAATTACGTGATTGTGATGCTGCTTGTCGTTTTACAGTTACTGATTTGGATGATGTTAATGAACCTCAACCTGGAAAAATGCCCGATCAGTTTGGTATCAGCTCTGTTTATCCCAATCCGTTTAACAATATAACTGTAATCTCAGTATCACTTCATCAATCAGCATCTCTGGCAGTATCGCTCTATAATATCATTGGTGAAGAGGTTGCCATAATAGCCCGTGAATCATTCACCGCCGGGAATCACGATTTCACTCTGAACGGGGATCAACTGGCAAGCGGAATTTATTTTGTACGGGCTCAGTTACCCGGAAAGATTGATCAAATTCAGAAAGTGGTTCTGATTAAATAAAGAATACCGGTTATTTTAAATATCATAAAAATTTGGTTGTTTATTTCAGAATATTGTGGAGAAACACCAGACAGTTATTGAACGCTCAGGAAAACTCCTGGGCGTTTTTCCTTGAAAAGATATGCCTCATCCTTAAATTAATACGCTTGATTGAACTACCTGTGAGGTCTAGCTTATAGTGAGTTCAATATTTAAGATGCCATGGAATTAAAATGTCTTCAAAAACACACCCTCTTACTGAAAAAGATTACCGTTTTTTCCGGGTTATTTTAAGCTCGATTGCCGAGGGTGTATTCACTGTGGATAAAGACCGTAAGATTACCAGCTTTAACGCCGCCGCAGAGAGGATTACAGGTGTCCCGGAATCCAGGGCAATTGGTAAAAGATGTAATGAAGTATTCCATTCCGACGTTTGCGAAACTGCCTGTCAACTGAATAAAACAATGATTACCGGACAGGAGGCGCTGGATATCCCGGTTAATATTATTAACCATGCCGGTCGCAGTGTTCCGATATCGGTGTCGACCGCGGTATTACGTGATGATGACGGCAACGTGCTTGGGGCAGTTGAAACATTTCGTGATCTGACCGCGATAGAGAACCTTCGTAAGGAACTGAGACGCAGCTACAGTTTTGAGGATATTGTTACCAAAAGCCCCGCTCTTCTCAAAATCATCAATATCCTGCCGGATATAGCAGACAGTGGCAGTAATGTCCTGATCCAGGGACCGTCGGGTTCAGGTAAAGAACTTTTCGCCAGGGCAGTGCATAACCTTTCACCGAGACGAGATAAACCATACGCCGTGATCAACTGTGGAACCCTTCCCCCCCAATTGTTCGAATCAGAACTGTTCGGATATGTCAGGGGCGCTTTTACCGACGCGAAAAAAGATAAACCCGGTAAAATTGCCAGCGCTGAAGGAGGAACGCTGTTTCTTGATGAAGTTGGCGAACTCCCAATACAGACACAGGTGAAACTTCTACGGTTGGTGCAACAAAGGGAGTATGAGCCTGTTGGGAGTGTTAAACCATTGAGGACGGATATACGAATTGTTGCAGCTACAAATAAGAATCTGCTTGAAAGAGTCCATCATGGTAAATTCCGGGAAGACCTTTATTACCGTTTGGCAGTCATCAGGATAGACCTGCCACCACTTACCGCCAGGCGTGAAGATATTCCCATTCTTGTTGATCATTTTATTCACCTGTTTAACGCCAGGTTCGGTAAAAATATCCTCAGCGTCAGTTCCAGGGTTATGGAAATCCTGTTACGATATAATTTCCCCGGAAATATCCGCGAACTGGAAAATACCATTGAATACGGTTTTGCCGTGAGTCACGGACGAACGATCGAGGAGGATCATTTACCTGAAGAACTAAGATTTCCTGATAAAAACAAAGATGATGGCTATGTAAGCAGTATTCATTCCTCATCATATCAAATGTCTGAACTCCGCTCAAAACGTATTTCAATCGGTCCGAAAGAAATCCGGGAAGCACTTAAGCGAAACAACGGTAGACGTGTTGACGCGGCTACTGAGCTTGGCATTGACCGAACTACCCTCTGGCGTAAAATGAAGAAGTTTAATATCGAGTCTTAATGTTGCAATGCAACAACGATGCGTTGCGATGCAACGTTGCATGGTACACATTGATGCAACACCATTAATTTGAACTTGTGATAAAAACCTCAAAGTAAACAACAACTACCGTCCATCTCCCCTGTTCTGGCATAATAATCGCTAATAGCCAGGTTGAAATACTTTGTGAATGGAGTAACAAATAGTATTTCAACTGAAGAAATTTTCTTCTTACCGACATAAAGTGAAGAATATCTATACAGGGCTACGGCTATGATCAAACTAACTGATGAAATCCTTGAAAAGGCGTACGAATTTCCTAAGAAACCTGAGGTGATCGAAAAGCAGAAGCTTGCTGTTCGTTACCATGTGGAAGACGACAATCTGGTTATTGAGGACCGGTCGAGACGATTCCTGGAAGCGATGGCGGCGGTGTTGAAACATACGAATTATCGTCATGTTCTCGATCATTACATTCGAGTCACGACAAAATGTTCACGATGCGCAACCAACTGCCAGATTTTCGAAACGACCAATGATCCTCATGACATTCCCTGTCACAGAACGGAAATGCTGCTTTCAATTTATCGCAGGCATTTTACAACCGCCGGCATGCTTCGTGGACGATTGCAGAATGATCCCGGGCTTACTGATAAGAAGATCGAAGAACTGGCGGCATCGGTTTATAATTGCACAGCCTGCAGGAGATGTGTCCTCGAATGCCCCACAGGAATTGATCATGGTCTGATCACTCACCTGGCAAGGTATATCCTTGCTGAAATAGGAATTGTTTCACGCGCTCTTGTAGTCTCAACTCGTGAACAGTTGGTTGGTAAAACAAAAAATACCTCTGCGATTCCTGTCCCTGCCCTGGTTGATAACCTCGAATTTATGGAAGAGGAAATGGCGGAGACCAAGGCAGTTGAGGTAAAGTTTCCTGTTGATGTTGAAGGCGCGGAATACCTGTTTGTAGCACCCGTTTCAGATTACCTGATGGAAGCTGAAACATTGATGGGTATTGCATGTTCTCTTCACGCTATGGGTGCTTCCTGGACTATCGGGACAGGTAACTATGACGCGATCAACTATGGATTATTCTATTCAGACCATGTCCTTGAGAAAGTCCTCCAGCAGATGGAGGAAGAAGCCGATCGTCTTAAAGTTAAAAAAATTCTTATTGGTGAATGTGGACACGCAAGCAGAAGCGCCAAGTTTTTCTTTAACCAGTATTCTCACTCCAAGTACGAGATCGTAAACATCATGGAACTTACCCACGATGCTTTTAAGGCGGGTAAAATCAAGCTTGATCATGATATCATCAAGGAAAAAGTAACCTACCACGATCCATGCAATATCGCGCGCCCCGGCTGGATTGTTGAGCAGCCCCGGGAAATCCTCAAAGCATTCTGTTCAGACTACGCAGAAATGACACCCAATGGTCGTAAAAACATCTGCTGTGGTGGCGGTGGCGGTACGGTATCTATTGATGAAATCAGGCCATACAGGACTGCGATCGGTGGAAGAAGAAAAGCTGAACAGATAGACGCTACGGGTGCAAAGATTGTTGTGGCGCCTTGTGCCAACTGTAAAAAGCAGATTAAGGAAGTCATAGAAGATAACCAGCTTGACTGCGAACTGGTGGGGCTTCATGACCTGCTTTATAAAGCCATGATTTTATCTGATGATGGAATAGCCTGGCATGAACCGGAATACTAAAGATTTGACTAACTGATTAGACGGAGATAATTGTGGACTTTCTCATTGATTTTGGCAGGGGTGCTTTTTTCAGGTTCAGCATAGTAATTCTCGTGCTGGGTCTTTTAAGAGCGATTATCCTTTCTGTTTATGGCATAGTGAGTGCATACAGGAGCACCGATGACAAAACCGTTCCCTGGAGCGAACTGACGGTGAAAACTGTAAGCTGGATGGTTCCCCTGTTTAACATATGGAGTAAAAGACCTTTATACGGATTAATATCATTCATCTGGCATATCGGGCTAATCCTTGTGCCTTTATTCCTGGCTGCACATGTAGCCCTCTTTTTCAGGGGAACTTTAGGATTAAACTGGTGGCCGATCCTCTCACAATCAATAGCAGACTGGTTAACCCTAACCACAATCATTACCGGTATGCTGCTATTCCTGGGACGTGTGTTTAGCCGAAACTCGAGGTTCATCAGCCGTTTCCAGGACATCGCCTGGCCCGTACTGTTGACCCTCGTTTTCCTGACCGGTTTTCTTTGCGCTCGTTTTCAAATCTCAGCGACGGGTTATAACTGGTCAATGCTGATCCATGTTTATTCAGCTGACCTGGTGATGATTATGATCCCGTTTTCAAAAGTCGCTCACTGTGTTCTGATGCCCCTCTCTCAATTCGTCTCAAGTGTAGGATGGAAATTCCCCAGGGGAGCAGGTGAACGTGTAGCTAAAACTCTTGGCAAGGAGGGTATGCCGGTATGAATTCAATGAAAAATGAAAATGGTCCGGCAATCCTGACAGATATCACCAAATGTATCGGATGCCGTGATTGTGTAGTTGCCTGTAGAATAGAAAACAATAACGATCCGGGAAAACCCAGGCGATGGGATCTCGAAGATGGACTCTCATCAAAAAACTGGGCAAGTATTGTGGAAAAAGACGGTAGATGGCATGTCAGGAAACAATGCCGCCACTGTCTCGAACCGGCATGTGCATCCGCCTGCCCTGTAGGCGCATTACACCTGACTGATATAGGCGCCGTGGTTTACGATACCCACAAATGCCTCGGCTGCCGTTACTGCATGATGGCCTGTGCATATGGTATCCCAAGATATGACTGGGAAAAGCCGGTTCCATATGTCAAGAAGTGTATTCTTTGCTTTGACAGGATTTCCGATGGCAAACAACCTGCCTGTACAGAAGCCTGCCCGACAGGCGCTACCGTCTTTGGCGACAGAAAAGAACTTATTGGTGAAGCACACAGGCGAATTAATGAAAATCCGGGTAAATATGATAATAAGGTTTGGGGTGAAACAGAAGTTGGAGGTACCAGGGTGATATACCTGGCACCTGAAGGCCTTGACCTTTCCTGCCTGACCTATGGAAAAACAATGGGTGAAAGATCACTGCCGGAAACAACTAAAGTTGCGATGAATTCCGTCCCCTTTGCGTTCCTGGGTATGGGAGGCGCGATGACAGGTATTCACTGGCTGGTTAAACGTCGTATGAAATTGCAGAATAACCGGAACAGTAACGAAAACCATAACGATGACAAGGGGGAATAAATGGACAGGGTACGAAGATTAAAATTGTTCCTCTGGTTCATCACCGGAATTGGTGCCGCAATAGGGATAACCCGGTTCATCTTCGGGCTTGGAGCAACAACAAACCTGACTGATGGTGTCGCCTGGGGATTCTGGATCGGATTTGATGTAATGAGTGGCGTAGCACTGGCGGCAGGTGGATTTGTCGTCTGCGCAATCGTTTACATCTTTGGCAATGAAAAATACCATGAGATAACACGTCCCGCTGTTTTAACAGCTTTCCTGGGATATATCGCGGTAGTGTTTGGTCTCCTGTTTGACCTGGGGCTTCCGTGGAATATCTGGCACATGATCATCTACTGGAATCCTCACTCTCCCCTGTTTGAGGTTGGCTGGTGTGTGATGCTGTACAGTGGCGTACTGGCTTTGGAATTCAGTCCCGTTCCGCTCGAAGCATCAAGCCGTTACGCTAAAATACGTGCGTTTCTAATCAAGCTGCGAATTCCGCTGGTGATTGCCGGAATAGCGTTATCTACACTTCACCAGTCATCGCTGGGATCGTTGTTCCTGATTATGCCGCACAGGGTAGCGCCATTATGGTACTCCCCGATACTTCCAATACTATTTTTCATTTCGGCGGTGTTATTAGGCCTTTACATGGTGATTTTCGAGTCCCATTTCACTTCATATTTCTATCGCCGTAAACCAGAGACCGAACTGTTGTCGGGATTTGGTAAGGCATCACGCTGGCTTGCACTGCTGTATCTTACTGTCAGGCTTATAGACCTCTTTGTTCGCGGACAAGCTGGATACTTGACAGCCGATGAATTCCTCACAGCTTGGTTCTGGATTGAGATATTACTGATAGTTGTGATCCCATTTATATTGTTCAGCCTTCCCGCTTCAGGCAGGATAAGATCAGTACAATGGACCGCAGCGTTCATAGGTGTATTCGGTGTTGTCTTTAACAGGATAAATGTTGGTGGCGTTGCACATTCTACTACAGGGATGATCTCTTACAGGCCGGCCTGGACTGAAATATTTATCAGCGCCGCGGTTGTATCATTTATTGCGCTGGTTTTCCTATTCATTATCGAAAAATTCAGAGTCTGGGAAAAACGTCCGGAAGATCCTTTTGACGCTCCGGAAGTGTTACCAGAATTTGATAAACCAAGCCAGGTGTCCCTGGGTACCCCGGCAGTATTCGGCAGACGTGCAAATTCGTTCGCATTTATCCTGGCAGTCGCAATCGGATTCGCGCTACTCTCGAACCAGAAGATTTATTCCAGTGGACAAGAATCGGTACCTGTCAATCCGGCCAGGGGTGGTGAAGTTCTTACTATTGACGGTAATCTTGACGGTTATGGTGTAAGCTTCCCCCATACTGATCATATATCACGTATCGGAAAAGAGCCGGCAAACTGCGCCTATTGCCATCACATGAATATGCCTGGTGATCTTCAATCAGAATGTTCCGATTGTCATACCCAGATGTATAAATCTGTCGATGCGTTCAAGCATGACTGGCATTCTTCTCCAAGTGGTGGCAATATCTCATGCCTCACATGTCATGAGAAGGATGTTCCAAAATCCGTTTCTTCGGCAGCCACCTGCGAAAAATGCCATAGCGATCTTTATCCCGATGGGGCTGTTATCCTCGTCGATGATTACCTGGCACCGGGATATGTTGATGCCATGCATACCGCCTGTATAGAATGCCACACTGCATCGAACGTTGACACACTTGCTGCAGACAGGCTGGATAACTGCACCAGGTGCCATGATGGAACACCGGTAACCAAAGTTACGCTGGACTCAATCGGTTATGAGAAGTTTTATACGTCCGGAAAATTCCAGATAACTCCTGGAAACGATTCGGAGAAGGGAGAATAATCCGGTGGCTGTTACTCGAACATCATTCGAAGAACAACTTCGCGGCAGTCTATTTGATATTGTCCCGTTTAACGTAGCGGTGATCGACAGGAAATTTAATATTGTCGTCGCCAACGACAACTTTAAAGAGTATTTCGGTGACTGGCAGGGGCACAAATGCCACCAGGCATATAAGGGATCAAGTTTCCCATGTGATAATTGTGCCTCTAAACTCTCCTTCAAAGATGGGATGGTTCGTGTTTCAGATGAAACAGGTGTGGACAGACATGGTCGACAATGTCATTATGTTGTCCATCTCGCCCCGGTTAAGAATAAAAAGGGCGAAGTAACTCACATTATCGAAATGTCCACCGACGTAACGGAAACACGTCGCTGGCGACGTGAATACGACCTCCTGTTCGAACGAGCAGCATGTTTTATTTCAGTAATAGATAAAGATTTCCGGATCATACGGGCAAATGAAAACCTGAGAAACACATTTGGCGATATTCGCGGCCAGTTCTGTTACCAGGGTTTAAAGCGAAGACGTACGCCCTGTAAAAACTGCCCGGCGATGGAAACTTTCAAGGACGGGAGAGAGCATATATCAAATCATGTAGGTATAGCCAAGGACGGAACACAGGCACATTACGTGGTAAACACCTCTCCCCTGTCACGTGGTCCTGAAGGTGTTAACCATGTGATTGAAATTGCTACCGACATCACTGAAATCCATGACCTGCAGGAACAACTCCGACACTCACGAGATGTTTACGAAAGCCTGATACAGAACTCAACTACGGGGATATTGGCTTTTGATCCGGCGGGTGATGTCGAGATCATGAATCCGGCGGCGAAAAATATTCTTGGATGGAAACGGTCTTCGATGCCGAAAGAGGAATGGGTTGGAAAATGTCTACCCGATTCCATCGCTGATAAACTCAGTGAACAGGAGCTGACCGAATGGTTCGAGGATACCATTAAATGCCAGGGTAAGGAAGAAATTCCGGCACTATTGAGATCCACTGAGTTGAAAAGCCGCCGGAAGAAGCTTGGGCGAGCGGTGTTCATGCAGGATCAGCGTGAAGTCAAAAAGCTGGAGAGAGAAAAACTCGACGCTGAGAGACTTGCTGCAGTTGGACAAACGGTTGCCGGTCTTGCCCATACGATCAAGAACCTGCTGATGGGTCTCGAAGGCGGGATGTACATGGTGGACAGTGGTTTGAAAAAAGCTGATGCTATTCGTATCACTGAGGGTTGGGATATTCTGCAGCGAAACTTCGAGAAAACCACAACCCTGGTAAAAGATTTCCTCGCGTTTTCCAAGGGACGGGTACCCGTTGTTAAAAAGACGAATCCCGTTAAACTTGCCGGTGACATTGTAGACCTATACCGTGATACCGCTGCCCAGCAGAACGTTGAGCTGGTTCTGGAGGTAAAGGGAAAACCAAAATCGGCACCTATTGATCCCGATGGTATGGAAGCATGTATCACCAATCTGGTTTCAAACGGACTTGATGCGGCAATCCTGCGTGAAAATCCTGGTGGAAAGGTGACAATACGTGTTAAAGACAGCGAAGCTGATCTCATCTTCGAGGTCGAGGACAATGGCTGCGGAATGGATCAGAAAGTGAAACAGCAGGTTTTTACCACATTCTTCACGACCAAGGGCGGCAAAGGTACAGGCCTTGGACTTCTGACGACCCGTAAAATTGTCCAGGAACACGGTGGTTCGCTGGAAATGGAAACGGAACAGAGTAAAGGATCAATTTTCAGGATTACCCTTCCCCGAGCTCGTCTTGAGGCGATTGCCAGGTCGCAGAAAACTGAAATTGACAAAAAAAGAAAATCAAATACAGGGGGTAAGTTATGAGTAACGACACACCCAAAAGAATCCTGGTTGTTGATGATGAATCAGACGTCCGAAATTACTTGCGGATGGCACTTGAGGACGATGGTTTTATTGTTGAAGAGGCAACTGATGGCCTGGAGGCACTCGAAGCGGTTAAAAAGAACCCACCGGATCTGATTTCGCTCGACTTGGTTATGCCGGAACATTCCGGCGCAAAGTTCAATCGTGAATTATCAAAGAATCCAGAGTGGGCGAAAATCCCGCTTCTGATTGTAACAGGACACGCCCGTGACGAACTGGGAAAAGCAGATTTTGACGAATTGACCATGTCCGGAAAAGGTATCTACCTGGAAAAACCGGTAAAACCTGTCAGCTATGTCAGTGCCGTCCGCCAACTGCTCGGGATGGAAGAGTCATCTAAAAAAATTGAGCAGGAAAACCTTAAAGATGAGTTAAAAGACACCCTGGAGGGAGCAGATCCGGACGCTCTCAGGGCTGCCCTTGAAGCATTAAAGAAGAAAGACAATTGACAGGAATATATCCTGTACATTTAAGGAGAGAATAAATGTGTGCAACAGAAAATAAGAAAAAAATCCTTATCGTAGATGACGAACCGGATGTTGTGGCATACCTGAAGACATTACTCGAGGATCATGGGATGCAGACCGTTATAGCTTCCGATGGTTCCCAGGGTTATTCGATGGTTAAATCTGAAAATCCAGACCTGGTTACGCTGGATATTACTATGCCGGTGGAATCTGGGGTAAGGATGTACCGTGATCTGCGGGAGAACGAAGAGACATCGGGTATCCCTGTTATAATCGTTACGGGCATCGACAAGAATTTTAAAACATTCATCGAATCAAGAAAAAACCTTGTACCACCGGATGCCTACTTTGAAAAACCGATCGATAAGGAAGAGTTTATCACCCGTGTAAACCAGTTACTTGGTTAATAATTACATTTTGTTTGAGAAATTTATTTGAAGGATTATTGCATTTTGATGCCGGGTTCGGGGGAACCCTGCCTACTCGATCGACCTGGGACTGCTGACTTGCAGTCCTTTTTTTATCTGATTCAGCATTTGCTGGTTGACTTCAATTCCTTGTAAAAATAATGTTTAAATACGACTTTAAATAATTTATATAAAATTAACAATTACTCCTTTATCAGATGATTTAGTGAATATTCCTGCTTAATTTATTATGCACTAATATTGACCTACATCAGCCGGAGACTATTTCAATGAATAAGATTCGATTCACATTGCCAGTGCTTTTACTGGTTGCTGTCCTTTCTCTTTCCACTTTGCCTGCATTTGCTGAAGAGGAAACGAAAGGGAATGAATTAAAAATTCCAACCCCTTCATCAGCAATGATGTTCTCGATATACAAAGATTATTCATATGAACCGGGAACCGGATTAAGTTTCTGGTATATGCGCTGGTCGGCCGGAAAACTGGGTTGGCGAGCCGGTATGAATATCGATGGTGATCTTTCCTCAACAGACACAAAATCAGACTATTATGATTCAACTTCCCATTCCTATGAGGATGGTGAAAGATCTGATTTATCGTATGATTTTGATATAGTTTTACAATTACTGTACCGATTTGATGTTCACGATAAAATATCTGCGTTTGGTGGAATTGGTCCAGTATTGGGATGGGGACACGATAAGGAAGAGTTTGTTGAAAAACACTCTGATGATCCTCGATATGATAATGACTGGACAAGAACACGAAAAGGATTAAGTGGTGGTGTATTTACCAGTTTTGGAGCAGAGTGGCATTTTGTTGAAAGGATGTCGATTGTGTCGGAATACAGTCTCTCTATGATCTATAGTTGGAGAAAGGAAGAATATGACCGTGAATTACATGATGAAACTATTATAGATAATATGGATAGCCATTATTTTACTATTAATACCGGGGCTATCCGTTTAGGCCTCGTTTATTATTTTTAAACCTTGAATATTACATGTTGGTTAATAGATAAATGAATCTACCCAGAACATTTCTATTCACAATGATTGGATTGATAATATTCTGCATTCGAGTCAATGCATCGGACAAATTATCGAGCAACGAGAACAGGAATCAATCCAGGTTTTCATTTCACTACGAAATATTTAATAAGAGTTACGATTATTATTCAGCCTACAAGTTTAAATTTCAATATAAATTGAACTCTCATTCCGCAATCAGAACCTCTATAAAATATCTATTTGATCGTAATAATTACGAAACCTCAAACTTTCATGAGGATTCATATAATATAACTGATGTTTCAGACAATAATAATTACGAAGATAATATTTTGAACCTGGAACTCCACTATGTGAAAAATCTGCAGGTTTCAGTAACAAATGTACTTTATGCCGGACTGGGACCGACTTTCAGCTATGACAGGTATGATCATGATACTAAACAAACTAATCTTAGAGAATATGTACAAGATGACAGATGGTATCTTGATGATGATAAATACAGAACTAAATCGATCACATGGACAACAGGCCTTCAGCTTGTTATTGGTAATTCCTGGTTTTTTAGGAAGAATATCAGTATAGATGCTGAATGGGGCATCCATCTTTATTATTCACATAA
The DNA here is from genome assembly GCA_028278125.1 of bacterium. The sequence continues at coordinate 64,553 of JANQEY010000148.1, read as the reverse complement.
TACTTACAAAAATATCAATAGAGAGAGCACTGTATATTTTAATTACGACGAGTATTATCCAGGCTGGACTAACCGATATTACAGCAGAAACTATAACAAGACCAAAAATTCATTAAAGCTTGACACTCTTCCCCACACAATTGGACTGACATATCATTTCTAAGTTTTCCTGATACTCATTCTTGTATAATATAAACAGGCCGGGATTTCCCGGCCTGTTTCACTATAAACTTTGCAGTATATATAAGACTAAATTTGATATCTAGTATTTAGAGCTTATCCAACGGTGTGCTGAGTACTGATTTCAGGTACTTACCGGGTTTAAAGTGGGTCTTCCTCCTGGCCGGTACATAAACCTGCTCGTTTGTTTTCGGATTACGTGCTCTTGGCTTCTCATTGGTAGTCTTTACTTCGAATACACCAAACTCACGGATCTCGATACGGAGCTCCTTATCATTCCCAGTCATCATTTCCCGCAACGTCTTGAACATGTTGTTAACAACGGGAACGACCACATTGGGATCTTCACCTGTTTTTTCAACAACTCTCTGAACCACATCTTTTTTGATGAAAGTCTTCATCGGTTACTCCTGTTTAGAAATTACCAGACCCTTTTTTTGTTCCGCGCAATATAATAAAAAATAAATCGTTTTGCAGTATTTACCGGTTCAAATATATATATTATTTGATTAACACTATCTTTTTAATATTTCTTATCTTATCGTTATACGCTACCTTAATGAAATAGATCCCACTCGCGAGACCAGAGCCATTAAAAACAAGATTATGGTAACCTGCTGCATATCTATTGTCTGCCAGAACAGCTACTTGTTGACCTATCAGGTTATAAACGCTCACCTTGAGATCGTTGCTTTCAGGTAACGCCACTGAAATAATTGCCGACGAATTAAACGGATTGGGATAGATTTTATCAATGGCGAATTTTTCAGGAACATTTCCATTATTCGAAAGGTTTTTCTCGATCTGTAAATCGTTCCTCACCAGCCTGAGTCCCATAAATCCCAGCCTTATCCAGGGGACATTTCTGCGGCGGTTTCTCGCCCTGCAGTCTATTTCAACATCACGTAAATGACCACCACGGCGCACCCTGTCGATTCCTGCTGGATCAAGCCAGGCGCTGCCATCACGAGGGGCACCGTCATAACTGGTGTGATACCAGTCCTGCACCCATTCGGCAACATTGCCGTACATATCGTAAAATCCCCACGGATTTGGCAACTTCTGGCCAACCGGGTGTGTTAAGGTATCACTGTTTAAACCATACCAGGAATTGTCAGGTAACTGTTCAAAGTCATCATCATCACCCCATGAGAACCTGGTGTCTGTTCCGGCACGGCAGGCATATTCCCATTCAGCTTCGGACGGAAAACGCCAGAGTGTATCCTGTTCAGCCTCATTCAGCGCATTGAGGTAATACTGAACATCCATCCATGAGACGAGATCAGCAGGATGATCCTCTTCCCCTTCCGGTTCCGTCCTGAAATTCCAGTCACCCATTATCGCAGTCCATTGTTGCTGAGTGACCTCATACTTACTCATCCAGAAACCATATTCAAGAGTGACAAGGTGTTCAGGAAATTCATCAATACTCGCGTCCGGGCTGTTCTCTGGTGAACCCATCCAGAACTCTCCCGGTGGAACCCAAATCATCTCTATCATTTCATCAGTTCCGCTTAGCTGGAAAGTTTGTGTCTCATTTGGTGAAAATGGTAATTTATAAAAGGTCATTTCCCATTCATCAACCACAACATCAGGGTATGAACCGAATTTATACAGTAATGTATAGTCACCCGACGGAACTACTGGAGGTATGTCCACATCCACAGTGTCTACACTAACTGTCCCGTTTAGTAACGGTTCATTTTCTCTAATGAATCGTGGACCGTAGACGCTATTGTCTGGACCATTGACTTCAATCCATGAATCCAGGGACTGATAATTATTCCCTGTATTATTGATAATAACCGCATTCAGTTCAATTAAGCCACCATCTGAAGGTAGATGAATGGGCAGTTCATTAAGAAGATAGACAGTCATTGAAAGTGAAGGTTGTGGTATCCTGTCTTCACTATCAATCCGTGGGATAATTTCAAGTGGTGTATCGCCAATGTCCGTATTATAAATGCGGATGTTATCCATTTCCCCGTTCCAGGATCTTCCAGGCAAAAATCCTACTCCCGGAAGTCCCTGTTGCTGTCCGAAGATAAAACCTCCACGTCTCACTTCGAGCAACATATCTTCAGTTTCTACTTCCAGCCCTACCTGTGTAGAATCAATAAACAGCTCAAAAGCTCCCTGTTCCCTGATTAAAACAATATGGTGCCAGTTATAATCTTCGATAATAGAGTTTTCGGCGAAATCATACCTGATCCCATCATAGGTCACGAACCAGTTATCTGATTGTCCATCATACGCAACCATAAACATATCAGGCTGATTATTCCTTGAACAGTTAATCCATGTGTTCTGCTCATCATTCAGACCAGATAGTTTCAGCATCGACGATATCGAATAAACAACATCCAAAGGATCTTCGGAACCAAACTTTATAACATCAGATGGAACTGATAACCTGTCGGTGTCATTCGCACCAATTCTTAAAACACCATCGACAAGTATTGTTTCATCATTTACCTGCCCGTGAAACTTATCGCTCAAGTCATTATCTGCATTTCCCTCAAACCTGTAATATGCGTTCTCATGTAGTCCGGTCTGTGGATACGACAACCATTGGATTCCACCAATTTGTTCCACAGTATATTCCGAAGCCTCTACATCATCCCAGAAAACCTGCTCCGCTTCATTCATACTGTTATTCGGAGCGTTCAGCCAATCACCCATGAACATGTCTTCCATGGAAATAACCGGCCAGATATATGCTTCGGGGATATTTTCCGTGACAACGGACAGACAAGCTTCCAGGGAATTCAGTATACTGTCGGGAGAAACAGCAAATGCCTGGATGGCTATGTTGTTGACCAATCCGTCCAACTGCTCTGCTTCCTCAGCGTTCAACAATCCCAGGGTAAGTTCAACTTCCATCTCCAGAGCATTTGCCATGTTGACAAGCTGATTCAAAGCAGTCATAAAATCGATAAAAGTCAATTCAGATTCTTCAGACCAGAAATCGAAGTTTATATTAATATAGTCTATTCCAAAATCTTGATTTTCTACAAAATAATCCGCCATAAGGTAGAATTCGGATAGGTTTTGTCCCATAATTCCTACATTCTGAATTCCGTATTCATCCTTAACAAGAGTTATAAAATCATCCAACACCTGGCCATATTCAATTCCACCAGCGAAAATTGTCAGCCTGTCAGCTGAGATCTCATTAATTTTATCCACGATTAAAGATTCAAAAGATTCATTACCGATATAATATTTCAAATCATCAAGGTAGAGATCACGAGTAATTTTCTTTACCGGAATTTGTCCGGAAACAAAAACATTATCCGGATATTCACCAATATTAAGAACATAGGTGGATGGACCAGCCATAATGGATTGATCAATTGTGATGTTTCGGTCGCTGGTGAAAGTAGAATTTTGGTACAGGATCCGGTCTTCGTACAGGTCGAGGAGATGAACTTCATTGTCGGGAGTGATCAGGTCAGACCAGGCATCAAATTCGATATCGCTATCTGAAGTGTTCAGGAGTGATAATTCATAGCGGAATGTTGCGCCACCGGGAGGAATTACGATATTTTCCTGTTCAGTATAAATTTCAAGCTGAAGGTCTTCCAGGATAACATTTTGCCACCAGGTAACTTCATCAGCGTAGAATGCAGTTGTGGCAAAATCTGCATCCCCGTCCAGGTCAATGTCTGCAACGAAAATGGAGTTACCCCCAAAATATGATCCGCTTATCAGGTTTAAGGTGAAGTTTTGATCACCATCATTCTCCCACCATGATATTTCATCGCTTTGATCAGCCAGACCGATAATATCCAGATCACCGTCATTATCAAGATCTGCTGTGCCGACTGCCTGGGCCCAGCCATAATCACCTTCAATCAAGTGTTCAGAAAATTCCGGTGTTCCATTATTTTCCCACCAGGTGATATCACCATCACCCCAGGGATTGCCCACCCTGGCTGCACCAAGAATATCAATATCATTGTCACCATCAAGGTCAACAGTCTGAACATAGTGAGCCAGGTTAAAATTATCATCAACGACATGTTTATCGAAATAACTGTACTCCACGTTTTCCCACCATGCAACCTCATCTTCACCCGATGATACTCCAACTATATCTAAATCTTCATCGTTATCCACATCTTCCACACTCAGGCAGACTATTCCGCTGACACCCTGTTCAATTGTTGTCAGCTCAAATTCTCCCGTGCCATCATTACTCCAGATGCCTATCTCATTTGAGCCGTAAATTGATCCAACGATATCAATATTATTATCCTGGTCAAAATCAACGGTAACAATACAGTTTATCCCTTCTGCGGAATTATCGATTACATGTTCCTGTTCAAACTGATTGTTTATATTCTCCCACCAGTGCAATGAATTGAGTAGTTCAGCTGCTGCCACTATATCAATATCACCATCACCATCCAAATCAGCAGCCTGGACAGATTTTACTCCCTCAAAGTCGTTGTCGACCAAAATAGAGCTGAAATTCTCTTCGCCATCGTTCAGCCAGAGTATAATATCATCAGAGTAATACGCGGCACCGATGATATCCAGATCACCATCAATGTCAACATCAGTGACAATAACAGATGATGCACCATCGAATGTTTCATTTAGAGTGTGCTGTATAAATTCACTTTGTGCGAAAGCACCGGTTTGGCTGAAGGCAATCAATGAGAAGATGAGAATAAGACATAGAAATACGTGTCGCACTGGTTTACCTCGATCACATTTAGTTAAGTGAAATTTGGTTAAAATTACCTGCCTGAATTATTGGGAAACCGGTAATTGGAAGCTGATATCATTGCATCTCAGATCAAGAAACTTAAGATAATAACAAAGCTTAATACTAACAAACTTAAATACCAAAAACTCGAAATTTATAAGAATGCTCCAGGAGGTATGATCGACTACGAAGCAATCTATTGTTCTATTTACCATAAACTAACAATAGACTACTGTATATTTATTCTGGGCTTTAGGATATACAAAAAAACACAGGAACTTGAAGCAAAAAAACCTGCGAAAAGTACTTGAAATTACCTGATTTTATAGTCCTTTTGGAATGTTTTTATTACTTCAGGTGGATAATTTTCCTGGTCTGGTTGACTGATCCCATACTTACATTAACGAAATAAATACCGCTTGCAAGTTTTGAACCATCAAAGCTGACATTATAATTCCCTGCTCCCAGTTCCCGGTTAAGAATCCGGGCTGTTTCCCTGCCTAGAATATCATATATGGTAACTCTGACACCATCAGTTCTCGGCACTGAGAATTTTATATTCACATAGGAATTGAATGGATTTGGATAAACCGGGTATAAAATCAGATTATCGGGGATATTTTGATTCGTATCGTGTTTAATACCCAAATTATCAATTATAAACGTTACGGGCAGACTTGTCTCTCCATCGCCGGCTGTATAAGTACAGTTTATAAATCCCCCATATTCGTCGCTGGAAATTCCCTCCATTTCAAACTGAACTTCGACCGTTTCTATTTCGCCCGGGTCTACCAGTAATGACGATCTTTCAAGTGATACTCCCCTCAAATGAAAATTGAGTTCCCAGGTAGTAAGAGGGACAACACCGGTCCTGGAAAGAACAGAAGCTATTGAATCATAATACTTCATCATTCCCGGTACATACGTAAGCCCAGCCAAATCGCCGCCGATTGAACTGGGTAAACTTGATGAAAGCCTGTCTATTACATCGGTAGTGGTATTCACACGATAAAGTTTTCTGCCTAAAGATGCACTGTGAACAGCCATCCAGAGTTGTGATCCCGTATCATCGTCAGGGTAAAATGCCAAACCGTAAATTGAATAATCGTTGGCATTCAAAATTGTATCAACTACTGTTTCAGATTCAACGTCGATCGCGTAAATGTCGTTATCGTCATATGCTACCCATAGAACGTGCCGGGCGTAATCCCAGGCCAGGCTTGTATTAAATTGATGAGGTCCTTCAAAACGACGTTCGATAATTCCGGTTTCGGGATCGAAGGCATAAAGCGAGTCCCCCACACCACCCCAGAGATATTCACCATCACATGCAAGGTCCTGCATTCCACCCAGGGTATCATGCGGAACTTGCTGGGCATAGGAACCCAGGTAAGTCCCATTATCGTCGAACATGAAGATCCAGCCGCTCGTGTTAAACGCATCCACGCCTGTTACGTAGAATATCCCCCCATTATATGTTAGTCCATACAAGAGTTCAGTTTGTGTGGGATCGCTGATATTGATTACACCCAGTTCCTGTAGGTATCCAACAGTATCTGGTACTTCTGGTACTACCTCCAGCTGGAGGTCATAGTATAACGAACCCGTATTCTCAAATGATAAAATCCTGGAATCTTCTGGTTCATTTACCAGCTCTACCACCAGGCTTTCGGGTTGGACCGAGAAGAGACCGGAGGGATATATCCCATCTATCTGAGACACTTCATCTTCATTGATAGTGACCGTTCCTATTACATATTCAGGACTTGGTGACTTTTTCACTTTTACCGTATATGTACCGGGTTGGGCATCAAAGTTAAAATATCCATCAACATCAGTGCTATCCTGTCTCCGCTGACGTTCGGCAAGGAATACTATCCCATCCTCCAGGGGCAGACCGGTATTATCGTCTTCAATAAATCCTTCCAGGGTACCGGTTGGCATCCAGATAGCATCAACCGCATCAACTGCTTGAACCAGTCCTGCACCATAATCATTATCTTTCCCGGGATCACCTAAATCGAGTGCGGTTGTTTCAATAATTGAATCGACCTCTGCCGGCAGCATAAGATCAAACTTGCTCAGCATCAGTGCTATAACTCCTGAAACCATTGGTGCAGCCTGGGAAGTCACTCCCCCGCTTGGCGCTGCTAAATCAGGTTTTATCAGGCCGACATCTCCCTGTTCAATATCGTAGGGGTAGTCAAAGAATGGGTCTATATCCATCCAGGTTACCGGCCCGGGACTGGACATGAATGTGTATGTATCGTTCTGAGTAGTTGCACCAACGGTTATTAATCCGCTTACCTCGCCCTCCTCCACTTCATCGGGATGACGCCAAGGTGAAGGAACCCCACCCGGAACTGAAATGGCATCCGGCGGTTCACGCGATGCACGGTTGTTTCCCGCTGATTTAACATTGATTATTCCCGCGATATCCAGGACAGTATAGTTGGATCTCCAGACTGTCCGATCACCCTCCTCGGGTTGTCCCCAACCAAGGGACATATTTGTTAAATCAACCCCGTTAGCTGGATCCAGGACGAAATCCTGGGCAAGCCATGTACTTGATACGATGCCGGTCGCCAAATCCTCACGCACCTTCAGGATCATGAGGATAGCATCGGGTGCGACACCGCTTGTGTCTGACGTTGTTCCGTCTCCGGCTATTAATAATGCTACTCCGGTTCCATGACCGGCGGTATCCATTGGATCATCATCGTCATTATGAAAATCGTAACCATGCAGGGGATATTCATCTCCCCCATCCCAGAGATGCGAACTGAGATTCTGGTTTGTGTAATCTACACCCGTGTCAATACTGGCAACTATTATGTTTTCACCTGTATAGCCATCCGCCCAGACTATATCAGCGCCGATCCTCCTCAGTTTCCAGGATAGATCGTCGAGTTCATCAGGCTCGTCAAAGTCGTTAGGTACAGGGAACGAGCGGACGCTATCATCCATAATCAACATGATGTCATTTCTTCGAGATAGTTCAAGGATAACAGATGGTTTCGCGGAAATGATAATTCCATTACAGATATATACAGGTTTTATTTTATTTACTCTTTTTCTTTTCTGTTCCAAGTTTAAGAATTCTAAAACCTCAGCTTGTGATATCACGGCTAAATTATTCAATTCGCTCCAGACAATTTCAGTTCTATCATTCCTAGGAACTCCTTGTACAGATTCTCTTAAGTAAGTGAGATCCGGTCTTTGCTGCATCAGGACAAATGCGGGTAGCAGGTCTGATTCAGAGCTGTTCTTCAATTTTATTTCCAGCGGCTGGTTAATTTTAGACAGGGATGCAGTTGTCGGTTGAACAATGACGGCAACAGAAACAACAACGTACCATAAAATCCGGATTAATCTAAACATCTCAACAACCCATGTTTGTTTAAACTGAGATTCGATAATCTTAAGTTTATTACATCATAGTTGGAATAAAATCATTCAATACCTGCTGCTTTTAATATACCGGGAAATATTCTTATCAGTTCTGCATCGATAATATCTATTATTTCAATTATATCTTTATAATCACCATCTGTTGGATCAGGAATATCTCCACCACCTGAAATATCATCTTTAAGATAATCCGTCAAACAGAACAATCGACCTTCCACCAGCGGGAATCGCCTGAGAAGTGTTTTTGAATGACGCTTCTCCATTGTAAGGATAACGTTTGACTTCTTTTCAAGTTCAACATCAAAAGGAGCAGCAACATGATTCCTTATATCAAGACCTCGCTCCCAGGCAAGCTTTACGATCTCAGGTAAAGGGCCCTCGCCGTAAGTAGTATGTACTCCTGCTCCAAGTGCACGTATAGGTAAAGGATCCCGGTAGTGACCGATTTTCTGTTCGTATTCATATAACATATATTTCAAACGTGATACGGCGTAGGGACTTCTGCCACGATTTGCCGTACAGACAAAAACTACAAGGAAAGGATTGGTTTTTCTTAAAAGTTTGAACAGTGATTTCATCAAGGCACTTTTTGTAGAATTTGTTACTATAACAAAGTAGCCAAAATTAAACAAGCAGAAAACACTCCTGAACCCTGCTATTTAATCTTCGATCAAATTTTTTCTTTCAATTATAACTTGACCATAATCGACTCTAAACATACATTAAGCGATCAACTTATTTATAATCCAGAAGTTGTATTTCCAGGTTATATATTTTTGTGATTAGTAGACTTATGTGCCGAGTTTGCTGATATTACCACGAGTTTTATTCGACATCAACGAACACATATTACAATATTTCAGGAGGAATAAGTGGCTTACAATTCTTATCCCCGTTTACTGAAACCTTGCATTTTGATGCTTGCTCTACTGCTGTTTTCAGCTTCAAGCACTTTTGCGGAGGCAGACAATTTACCACCGGGAGATCGACCTCCCCTAACTGTAATTGATCGAGTAAACGAAGCAGGAACTGCTGACGATTTTGAAGGTTCTGACCATATTATCGCTTATGAATACGCGATGAACCGGATGAAAGAAACCGGTGTTACATACGTTGACCAACATGTCATTTACAAGGTATTGACGAAAAATGGTTGTAAAAACCAGTCGGTACTTACATGGGCATATGATCCGCGCAGCAGCTATGTGGAGGTCAGTGAAGTAAATATTATCAGGGACAACGAATCTATCCCTGTTGATGTTTCCAAGGTAAAAGATTTACCCGCTCCCCAGCGTGCAATCTACTGGAGTGACAGGATTAAAACACTTCAACTCCCACGGCTGCAGATAAATGACGGGATAGAAATTATAACCTTCAGGAAAGGTTATAACTATGCCCTGCTGAGAAATGAAGACAATGGAGATGACAGGTATATCCCGCCGATGGCTGGAGAGTATTTTGACATTGTCAGGTTTGAAGCGAATGTTCCCATGGTTGAGAAAAAATATGTCCTCTCAATCCCCAAAGAGAAACGCCTCCAGGCCGAAGTTTACAACGGAACACTGTATTCAAATACAACTTATTCGACCGACAGCACTTACTATGCATGGTGGAATTTTGATATCCCTGCATTCCCCGTTGAGCCAAGGCAGCCTGGAAGAGATGATATAGCCACCAAGGTGGTTATGGTTACCGCAGAAAGCTGGGAAGCAAAAAGCCGCTGGTTCTACGACGTAAATGACGTCAACAACAAACAGTTTGAAGTTACTCCTGAAATCCAGGCTAAAGTGGATGAAATCTTCGAGGAAGCTGGAGTTACCAAGGCGTCCGAGGAGAGAAAAGCTGAAGTTTTGGTTCACTGGGTAGCTCAGAATATTCGTTACAGTGGCCAGACAATGGGTGAAGGAGAAGGGTTTACTCTGCACTCCGGCGCCATGATCTTTGAACAACGCAGTGGTGTCTGTAAAGATATCGCGGGAATGCTGATAACGATGATGCGTGCTGCGGGAATGGACTCCTATGCCGCCATGACAATGGCCGGCAGCAGGATTGAAGAGATCCCCGCCGACCAGTTTAACCATTGTGTAACTGCCTTAAAAAAGGATGATGGGACCTTTGAAATGTATGATCCCACCTGGGTTCCATATAATCACAATATCTGGTCAAAACTCGAAACAGAGCAGCATTATCTCATCGGTACACCTGAAGGTGAACACTTGATGCAGATTCCCTATAGTCCACCCGAGGAATCTCATCTGAAGGTTGCCCACGACGCCAAAATCCTTGAAGACGGTACTCTTGAAGGGAAATTCCTCTTTGAAGGAACAGGAGCCCTGGATTCAAGACTGCGCCGTATCGCTACACGCACCAGCCAGGCTGACATGAAAGCATCTCTCGCTGGTATTCTTTCACCAATCAGCGATCGTGTTGAAAACGTAGAATACAAACACCTCATCGTTGATGATTTCAGCAGGGGCATGTGGATTGAAGTAACCTATAACGTTCCTGAGTTCGCGCTTCCAGTTGATGGAGGATTTGAATTCAAAAGCCCTATGATGAATGTAACAACGGATCATATGTACCTGTTCAGGGCAGGACAAACTCGCTGGAATGAGGATCGCCAGAAAGACGTATTCCTCTATTATACACAATGGGTAGACGGCACTGAAACAATTAGACTTCCCAAAGGCTTTAAAGCTGTAGAACTGCCAGAATCGGAAAAATATGATGAAACATATGCCAGCTTTGAGGGAACCAGTAAGATGACAAAGAAGGGTCTGGTTATCAGCCAGGATGCCAAGGTTAAGAGAAGGCAAATCCCACCAGATGGTTATGAAGGATTTTATAACACAATCCAGGAGGTGCATAACTGGAAAGATCAAGTTTATCGCATCACGAAGGGAGGTGCGAAATGAGAACGCTACGTACAGCCAAAAATTTATCAGTTATAGTGTTTGCTATTCTCCTGATGTCATCAGTTGTATTAGCTGAACCCATGACCTATTCCGGTAAACATGATATCGGCGAAATGATGACAATTGCCGAACAGTCTTTTGACCTGAGCAAACAGGACGCTGTCATATTACTTGAAGGTGAAAAGCGTTATCTGCTTCCCGACGGCAGACAAAGGACACTGTTTCATGAAATCGTTTGGATAAATACTGAATACGGTTTAGATAATTACGCCGATTTACGTGTTCCATTTGATAGTGAAAGAACCACACTGGCTGTTCTCTCACTTAGAACATGGCGCGAAGGTCAATGGTGGCAAGGTGATACAACAGATAACAACGCCAACAACACGGCAATTGTGGAAACTCTTCCCTTTGCTATTAGAACAGCGGACGCGTACAATCATATGCGTGAAACTATGCTACTTCACGATGGTGTTGAACTCCCCTGTATTATGGAAACTGCATACGTAGTTGAGGATAAGCAGCCATTTAGAAAAAACATCGAGGGGATCTGGTATTTCCAGCATAATGACCCGGTCGTATGGTCATGGTTTGTTCTCGGATTTCCGCATGGATACAAGCCTTTACTCTCGCATCCCGGTAACGTTGGTGAACCGGTAAAAGGCAAAGATGGAGAACTTGATACCTATTCATTCAAGAAGGGACCATCTCCTGCTATCAGCAGCCCACAGACCGCAGACCCGGCGCCCTATACTCCTCATATAGCATGGTCTACCTGGTCGTCCTGGAAGAACTTTGGTGATTATATTAAATCAACCATAAGTCAAGCGATGGTGCTCGACGAAGCACTTAAAGACAGCGTCTCCAAACTAACCAAATATGCTCCAATTGCTGCAGAAAAAGCTGATAATATCGTAGAATTCGTTTCAGATTATACCCGCGAAGTGAATTATCCATGGGAATTCTGGAAACATGTGCCGAGAAAAGCCCATGATGTATTCTCTTCCGCCTATGGACACAGGCTGGACCGTGCTGTTTTAGCCGCTGCTCTATTTGCTGAAGCAGGGTTTACTGTTTCCCCAATATTCCGCAGTAGCGAACATATAAATATTACCGACTATGTCCCAACACTCGACCGTTTCGACGGTGTCGCTCTTTGGATTAGTGGTGATGGTGTTGAGGCATACTACAATCCCTCAAACAGCACTATCCACAACGGCTTGAACCAGATTTTCGGCAGAACAATCTGGCTTCCTGGTGTTGAGGATAAGCCGAATATGCGTTGGAGCGGAAAAGGCGAATCCAGTAAATATGAACTCTGTTTAGAAGTTAACGTTGATACTGAAGAAGCAAATATCAACGGGAAAGGTTTCTATTCGGTATCCGGTGGTTTCTGTTCATATGAAGATATGGAAGGAACGGGAAACCAGGCTGAAAATCACCTTGAATCTGTTGTATCGGGTGTTCTTACAGGTGCCGGCATAGACAGCTATAATCCTGTTGTATTCGACAGATTTAATGTGACTATGGGACTGGACTACAGCGCCGGACTTTCAGAAGAGGACGATTACGGTAGATACATTATCGAAATTGGTAATCCCGCCGATGGGATTATTGATCGACTTCCCGGTGACGTTCACCTGAACGAGGATAGCAGGAATTCACCTGTTAATCTCCCGGGGATGTCAAATCAAATAGTGCGGGTAATCTTGAATAAATGCGAAAAGTATGACGTTTACAGGATTCCTGAAACATTCATCCTCGAAAACTCTGCCGGAAAATTCAGCGTAAATGTTGAAGAAAAATGTAATAAAATCATCATTACACGTGAAATTTCACTCGCTGAAACATCGTTTACAGCTGATGGCTGGACTGACCTCAGATCATTACTTCTAGCTGAGACCAACGAAAGACACAGAACAGTCATGATTAAGTTCTGATTATATTGATAAATATTTACTTAAAAAGCCGAATTGATTCTCATATCATTCGGCTTTTTTATCTTGTATCACTCCGGATATGTGGGCTGGATCACATCAATACATTAAATACGCTTTCATATTTGAGCATCAAGTGTTAATATTTTATTTCCGATAATTATAATAGTTACTAACAATAATAGAGTTCAGAATTAGATAATGAAGTTTCAGGATTTATGTGACGTTACGGGCGGGGAGCCTGATGATAAAAATATGTATAGCTGATGATCATCCAGTAGTTCGCGAAGGACTAAAACGAATTATTGAAGAACAGGTTGATATGGAAGTAGTTGATGAAGCCTCAACCTGTGAAGAAATATTAGAAGAAATCGAGCATAAAAAATGGGATGTGCTTCTGCTGGACCTGACCATGCCGGTAAGAGGTGGTTTGGATTTAATTAAAGAATTAAGGAAAGACGGCTATAATATCCCGATTCTTGTTATCAGTATCACACCAGAAGAACAGTATGGACTCCGCTCGATGAAAGCGGGAGCTTCCGGATACCTCACCAAGGATAGTGCCCCTGAAAAACTCATTGACGCCATCAGGACAGTCGCAACAGGGAGCATTTACGTCAGTCCTCAACTGAATGAGTGGATGAAGGATAAAAACTTCGCCAATATTGAAAAACTGCCACACGAGGAATTATCAGACAGAGAATACCAGGTATTCCGGATGATTGCGCAAGGCAAGACGATTTCAAAGATTGCAGATGAATTATCCCTGAGTGTAAAAACGATAAGTACCTACCGGGCAAGAATACTGGAAAAAATGCATATGAAAACTAATGCGGAAGTTACTTTCTATGCTATTCAGAACCTGCTTGTAGACTTGAGAACTCCGATGAACAATTAGTACACAATGCCTGTCATATGCATCTCCAAACCTAACAGGCTTGAAATCTTACTTTTTACCAGCTTCCTCTCTGATTAAGGTGTAGCACATATCTTAATGCTGCAGCCCTGAATTTTCCCCACACTTCCCGTGAACCTGTCAGGGATTGAAGTTTCCCGGCATGATTGTTCAATTCTGGAGGCTTAGCTTCTATCCATCCTGAAATCGCCTCAGTAGGATCATTGCAAACCGGTTCCTTGTCACCTGTATCGATCAGGTATATTGTTGTGAAAAAGCTTATTGGTTCATCACCTGGCAGCGCATAGAGCATCGTCGCGAGTGGAATTGGGCGGATTTCATATATCCCTGTTTCCTCCGCTACTTCACGTAATACCGCTTCTTGTGGAGTTTCTCCGATTTCCACACCCCCGCCAGGTATACGGTATATTCCATCGGGGTAATGAGATTTTGTCTGCAGCCAGATGCTGCCATCATTATGACGAAGCAAAAATAGAACCTCACCAAGTCGATTATTCCGGTTTATCGGTCGAAAATCTGTCGATGTGATTTCTGCTACAGGTTGTTCAGGATCAAGTGGAATACTCCTCACCTCTGATTCAAAAACACCACGCACCAATCCTCCGGCCGCAACATGAGCTGTTTCAGCATTTACAGCCTGCATTATCTCTGAAATAATGATAGCACCATGGATGATTATATCAGCTCGATCGGGATCTGATCCAGGCAGGGAACGTCGTTCCTCGAGTGAACCTTCTGATAGTATTTTGATTAAACGGTCTACGGTTTCTACGTACAACTTATCCGCTATCCTGTCACCCGGAGCTCCCATTAAGGCTTTGGCGTATCCTGCCAATGCTTGAGCACCACCTCCCATAATGTGTAGGTCAAAATTTGTGGGGAGGCTGGATAATCCGGAAAGCTGGGCTTTGACTTCCGTGCGAATGTTTCTTATCTCATCTTCAGCAGGCGGATCGCTGACAGGAATCTTTGTCAATAACTGTCTCGCTCCTATATCCAGGCTGAAAATCCTGTCTGCCTTTATTCCTTTACCAAACGCAAAATCTGTTGAACCCCCACCCACATCCAGGGTAGCAATTGCACCGGTTCGTACCTGGCTGCGTACAGCATAAAATGTTGCGTTGGATTCTTCTTCGTCAGTCAAGAGCCTGACTTTGATACCATGTTTGTCGTAGAGTTGTGAAAAAAGTTCCACCCTATTTTCCACATACCTAAGTATCGCCGTACCAACAGCATCGATTGATGCAGGATTAAAAAGGGTTGATTCATCAATCAGGTCATCTATTACATCGATAGTTCTTTGAATTGCGTCTGGCTGGAGGCGCCGGGTTTTTATCGCACCTTCACCAAGACGTGTCACACGTACAGCGTCCATCAATTGTACTTGATTCCCGTCCTGATATTGAAGAATAGCCAGTTTAGTGGCATTCGTCCCTAAATCCAGAAATGCTCTTATCGGTGAATCTTTCAATGGTATCTGCCCTGAGATCTCTTATTCACCGGTTCCGACGACCATTTTGAACCATTTGCTGTTTCTTGTCAATCCCGTATTATCCTCGGCTATAACTCGCCATTTATATTTCTCAGCAGGAAGCCCTTCGCGGAGATTATGCTCGGTTTCATCCATCGGACCGTACTGATTATCGCCAATCACCAGGTAATATTTTACAGACGAATCAAGGTCATTATCAATTGCAGAATTCCACCTGAAAGTTATCGGTTGGTCGGGCAGAATCTGAGCATCATCCACCGGACTTATTAAAAGAAATGGTTCTGGTGATTCCGGTTTACGGTCAATACTGAATGGTATCAGCTCTGACCAGTCAGACGCGGTTCCTTCATCATCAATACTTCGAATCTTCCAGACAAAACGACTGTTGTCCGGAATATTCTTTGATGGCTTCCACTCTGTCTTAACCTTCACGGTGTCAGTGCCAAATGCTACTGCCTGGTCAGGTGATGATTCAAGTGCAACGTGGATATCATATCTCATAGTAGACGGTGGATCGCTGTAATCCGCGTCCGCTGACTCAAGCCATTTGAATACGGGCTTTGTTTTATCCAGCCTGGTCTCTTTTGGCTCAACAACCTGAGGAATCTCAGGTATATCATTCTCGAAATTAATGAAAGAAGATTCAACCAGGCTCCATCCACTTTCGAATCCCTGGTCGTCACGACTCTTAATCCTGATCACAACTGTGCCATCATCAGTTAATACATCTTCAACACCATTTACGCTCGAAAATCCAAATGATGTTCCAGACAACTGGTCAGCAAAAGCGGTCTGGTTTTCATTAAAATCTTCTGAACTCGATATTTCGATCCTGTATTCCAGTATATCTTCAGGATCGGGATCAGTGGAAGCTTGCCATTGAATGGAGAATCCCGGTTTAATCTCGGATGGAAGCGGTTCTGTCCATTCAGGGATAGTCGGGGTAGAAATTACTTTAAATTCAAAGGTATCCGACCAGGTGTCAAGCCCGGTATTATCGGTCGCCTTTACTCTCCAGAAATAATCCACAAGATGCTCAAGGTCCTGCATATGAATAGCTGTCAAATCATCTGTGATATTTTCAGCAACTATCTCTGAAGAACTGAATGACGAAGATGTTGAAAGAAGCAATGTATACTCAACAGTGTTTAATGGATCAGGATCGGTAGATTCTCCCCAGGAGAAAGTTGTTGGACCAAGTCGATAAGGTGTAGCATTATTGACTGGGGCGGTTAAAACAAAGGGATCAGGATTATCATCCTTGATATTTAATTCCAGGGTACCGGAAATACCCCATTCTGAAGTACCCTTCTCATTGTCTATAGCCCTCACCTGCCAGGTGGCACGGCTGTTATCCTCAACCGGATCAAGTGACATTC
This sequence comes from bacterium, assembly GCA_028278125.1. The sequence continues at coordinate 47,606 of JANQEY010000148.1, read as the reverse complement.
CTGTTATGCCCTGTTCTGTTCGCAGGGTATCTATCAGTGTACCATCTTCTCTTTTTAACAGTACTTCATAAAAGATCGTTGAAGGAGGATCACTTTCATCAAGATCGCTAGATTCATCCCACGTTAATTCTGCAGGGTATACCATCACTCGCTGGCTGTCATCAAGAGAGAAACCAGTCGGGATAGTCGGGATATCGTTATACCTGTTGACTTCCAGTAGTGTCCTGGTACTCCACGCGGAAGCAAGGTTGGCATTGTCCAGTGATCGCGTTCTCCAGTAGACGAGCATGTTGTCCTCAACGGGATCAAGATCGATCATTGTCTGCCCTGGAGAAGTGCGGAGAACCGCAAGTTCATCACCCCATATACGAGTCAGCTCAACTTCATATTCAAGCGAACTTGAAGGATCGCTTTCGTCAGCGTCAGTAGATGCATCCCATGATAGATCAGCCGGCACCTCCCGCACTATCTGGCTGTCAGAAAGGGTAAAACCGGTCGGAACTGTGGGAGTATCGTTCATTGCGTTTACTTCCAGTAACTTCGGGGGGCTCCAGGCTGACGGTGTCTCTTCGTTATCAAGGGACCGGACTCTCCAGACTGCAAGTGTATTATCAGGGACAGGATCCATAGACATTGAAGTATTGCCGGCCTCGGTTCTTAACACGACGACATCCTCACCCCAGATTCGTTTAATATCAATTTCGTATTCAAGGGATGATGAGGGATCGCTATGATCTTCGTCAGTAGAAGCAGTCCAGCTTAATTGTGCCGGGAATCCTTCAACAAGTTCACCTTCTGCCCAGTTAATAGCAGGCGGATAATCTGTTATTAATTTACTTCCAGCGAACTCAAAACCTGTCGGTACAGTCGGGGTATCATTTTCCGCATTATAGTAAACTCTTCGTGCGCTGTCCGCTGCTACACTCATCGAATCTTCGAGGTCATGAACAAGGACGGTCAAAGGCACTTCAGCATCATCTACAAGTAGGTTCACACGATCAAGTTCACCCGCTGTAAAACTCGTATCTCGTGTTATTCCACCGGCCGCGCCAAGAGTAATTGTATATGTCAAAATATCTTCAGGATCAGGATCAAATGGGATCGTCCAGAGGATTTTGTCCGAAGGCAGCAATTCATCATACTGTTGCGGCCAGGTGATTTCATAATCTGCCGGGGTGTCGTTAAAAAGGTTTACAATAAACCGCAAGTTTTCAGTATTATCCGTAGTCTCCCAACCATCAGTCAACATTGCCCGCGTATTATAAACAGTATTATCACGCAGTGGATCGGACAGGTACCAGACTGAACTTAGCGGCCAGTTTAGAGAATCCAGTTCTATGGGTACTACTCCCCAGCTTCTTGCGGGCACCCTCGTAAGGTCCAGGTTCATTATCTCAAGCGTTTCATGACGGACACTATCTCCCTGCTGGATGGTGGGTAACCAACCACTCTCCTGGATTATTTCGCCTGGTTTTGCTTCAGCAGTAATCTCAATAAAAGCGTTAAGTGAATCAGTTTCCGGATCAACTTCACTGAACAATACGAGCGCAGGTGATCGTGTTAGCAGTACCTGGTCCTCCATCGGGTAGGTGATTACGGGGATACTTGGTAGTTTATTCCTGTGGAAACGTACATCGGCCGGACGTGACCAGGCGATACCATTTGTTGCTTCGACCCTGATAATAAAATCCTCTCCCGGTGTAAATGGTTGACCACGATATTGAACTGCGTGTTCACCGTTTACTTCGTCGCCGGATGTCCAGAACACATTTTCCAATGTATCCAGTACTGTCAGCCTTGTTTGCTTTTGTGTTCGAAGTTTAGGTTCTTTATATGTCCAGTTTACCCAGACCTCGTCATCAATCAGGTGATCCAGGTCTTTTACTCCAACAAGGATAGGATCACGCACAAACGGCTGCTGTTTTTTTAGTGGGAACTTGAGGGATTTTTCTTCGAATCCAACCGGTTCAAGTGAAAGTGTTTCCCCGACCTTTGTTGAAATAATCGCCCTGTCCGGATCACGGAAATTATCCGTTAAAGCCATTATTCGGAATATATTTGAATTTATTTCCGTTTCTTCGATCAATGCCCGAATCTCATCGCCACCGCTGGCGAAAAAATCAACCATCGCCCATTCTTTGATTTCCGGATATTTTCCTTCTCCAAGCACCTGCAGGAACAGCGGAGTTTCAAACCCGACATATTCGGTGACCATCAACCTGGTGTATTCCTGGTCTTCATATATCTCAACACTGTCAATCCTGGCACAGTGAAGAGGTGTATTATCAAGCGGTGCTTCGAGGTAAGGCTCAATAACAATTCCAGGCCTGCTTGTGTCCAATTGACGACCTAATCGCCCGGCGCGGATGGCTATAATATCATTTTTACCCCAGTAATTGTTCACGGCAATTATATCTTCTGACGGGTCACCCGTTCCACCACTGGAGGCAATATTAATCCCGCCCTCTTCTACCAGAAAAGAGTTATTTACAATTCGTGCTTCACAACCGGAATAGATCAACAGGTTGTCGCCATCTTTATCTGCGGTGTTGTGTTTAAAAACATTATTAATAACCGTTGGAGTGGATCCACTCATCGACAAAGCGCCACCATCACGAACGGCATGATTCTCCTGGATTATATTCCTTTCAATGGTTGACGGGCTGAATGAGACATAAACACCACCGCCATCACGACCGGCTTTATTATGCAATACAAGATTGTTGATCATTACAGCATTAGCATTGAGACCGAGGTAAACCCCACCACCATTTCCTGTAGCTTCATTACCATAGATCACACAATTTTCAATACGAGGGCTGGCGCCATTTACTATAGCCAGTCCGCCCCCATTCAGAGATAAACCGCCACTAAGCCTCAGATTATTCAGATATGGAGAACCTCCGCTTCCACTGCAAAGAATCATTCCCTCAGAATAACCAAGTGAGAAAAATCCACCACCATCAATTTCAGCCCATTCAAATATGCTGCCACCGGTAAAATTACCGTCAGCGTCATATTCAGATTTACATTTACCGCTGAAAAGAATTCTCGCCCATGCTGAATCGGGATCTGCGCGGGTAATTATCAGCGGATAGTTTTCATCTCCACGAGCGTCCACAAATCCCTGCAGCGTAAGTGTAGCAGATGCTCCCATCTCTATCCGGACACCACGCTCGATATAAAGCGAATCCCTGCGGCCAAGAATAACTTCACCTGTGATCATAATTTTCGATGCTTCTGTCCAACGGGTAGTCCCCTCGGGAAGCTTGCCAGTCAAAGACAATTCCGGTCCCGGAGGTAACGGCAATATCTCAGTTATTTCTTCAACCGGTTCAGGAACAGGTTGATCAGTTAGATCTTCCGGTACCTGCTCAGTAACCAGGGTATCAGCTGCTTCCTGTGCAATTAACGGCTGGACAACAAGTGAAATAATAACAACCACTAATATTGAGAAGAAGTACAACGATGGAAATAATTGATGGAATACTTGTCTTTTTTTCATCTTGACTTCCATGTTGAGATGAAGGCAGGGATATCCCCCCCTGGAATATTGAAACTATTTTAACATACATGGCTGATTCTTGTACCGGCTCGAATTTCAGGAGCTTGAAACTACAAGATGTAACCGTCCCGGTTCACCATCAGACAATCCCCCGATCAACCAGGCTTCTTCACCATGTTTTTTCATGTATTCGATATATGAATCTACTTTTCCCCGGTCAAGCGCAACAAGCAGCCCGCCTGAAGTTTGCGGATCAGCAACAATTCGCTGAAGCGCTTCGCTGACGTTTCCATTTACGCAGAGAAGCGAATCAACATACTTGCGATTACGACGTTCACCACCACTGTAAAAACTTCCGGAGGTTGCTACTTCCAATGCACCCTGTATCACAGGCATTTTGTCAGCAAACAGTGTAATTTCCAGGCCTGAGGCAGAAGCCATCTCTTTTGCGTGACCCAGTAAACCAAACCCGGAAACGTCGGTTACAGAGTGTGCACCAAATTCAAGCGCTGCTTCTGAAGCGACTTTATTAAGCCTGACCATCACATCGGTAGATGCCTGGACATCCTCATCTTTCGCGGAGTCGTTCATCATGGCATTGGCAATCAAACCGGAGCCGAGCGGTTTAGTCAAAAGGAGAGCGTCACCGGCTTTTCCACCGGCATTTGTCAGGATCCTATCCGGATGAATAGTCCCACTTACAGAAAGCCCGAATTTTAATTCCTTGTCGCTGACCGAATGACCGCCAACGGTAACAATCTCGGCTTTTTTGCACACCTCATCTGCACCCTGGAGGATTTTGAGCAGAGTATCCTCGGGTATCTCACCGGCAGGGAATGCCACGATGTTCATAGCTGTGACAGGTTTTCCACCCATTGCGTAAACATCGGACAGGCTATTCGCTGCCGAAATCCGGCCGTAATCGTAGGGATCATCAACAATCGGTGTAAAAAAGTCAACAGTTTGCACTAAAGCCAGATCATCATTGATTTTATAGACACCCGCATCGTCTAAAGTTGACATCCCGACAAGAAGATTCGGATCAGCCTGTTCAGGTAATCCGGGTAAAATCCGATCCAGCACCGCCGGATCAAGCTTGGACGCTCAACCTACACAACTGCTGAATCCTGTCAGCCTGAACGCTTTTTTTGCACCGTTCTTTGTCATCAAGTTCCCTTGTATTCAAAACACCCGGCAGATTGACTGCTGAGAAGATTATAAGGCTGAATATACGATACAAGTTCCGTCGAAACTAAAAAGGTAATAACTGATAAGAATAATACAAGAGTAAGTCTCGAGAGTTTTTAAGAACTTTTCATTGCCGGATACTCAATATCCCAATTTTCCTTGTTATGTTTAATTTCGACATATAACTGTTACGGGAATGAAAAGATATGAAATACACTTCTCCCCTGCTTGAAGGAAAGCTTGTCAAACGGTATAAAAGGTTCTTGGCGGATATATACCTGGACGGAAAACCTATGACTGTCCACTGTCCCAATTCCGGCTCAATGGCGGGACTAACCGAAACCGGGAACAGGATCAGGATCAGCGGACCGCACAATCCAAACAGGAAACTACTCTATACACTCGAACAGGTACAAATCCGCAGACCTGATGGAAGGAAGCTATGGGTAGGTGTAAATACGATGATCCCCAACAAGGTAGCATACGAGTCTATAAAAGCAGGTAAAATTCCCGGGCTGGAAAAATATTCGAGTGTCCGCAGTGAAGTAAAACTCAATAAAGGAACAAGGCTAGACTTGTTTTTGGAATCAGACAACCTTCCTCCCTGCTGGGTTGAGGTTAAAAATGTTACCCTGGTTATGGAAGATCCGGCATCTAAAGAAACTCTCAATCATGGAAATATCGCCTGTTTTCCTGATGCTGTTACGGATCGTGGCGCTAAACATCTGCGGGAATTATCTGATCGTGTTAAAGCCGGTGAACGGGCGGTTATGTTATACGTGATCCAACGCTCGGATGGTGAAACATTCGCGCCAGCCGTCAGCTATGATACCGTTTATGCTGATACTTTAAAAGAAGCTATCGATATTGGTGTAGAAATAATTCCTGTCCAGGCCAGGGTAGCAAAAAACGGTGTAACAATGAAAAAGATTGTTCCGTTTGAGATATAGAAAACGTTGGTGAGAAGTAAATTATTATTAATGGTAGAATCACTTATCTGCCTGACGATATCGTAAATCCTTATTTACAGATTATTGGTTTCACATCTTGCTTTTTTCAACAAATCTTTTCCTCGCATTGACTCCATAAACTATTACAGTTATTTTAATAATCACCACAAAAATCGGGGGCGCTATGAAAACCATATTCTCCCTTATTCTCCTTGTCTTTGCCTTTGTCACTCATGCTGCAATTATAAACATCCCGGATGATTACAATACTATCCAACAGGGTGTAAATGCCGCAGAAATTGGTGATACTGTTTTAGTTCAACCTGGAACTTATTCCGAAAGTATTTCAGTCGATACTGAAAACCTTACTATTGCTTCATTAGTACTTACAACTGGTGACACTACCTATGTTCACCAAACTATTATCGACCAGGAAAATAATAATAATTTCGGTTATGCTTTTAGACTTGACTCGTTTACTAGATTAGTCGGTTTAACTATTCAAAATTATGACAATGCACCTTTTGTAATAGATTGTAATTCATCAGCAACATTAGAATACCTGATTATTCAGGATAATCAGGATAACTTTGGCACATGGGGAGGTATATATTGCGATGGTGAGTATACCTTAACAATAAATAATTCAATTGTTCGAAATATAAAAGGTGAAACGTTTGGTGGCGGAATTTCAGTGCTGGATGGAGCTAGCCTGATAATACAAGACTCTATAATTGAAAATAATGATGGATACTCCGGGGGAGGTATTTGTGTTTATTTCGATGCTTCTCTGCATGGTGAGAATCTGATAATACGAGATAATGTCGCACATATCGGCGGTGGGATAAATTTTTCTGATGCGGCATATTCAACCATAAGGAACTCAATAATTTCAGGAAATATTGATTATGAATACGGATGTGGATTGAAGGTTACTGAAAGTTCTCTTGAACTTGTAAATGTCACGATTTGTTCGAATATAAGTGAAGATGAATCTAATGGTGGTGGAATTTATATTACTAATGGCTGTTCACTTGTAATCCTGAATTCCATTGTTGCCTTCAACATACCATATGAGATTTTCGAGCATTATGAGCAAAATTCAATATTTATTGCGTATTCGGATATCTATAACGGCACGGAAAACATGGCTGTCAATGAGGATTCTTTGCACTGGCTGGAAGGCAACATCGAAGATGATCCACTGTTCAATGAACCGGAAAATGGAGATTATTCTCTATTATTCAATTCGCCCTGCATCGATGCAGGAACAGCCTTTTATGTATTGGGTGAAGATACCTTAATCAACCTGTCTGAAGATGGGTATATCGGCAATGCTCCCGACATGGGATATTACGAATCAAACGCTCCTCTTGCACCACTGCCATTTAACCTGGTATCACCACCAGATTTCACACCGATCGATTCAATCAATATTACATTGATCTGGGAAACGGCAATCGATCCAGACAGCCTACAGGATTCTGTCCGATATGAGGTTTACCTGGCGCATAATCCCAACGAGGTATATGATAATTTGATAGCAGTTACGTCTGACACGTCTCATGATATCCGGGTTGAACCTGAATCCATCTATCGCTGGACAATTAAAGCGGTTGATGATGACGGTTATTTCAGGTGGGCAGATGAATTGTGGACATTTACTACTACTGCTATAAACGACGTATATGAGGATTTGGACCTTAATGTTCCTAAGAATTATTCCATTGAGTCGGCCTGGCCGAATCCTTTTAATTCGACTACCGAAGTTCGAATAGCATTACCTGAAAATTCTAACCTTACACTTTCTGTTTTTAACTTGCTGGGACAAAATGTAGCTGTTCTGACTGATGATAATTATACCCCGGGATATCATAATTTTGTATTTGACGCCAAAAACCTGACAAGTGGAATTTATTTTATAAATGCATCAGTACCCGGGAGGTTTAACCAGGTGAATAAAATTGTTCTGATGAAATAATGAAGAAACCCGACTTGCGAGTCAAGTCAGGCCACACATCCGGGGGACGCTATGAAAACCATATTCTCCCTTATTCTCCTTGTCTTTGCCTTTGTCACTCATGCTGCAATTATAAACATTCCGGATGATTTCCCGACCATCCAGGAAGGTGTTGATGCAGCGGACGAGGGAGATACGGTATTAGTTCAGCCGGGTACCTATTTTGAAAGCATTACGGTTGAAAATGAAAATCTTACAATTTCATCTCTGGTTCTTACAACCTGGGATACAACCTATGTAAATGAAACAATTATTGAGGGAGCACCTGATATTGGCGGTGCATTTGAGTTCTATGCAGATTCAAGATTAGTCGGATTTACGATTCAAAATTTTAATACCGAACATTATGTCATTGATTGTTATGCCACTACAACACTAGAATACCTTGTTGTACAAGATAATTACGAAACTTTTCACGGAGGAGTCTTTTGCAGTGGGGATTTTTCACTGACAATTAATAACACTATTATCAGAAATACGGAAGGTCATGGGTATGGAGGTGGTGTCACTGCAAAAGATGGGGCTCAGCTTTCGATTCGAAATTCTCTGATAGAAAACAATAGTACATTGTTTGGCGGAGGGATATATGTGTATGAATCTCCCTTTTTTTACGGAGAAAATTTAATAGTACGTGGTAATAGTGCCAATTCCCATAGCGGAATAAGGTTATCTCATACTGACAATGCCGTACTAAAAAATTCTTTAGTAGCAGGAAATTCAGATATTTATAATGATGCAGGACCCGTAGGTATTGACAGAGGGAATTTCTCATTTATTAATGTAACAATATGTGATAATTCAGTTGATGATGAATTTAGTGGCGGAGGTGTACACGTTGGTTATAACAGTACATTTACCATCCTAAATTCCATAATTGCTTTTAATTCACCATTTGAGATTTTTGAACATCACCATGGCAATTGTTCCTATTTTATAACATACTCCAATATTTATAATGGCTTGAATAACATTGATGTCATAGAAGATTCCCTGCACTGGTTGGTGGGAAACATTGAAGATGATCCCCTGTTCACTGATCCAGAAAATGGAGATTATTCGCTTTCTCTAAACTCGCCCTGTATCGATGCAGGAATTGCCTTCTATGTATCCGGTGAAGACACTTTAATCAACCTCTCTGAAGATGAGTATATCGGCAATGCGCCAGATATGGGATATATTGAATCTCATGCACCTTTTGCCCCGTTACCATTTAACCTGGTATCACCACCAGATTTCACACCGATAGATTCAGCTAATATTACATTGATTTGGGAAGCATCAATAGATCCTGACAGTCTGCAGGATTCTGTTCGTTATGAGGTATACCTTGCTCATAATCCTAACGATGTATATGACAACTTGATAGCGGTTGCATCGGACACCACCTATGATATCCAGGTTGATCCTGAATCCATCTATCGATGGACTATCAAGGCAATTGACAATGACGGGTACTACAGGTGGGCAAACGAGATGTGGACTTTTACCACATCTGCGATAAACGACGTGAATGAGGATTTGGACCTTAACGTTCCTAAGAATTATTCCATTGATTCCACCTGGCCGAATCCTTTTAATTCGACTACCGAAGTTCGAATAGCATTACCCGAACCATCTGACTTTACCCTTTCAGTATATAACCTGCTGGGACAGAATGTGGCTCTACTGGCTGATGATTTTTATACCCGTGGATATCATAATTTTATTTTCGATGCCAACAACCTTTCTAGTGGAATTTATTTTATTCAGGCTTCGGTACCGGGGAGGTTTAACCAGGTAAATAAAGTTGTTCTGATGAAATGATTAAGATACCCAATCAGCCGTTTGGCGGATCGGAGCATCAATAAAAATCATTTAAGTGTATATAAATCATGAATACAGATGTTATACAGAGATTGCTTTGTCGCTTCGCTTCCTCGCAACGACACTACTTAGATATCATAGAAATCTTCTTCCACTAATAAATAACTCTTGGATTATCATGAGCAAGAATATCGACATTGTAAGGGATGAAAACCTGGTCGCATATTGTGGTTTATATTGCGGGGCCTGTCCCAGGTATCTCAAAGGAAAATGTAAGGGTTGTAAAGAAAACAATCCCTCATGGTGTAAAATTACTCCCTGCAACCTCGAACACGATTATTCGAGTTGTGCTGACTGTACAGAGTTTGATTCTGTATCGGATTGCAAAAAATTCAATCCCCTGTTAATCAGGTTGGGAGAATTTATCTCAAAGACCAGTCGGAATGATGGTATAAAATTAATCAAGGAAGAGGGAAAAACAGCGTTCATGAATTACATGGCAGACAACCGTCTAGTTTCCATCAAGAAACTGTAAAATTGCCGGAAATCGGACTCTCCAAAATCGGTACATAGTCGAAACAAGATATCATCTTTTTACTTATTCGCAATTTTAAATTACTGATAATCAACCCTCCATCTTTTGCACTGAGCGCTATCTCCTTATTTTTCGCATTCGGCAAATTGGAACTTATTAATTATCATAAAGTATCAAATATGGCTGGAGCAAATGGGCTCGTTACGAGATTTCATTTGAATTTTGTGAAAAAAAGTGATAAATTGCGATTCAGTAAACCATCTTTACCAGGAGTTACACAGATAATATCAATGAGAAATATCATTCATTCCGGGTGCCCAATGATATAATTATTAGAGTCCGGACATATGCTCATTGAATCATTCCTGATAACATTTTTAACAACATTTAACAAGATATTATATCTATGAACCTCAATTCTCAAGGCGAACGGATAAAAGAAACCGCGCTTACCGAGGAGATGCAGAGCTCTTACCTCGATTATTCTATGTCAGTAATTGTCGCCCGTGCTTTACCGGATGTACGTGACGGGCTTAAACCGGTTCACCGCCGGATTTTGTTCGGAATGCGCGAACTTGGAGTAACATCCGACAAACCATATAAAAAATCCGCCCGTATCGTCGGTGACGTTATGGGTAAGTATCATCCCCACGGCGACTCCGCGATTTATGACGCTGTTGTCAGGATGGCGCAGGATTTCAGCCAGCGATACCCACTGATTGACGGGCAGGGTAACTTCGGAAGTATTGACGGTGACGGCGCGGCGGCGATGAGGTACACAGAAGCGCGTCTCGGCAAAATATCCAACGAGATGATCGAGGATATTGAGAAGGAAACCGTCGATTTTGTCCCGAATTATGACGATTCCATGAAGGAACCGTCCGTCCTCCCCGCTCGTTTGCCAAACCTGCTGGTTAACGGTGTTGGTGGTATCGCTGTTGGAATGGCTACAAACATACCTCCACATAACCTTAACGAAGTGATAAAAGCCGCCAAGCACCTTATCGACAATCCCGATTGCGAAGTTGATGACCTGATGCGCTTTGTTACGGCCCCGGATTTCCCGACTGGTGGAATTATCTATGGTGTCTCCGGTGTTCATGAAGCATACAGGACCGGACGAGGACGTGCTGTAATTCGCGCGAAAGCGCATGTGGAAGAAGATAAACGTGAACGGCAGAAGATTGTCGTCACGGAAACACCATACCAGGTCAACAAAGCACACCTCAGTGAAAAGATCGCCCAACTGGTTAATGACAAGAAGATCGAAGGTATCAGCGATATCCGTGACGAATCCGACCGTGACGGTACAAGGCTGGTAATCGACCTGAAAAGAGATGCCTACGGCACAGTAGTTCTTAACCAGTTATATAAACATACCCAGTTGCAGACCACCTTCGGGATCAACATGATCGCCCTGGATAACGGCATCCCGAAGCTGATGAACCTCAAGACCATCATCCAGAAGTATGTCGATCACCGTCACGAGATAGTACTGCGCCGTACTAATTACGACCTTCGCAGGGCAAAAGAACGTGAGCACATCCTCGAAGGACTGAAGATAGCGGTCGATAATATCGATCGTGTTATCGAGATCATCCGTGGTTCCAGCGGTCCTGAAACCGCCAAAATCGCTTTAATGGATGAGTTTGAGTTGTCGGATATCCAGGCAAAAGCAATCCTTGATATGCGTCTTGCCAAGCTTACCGGGCTGGAACAGCAGAAACTGATTGATGAACTAAAAGCTATCCGTGAGCTGATCACAGAATTACAGCATATCCTCGATGACCGTTCCGTCCGTATGGAGATCATCAAGGAAGAGATGGACGAGATTGTTGACCGTTATGGTGACGAACGTCGTACGGAAGTTGTAAAACACTACGAAGAGTTCACAATCGAGGATATGATCGCCGAAGAGGATATGGTTGTTACGATCAGCCATACAGGTTACATCAAACGTCAACCTGTCTCCAGCTACCGGCGCCAGGGACGCGGTGGTCATGGGAAAATCGGCGCGACGACAAAAGATGAAGATTTTATCGAACACCTGTTTATAGCGTCAACCCATGATTACGTCCTCTTTTTCACTGACCAGGGACGATTACACTGGCTGAAGGTATACGATATTCCTCAACTGGGACGTGTCAGTAAGGGTAAGGCCCTGATCAACCTGCTGCAAATATCAGGTGAGAAGATCAAGGCATTTGTGAATGTTAAAGAGTTTGATGACGAACACTTTATCCTTCTCTGCACAAAACTTGGGACAGTCAAAAAGACCAATCTCAGCGCTTACTCCAATCCAAGACGTGGCGGTATTATCGCCATTAACATTCGTGAAGAGGATGAACTGATTGGTGCCTCCCTGACTGATGGCAACTGTGAAGTTATCCTCGGAACAAGTGGCGGTAAGGCTGTCCGGTTCCGTGAGACTGATGTCCGTCCGATGGGACGTGGGGCTGCAGGGGTACGTGGAGTAAACCTGCCCAAGGGACAAAGTGTAGTTGGAATGGTAGTTGTCCGCAGGAATGGCACGTTACTGGTCGCTACTGACAAAGGATTCGGAAAGCGGAGCGAAATCGGCGATTACCGTTTAACCAAGCGTGGTGCCGGTGGTGTTATAACACTTAGAACTTCGCCGAAAGTCGGGAACATGATTTCCATCATGGAGGTTCTCGATGATGATGACCTGATGATTATTACACAACGTGGTATGATGATTCGACAGGCTATCAAAGATGTCCGGATCATCGGCCGTGCAACTCAGGGTGTAAAACTTATCAGGCTTGATGAAGGTGATGAAATCTCTTCTATTGCTCATGTTGTTAAAAATGTTGATGAGAAAGACGACAACGACAAGGGCGACATCCTCGATGAGGGTGAAGACGAAGAATTAGCAGAAAATGATGAGAACGACCAGGATTCTGAAGAGAATCCTGTTGAATAATAATTTTAATCCTGCATTGACAGGGGGTAGTTATGAATGCATTTGGCAGACACCTGTTAAGTGAAAACAAGATTTCAGACGCGACTGTACATCGTCTCAGCAAGTATTACAGGTCTCTCAAATTTGCTTATGATCGTGGTATGAGAACAATCAGCAGCCAGGAACTTGCTGACATGAACAACCTTACCGCCGCCCAGGTACGTAAAGACCTCTCGTTTTTTGGTGCCTTCGGTAGAAGAGGACTTGGATACTATGTAGCCGATCTTCAGAGAAACATTGCACGTATCCTTGGCATCAACAAAACCTGGAATGTAGCTTTGATTGGCGCTGGTAATATCGGACGTGCGCTACTCGATTATGATCAATTCAGGCAGCAGGGTTTCCTGATTAAAGTGCTGCTTGACAATGACCAGAACAAAATCGGCAATACTTATCACGGTCTTGAAGTACGTGACTTTGCTAACGTGGATGACGAAATAAAACTCCATAAGATCAAGATTGCGATTATTGCTGTCCCTGCTCAGTATGCACAGGGAGTTGTAGATACCCTTCTTGATTGCAAAATCAGGGCGTTTCTTAACTTTGCGCCTATTACTCTCCAGGTTCCTGATACGGTATTTGTCAGGAATGAGAATATGGCGATTGAGATTGAGGCATTGAGCTTCGCGTTGACTAACCGTCGCGAGCCAACTCGGATGATGGCTTGATCCTGAAACAATCAGCATGATTGAACAGTAATGAAAAGGAAAGCTGACAAGGATGGACTGGTTTATAGTACTGGTCCGGTTTCACAATCGAGTAATGACGATTCGGAAGCTCAAGCAGCTGACAACAGCAATAAACAGACAGAAAAAATAATCATCAGGTTTGAGCGAAAAGGCCGCGGAGGGAAAACAGTTACCGTACTCGAAACACGTGGTATAATACCAGATCGTTTGCATTTACTGACCAGGGAACTTAAAAAGTATTGCGGTACGGGTGGCACTTTGAAGAATACCATGATCGAAATACAGGGCGATCAAAGGGAAAAAATCAGGTCGTATTGCGAAAAACATAAAATAAAATTCAGCGGGTAATATTCAGTACTCTATTTGCAAGATGATAAACTTTTCTCATTCACATGTTGTAGATATATTTCCCGGACAGTATTAATCAGAATAAAAGTACACAAAGGAGATAAATTTGTCTTACCCACTTAGAATATGGATACAGGCTGTACGTGCATTTTCATTTACAGCCTCAATCACACCGGTTTTGCTTGGAACCGCACTCGCCTTTTACCAGACAGGAGTTGTCCAGGTTCCGTTAATGATTGCCGCAGTATTGGGTGGATTGATCCTGCATGCAGGCACAAATCTTATAAGCGACTATTTTGATTATACAAAAGGTGTTGACCGCGAGGAAACATTCGGTGGCAGCCGTATTCTTGTTGAAAAACAGATGGCACCAAAACATGTCCTGATCGGTGGTTTTATCGCGTTCGGGCTTGCTTTTCTCATTGGTATCTACCTGTTCCTCGAAAGGGGATGGCCGATTATAGCTTTCGGACTCACAGGAATTGCAGGTGGATATTTTTATACTGCTAATCCTATCGGATACAAGTATAAAGCGCTCGGTGAATTTCTTGTATTTGCTTTGATGGGACCCTTAATGGTCTGGGGTGGTCATTTTGTACAGGTCGGCAGGCTCGAATTTCTCCCGGTTATTGTTTCAATTCCGGTTGGTTTCCTGGTGGCGGCAATTTTATACGCCAACAACCTGCGTGACATTGAAGACGATACCGCTTCAGGTTTCCAGACCCAGGCTAGCCTGGTTGGCAGGAAAAGAGCCCGGATTATTTATGGAACATTATTGTTCAGTTCCTATATAGTCCTTGCTGCACTGGTTATTTTAAAACATGCCCCGGTCTTTGCCCTGCTGGCGATACTTACAATACCGGCAGCGCTAAAAGTGAACAAGGTTATCCTGGAATCGTTAAAGAATGAAAGAAGTCACTGGGCTATGGTCGATGTAATGACAGCACAGCTTCATTTCCAGTTTGGTATCCTGTTTATAGTCGGTTTTGTTATCGGTCACTACATCCATTTCTAAATTATGCTTTTAACTCAAGAATATAAGGGGCAGCCGGTTGCAGGGCTGCCCCTTCTGCTCACTTGCCTGGTCGCTGCAGCAATAACCTGGTTTTTTTTATTTGCTGTACCCGGGACACCTTTCTGGATAGTAATAGCCTGTGCAACCTTTACCCTTGGATCAATTGCTGTACTGGTATACAGGGATACTTTTTCAGCTGATAGAAAAAGCTGGTACCGATATATTCTGATCGGGATTGCCACCGCCGTGATATTGTACGGAATATTTTTTGTTGGAAACATAGTCGTTCGTTTACTGCCATTCGGAACTGACCAGGTTGAGGCGGTATATGGAACACGATCCCAGGCGTCAAAATGGACAATCTTTACCCTGCTCCTCTTCCCCATTGGACCGGGTGAAGAACTTTTCTGGCGAGGGTTTGTTCAGCGTACGTTGAGTGTTAAACTGGGTTCATGGAAAGGATTCCTGGTTGCTACGTTCCTCTATATAATTATCCATGTACCATCTTTGAATATTACATTAATTGGCGCCGCAGCGATTGCTGGAATTGTATGGGGATTGTTATACAAAAAGGTTGGACACATTGGCCCTGGAATAATCTCCCATGCTATCTGGGATGCTGTTATTTTTGTACTATTACCACTGAATTAACAATTAGAAGCAGATGACATCAGCCAGGAATATTAAAACTAACAATAGCGGCAGGGTTCTGACCCGGATGCGTGAAGGTGTCCTGGTGGATAATGGGACAGGGATCCTCGATTTCTGCAGGGTACCATCAAAAGGAAAATCTAAACCGGGTAATAAAAATAAATACACGGGAATGCCGGTTCCCGGAGATGTTGTCTATTATGAACCTCCGTCAGATACAAAAGACGGCTGGATACAATCAATCGACAAAAGAAAATCCCTCCTCCAGAGATTCGTCTTTGGCAGGATAAAGGAAATTGCCGCCAATATTGACCAAATTGTACTCCTGGCAACTATTCGAGAACCTGTTGTTTCGCCCAGGCTCGTTGACAGAATACTCGTTGGAGCATCAGTTGGAGGAATTAAACCAATCATTGTCGTTAACAAGAGCGACTTGAATTCCGAGGATGATATTCAAGAATACTGCGAGCCCTGGTCAACTGCAGGATTTAAACTGTTTTCGATAAGTTCAATTAAAAATGAAGGTTTAGAGGAGCTGATTGCTGAATTTAAAGGAAGAACCAGCCTCTTATATGGAGCATCCGGCGTTGGTAAATCTACGCTGTTGAATATCCTGATCGAAGATTTAAACCTGGACACTTCTGCGATTTCTGAAACAAGTGGTCGAGGTGTTCATACAACAACTCATACATATATCTATCCTTTTTCAGATAACAGTTTTATCGCCGACACACCCGGTATCAGGGAATTTTACCCGGCGGTTGAACCCGAGGATCTTCGATATCATTATTTAGAATTCGAAATTTTTGCGCATGAATGTGAGTGGCGCAACTGTTTACATATAGGTGAAAAGGGATGTGCAGTTGAAAAAGCCGTCGAAGAGTCACTTATCCACCTTGATCGGTATAAAAGTTACCGGATTTTATATGATTCCCTTTTGAAAGGGCCGAAACGTGGCAGGCAACAGACTGATCATGAACCAATCATTTAGCAATTTAGTTCTATCATGATTAAAATTCACCTTCAAACGGCTGATAAACTATCGGGTTACCTTGAACGATTAGAATCGATTCGAAAGGAAAAAGACCTGCCGGGTTTACACAGACTGGTCAATGACATCCAGATCCAGCTTTCGGAATCGATTGTTCACGAAAACCGTAAGATATTGCTGGATGGTTTCAGGGTGGACAAGATTGAAAAGATTGAAGAGTATTTCGTGAAACTGAATAACCGGCTGAATGAACTGTATGAATTATCCCGGGCAAAAGCTGAGGGTAAGGGGAAAAAGTAGGTCTCAGAGTAGAATCGTAGTGGTTAAAATCAGGTATACCGCCAATCCGATAACGTCGTTGGTCATCGTTATAAAAGGTCCTGAGGCGTGAGCAGGATCCTGTTTCAGTTTCTTCAGGATGAACGGAATCATGGCACCCGTCATGGCAGCAATAAGAATTACACAGATGAGTGAAAGACTGACAGCAAAGGCTATCATCAACTCACCTTTCCAGAGATAGATCAATCCCATGAAGATCGAAGATATCACAATCCCGTTAATCAAACCGACACCAATCTCCCTGGCAATCCTTTGAAATGTTCTGTTGACTGGAATTTCCCCTGTAGCAAATCCACGAACTACAATTGTTGATGATTGAATTCCCACGTTTCCTGCCACCGCGATTACAACAGGGATGAAGAAGGCTATTATAAGCAGCTGTTCAAGGGCAAATTCATATCGAGCGATGACCAGCGCGCTTAACAATTCGCCAAAAAATGCTACCAGTAACCATGGAAGACGGGCTCTGCTAATGCGTAAAAGGTTCCTCTCCCCAACTTCCTCTTCTCCGGCACCACTAAGATGGGCAATATCTTCTTCCGCTTCATCCTGGATAACATCAACGATATCGTCGACGGTAATTCGACCGATCAACCGTCCATCTTCATCAACTACGGGTGCACTGATAAGGTCATACCTGCGGAATATGTGTGCTACTTCCTCCTGGTCGAGATCAGCACGTACTGTAATCATTTCAGGATCAAGAATCTCACTGACTTTAATCCCTGGTGATGCCAGCATCAAATCGAGGATGGAAATCCTGCCCCTCAGATGAAGTTCGCTGTCTACGACATATACATAATGTATATCATCAATGTCTTCAGTTACTTTTGCTTTTCGGACAACTTCAATCGCGTTCTGGACGGTAACGGTATCTTTTACCGTGACCATTTCCAAAGCCATCAAACCACCGGCGGATTCTTCGTCATAAAGAAGAAGTTTTTCCACTTCTTCACGATCTTCCGCCTCAGTGGCTTCAAGCACACGCTGCCTGACCGGCTCATCGAGAAGACCAACAATATCGGCTGCATCATCGGATTCCAATTGTTCGATAATGTCACCGATTTTTTCGTCACTCATCCGGTCGAGCAGTCTTTCCTGGTCACTCTCCTCCAGCTCAGCAAGTACTTCGTGCTGGTTTTCCTCGCCCACAAGATCGAAGACGATATTTCGTTCAAGTGCCCCTGAAGCACCGATAAGGACAGCAATTTCAGCAGGATGAAGTTCAGAGAGAAATGCTCCGATCTCATCAAATTGTTCATTGTCTAACAATTCAGTGAGTACTTTTCTCAAATCATCGAGAGCCGGGCGTTCGATATTTGGATTATCTGTCCTTACTTCCGTCACTGTCACGATCCTTCAAGGGGATTAATCGTTCTGCTAACCAGGCAAATTCTTCTGTTGATAAAGTTTGTGGTCTGCGAGTCCAGTCGAACTCGATCATTTTCCAATCGCTTATCTGGCTGATGGTCGGAAGGCTGTTCCTCAGCATCTTCCGTCTCATATGAAATGTTCCCTTTACCAGCCTTTTGAAAGTTTGCCAATGGGGCAAAGGATAACGAGGATATGCCGCGAGGTCAAGCCGAATTACTCCCGCATCAACTTTTGGCGCTGGATTGAAACTGCTGCGGTCTACCTTTAATACCAGTTCCGGATCACCCCATAACCTGGTAAATACCGATAATATTCCATAATCACTGTGACCCGGTGGCGAAGCAATTCTTTCGGCAACTTCAACCTGCATCATCACGACAATTCTGCGAAGTGTGCCGGGATTAATACGAGCGTGATCCATTATTTTGAACAACAGTGAAGATGTAATATGATAGGGAAGATTTCCAACGAGTGAAAAATTTTCACCGTCTGTTATATCTAAAAATTCAGCAGTTAGAATATTCGAATGAATAATATCGATGTTATCATTTGATTCAAACTTTGACTTCAGAACTTCGACCATCCTCTGGTCAATCTCTATGGCAGATACTTTGGCGCCGGTATCAAGGAGGATACTTGTCAGTGCTCCTCCCCCGGGACCAACTTCGATAACCCTGTCACCTGGTGACAGCGATAATGATCTTACTATCTCCTCTGCTGCTGAAGAATCGACCAGCCAGTTCTGACCAAGAGATTTTTTAACCGCAGGCAATCCACCGTGTTTACGGAAATACCCGATGGGTTCAGCTAACCTCTCAGAATCCTCTTCACCGGAAACTGTAATGCCATTTTCCGAGTATGAATTTTCAAGGGGCTGTTCCAGGTTTCTTTTTTGTGATGTTTTTTTCTTTCTCGACATTCCGTAAAGATATCCGAGCTGTATAGGTCTTGCAAGGCAATAAATTTGTTTTCTTTTAAGGAAAAACATCACATTATGCTCTTGACAATTAGAATAGTGAATTATTAGCTTTAGGGAGCTTACCCATTCGGTCCGCGGTATAGATACCTCATATTGTTCATCATCCAGCTTAGGGCGAATTGAAATTACCGTTCAGCTGATTTGGGTTAATACACAACAGATATCATTAATTAATCTTAGATAAACATCCTGGTTGTATAGCAATTGAGTTATCTTCTAAATATTCATCCTATTACCCTCATGGATAAAGGGAATTCCGATAATTTCGCTTACAAAATATCAAGATATAACGTGAGAAACAGCTTCAATTTCTTCACATTTTTTTAGAAGGATTTTATGCAGATGGAACTTGCCGAATTGAGTGACCTCAAAATCGCAGACCTCAATAAAAAAGCAAAAGAGGTTGGCGTCGAAGGTTACAGTGGTTATCCAAGAAAAGAATTGATTTTCAAGATTCTCGAAAAACAGGCGCAGAAAGAAGGTCTGATTTTCGGAAATGGTGTATTGGAAATCCTTCCAGATGGCTATGGCTTTCTCCGTAGCCAGGCTTCAAACTACCTTCCGGGTCCGGATGATATTTATGTCTCACCCTCACAGATTAAACGATTCGGTCTTCGAAAGGGACATATTGTAGCCGGTCAGATTCGACCACCAAAAGAGAATGAACGATTTTTCGCGTTGCTGAAGGTCGAAGCAGTAAACTTTGAAAGCCCGGAAAAAGTACGAGATTCCATCCTGTTTGAAAACCTTGTCCCCCTCCATCCCGATGAAAGAATAAACCTCGAATATGAGCCAAAAGATCTTTCAACAAGGATTATGGATCTATTTGATCCCATTGGCAAGGGACAACGCGGTCTAATCGTCGCCCCGCCAAGAACAGGTAAAACTGTTCTGCTGCAGAAAATAGCGCACGCTATTGAATCTAACCATCCAGAAATAACGTTGATTGTCCTGCTGATAGATGAGCGTCCGGAAGAGGTTACCGACTTCCAGCGTAATGTTAAGAGTGAAGTAGTCTCCTCTACATTTGACGAAAGACCAGAACGGCATATCCAGGTTTCCAGCATGGTTATCGAAAAAGCCAAACGACTGGTCGAGTACGGTCGTGATGTCGTTATTCTTCTTGATTCAATAACCCGCCTGGCCAGGGCACATAACTCGGTAGCACCTCATTCAGGCAGGATTCTATCCGGTGGTGTTGACGCTACTGCACTTTACGAACCGAAAAAATTCTTCGGTGCAGCGCGGAATATTGAGAACGGCGGCAGCCTGACAATCATGGCTACTGCTCTCGTGGAAACCGGCAGCAGGATGGATGAAGTCATCTTTGAAGAGTTCAAGGGAACCGGTAACATGGAACTTGTCCTCGAGAGACGTCTTGCGGAAGCAAGGGTATTCCCGGCCATTGAAATAAACCGCAGTGGTACCCGAAAAGAAGAAAGAATTCTCGAAGAACATATTCTCAACCGTGTCTGGATTCTCAGGAATATGTTGTCCGATTACAGCCCGATGGAGACCATGAAGTTCATCATCGACAAGATGAGGAACTCAAAGTCAAACGAAGAGTTCCTGATGAGTATGTCCAAGGCTACGGAAGGCGGTCCAAAGGGCAGTCCAAAACGAGCAAATCGATCATACTAGGAATAGATCAAAAGCGGTCGCAAGACCGCTTTTTTTATTGGAGTAAATATATTTTTATTAGGGATAAAAATTAATTACCTTCATCCCACTGTATACAATTCACTTTTACTTAAACATATTTGGAGTATAGAAATGATTTCTGACGAGATGCGTGATTTTATGCAAAGCGAAGTTCGTGAACGATTTCTTCGTTACGTCCAGGTATTTACAACATCAGATGAAAACGGCAAGGGAACACCCTCAACAGAACGTCAGTTTGACCTGGCAAAAATGCTTGAAACAGAGTTGAATGAGCTTGGTCTTCAGGATGTAAAATGTGATGACCATGCGTATGTATATGGAATCCTTCCCGCTTCAAATGGTGCAACATCCGCAAACTTTGGGTTACTTGCCCATATTGATACGTCACCAGATCAACCGGGTGAAAATGTTAAACCACGCAGGATTGAGAACTGGGATGGTTCAACAATTACCTACCCCGATGATCCTGAACTTACACTGTCTACTGACGATTCACCTGAATTGGGCGACTTTGTAGGGGATACTATAATCACAGCATCAGGTAAAACTTTACTTGGCGCGGATGATAAGGCGGGTGTAGCTGAAATTATGGCTGCAATGGCAACCTTTAAAAAATACCCGGAATTAAAGCATGGTGAAATAAAGGTATGTTTTACTCCCGATGAGGAGATTGGTGCGGGAACGGTGAAGATCGATGAAGACTGGCTGCCGAGGTTCTGTTATACATTTGATGGTGGTTATCCCGGCGAACTGGAAGGTGAGAATTTTGATGCCTGGCGCGCGGACGTAGTGTTTAAGGGCGTTGGCGTTCACCCAGGATACGCTAAGGGTAAAATGGTAAACGCAGTATTGATAGCCGGTCAATTTGCTGCTGCCCTCCCTGAATGGCAGACTCCCGCGACAACCGAAAAACATGAAGGATTTTTCCATGTTGTCAACATCGAAGGTGATTTCGAAAATGCCAAACTGGTGATGATCATCCGTGATTTTGAAGAAGATATTAATAAAGAACGGATGGCATTGCTGGAAAGTCTCAAGGAATATTTTCTCAAGAAAAATCCGGGGCTGGGCATCGACCTGCAGTTTAAACACCAGTACCAGAATATGCGTGATATTATCAGGGAAACACCCGAGGTGATGGACCTGGCGCAAAAAGCTATTGAAGACGTTGGTGTAAAAGTCATCAGGAAATCAATTCGTGGTGGGACAGATGGCGCACGACTTACACAATTGGGTCATCCAACACCGAACATTTTTGCCGGTGGCCTCCTCTTCCACTCCCGCCGAGAGTGGGTTGCAGAGTCGAGCATGTTAAAGGCAACTGAAACAATTTTACACCTGGCAAAGTACTGGAGTGAAGTATAATACTTCGACCGGACAATTATAGATATGTAAACTTCGACCCGGTCTGTTAAACTACTGGGTCGTATTTTCTCAGGGTAATCATGAATAAAATAGAAAGTGTCATTAATAGCCTTTTAAACGACTATAGCGAGCTGTCATTCTCTGAATTTGAGTCAAGAATCGTTGAGGAATTGTATGAAAAAATACCGCATTATTCCTGGATTGGTTTCTATTGGGTCAAGGAGGGAAAACTGCACCTTGGCGCCTGGAAAGGTAAGGAAGCCACCGAACATGTAATTATCCCCATCGGTGAAGGAATATGCGGATTAGCTGCCAGGACCGGTGAAACTGTTATAGTTGACGACGTCAGTGAACGTTCGGAATACCTGGCATGTTTTCCAAGCACCAAGAGCGAAATTGTTGTTCCATTGATCAACGGTGATGAAGTCATTGGTGAGCTGGATATCGATGGTGATGAGATCAAAGCTTTCGGCACTGAGGATCAACAAGTACTGGAAAAACTTGCATCCTTTGTCGTAAAAAGGTTTACCGAAGATGCCTGAACTGCCGGAAGTTGAAACAATTATACGTTCCCTAAAACCTGGTTTGGAAGGTCGTAATATTACCAGGCTTGATCTTCTTCATCCCAGGGTATACAGAGATTCGTCCAGTAAAAGACTCAGAAAAGTTTGTAAAGGAGCTGTCATCAATAAGCTCCAGCGAAGGGGTAAATATATCCTGTTCGAGCTTTCTGGAGCTAGACCTGCTGTTGTAGTCCATTTAAGGATGACTGGCAGTCTGATCCTGGGAAACAAACCTGAAGAATCACCGCATACCAGGGCGGTCTTCCACTTGTCAGATTCAAAAGTTTTGAGTTTCGTAGATATCAGGACTTTCGGATCTATATTTCTCCTTGAAGAACCGATACCTTCAGGACTACAGAACCTTGGAATCGAACCGCTGGATCCTGCGTTTTCCGCGAAAAAGCTGGCTGAGTTTCTCCAAGGTAAAAAAACCGGTATCAAAACAGTCCTGCTTCGCCAGGATTTAATCGCGGGTATTGGTAATATCTATGCATCGGAAATTTGTTACCGGTCGGGTATCCACCCATTAACTCCCGCGGAGAATATCGAAGAAAACCAGGTAAAATCACTGCATCGATCAATACGCAAAATATTAAAAGACGCGATCGACCAGATGGGGACAACATTTTCTGATTATCGGCGACCAGACGGTAGCACAGGTGAATATGGAAACAGCCTGGCAGTTTACGGTAAGCATGGGGAACCTTGTCCGAAGTGCAAATCAAATATAGAACGGATATCACAAAATGGAAGAAGCACCTTTTTCTGTCCAAAATGTCAAAACTGAATTTGCTGCCTTAGCGGGCAGTTTCAATTTACCGGACGGCAGTACCGTTACCTGGGGCTTATCTCGTAAAAGCTTTGGAGCGATGTCGTTCAAAAGAGGTCCTGAGTGGGAAGTCTCACATAACCGCATGGAATTCCTGAAACTATTCAAGCAGAAGATAGATAATGTTGTCTCACCCCACCTGGATCATACTTCAGATATTCTCAAGGTCGATAGAACTGATGCAAGGCGTGGCGCCAGAGAACTCACTAGTGCACCGGGAATTGCCGATGGACTTGTTACTAACGATTTGGATATTGTTTTATTAACAACTCATGCTGATTGTATGCCGGTATGGTTATGTGCCCCTGATAGTGGCTGGATCGGGCTGGCACATGTTGGCTGGCGCGGACTTCTCGATGGAATAATCCAGAACCTGGTCAGTACTATTAACGTTGCGGATAAAGATAAAATCTACATGGCTGTTGGCCCCGGGATATCCGTAGAAAACTTTGAAGTCGGGCAAGAGGTAGCGGATAAATTCATTGAACATGATATTTATAAACAAATTGTGCAGCAAAATGGTGATCGCTCTTTCCTCGACCTTGCCCTCGGAGCAAAACTGGCGGGTGAGAGCGCCGGTGCAATTGTAGAAATGGGTAGTTGGACTTGTACTTATTCGAATATGTACTTAAGCTCTTACAGGAGAGATAAGGAAACATACAAACCTATGGCCGCCATAATTTTCAGGACAAAAAGCTAGATGTTCAGCAAGCTCTATACGGTTGCTCTGCAGGGTATTGATGCCACCCTGGTTGAAGTCGAGAGCCAGATTGAAGGTGGACTATATTACTTTTCGATCGTTGGACTTGCTGGGACTTCCATCAAGGAAGCCAAAGACAGGGTTTCTGCCGCAATAAAAAACAGCGGCTACATTTTCAAACGAACAAGAGTGACTGTAAATCTCGCGCCCGCTGATTTACGAAAAGAAGGAAGCGCACTAGACCTCCCCATTGCCGTTGGATTGATCGCTGCCACAGGGCAGGTACGGACAGATAACCTGAAAAATTATGTGTGTATAGGGGAACTGTCACTCGATGGAAGATTGCGACCGGTGAGAGGCGCACTTCCCGCCGCCTTAGCCGTGAGAGATATTGGAAATAAATCGATTATAGTTCCCGAAGAGAATGCTGATGAAGCGGCGGTTGCAGAAGGTGTAAATGTTTATCCAATGAAAACCCTCCGAGAAGTTATTGATTTTATAAATGGTGATAATACGCATATTCCATATTCTGTTGATATAATGGATCTCTACCGGAATCAACGAAAATACGATGAAGATTATTGCGAAGTTAAGGGGCAGGAACGTGCAAAACGTGCCCTTGAAATAGCCGCGTCAGGTAATCACAATATTCTCTTAATCGGACCACCCGGTTCAGGGAAAACAATGCTTTCCAGGCGTCTTCCAACAATTCTACCCGATCCAACACTCGATGAAGCACTGGAGACTACACGAATTCATTCTGTTGCAGGTACCTTAAAACCGGATCAGGCATTAATGGCAACAAGACCTTTCAGGAGTCCACACCATACAATTTCCGATCCGGGTTTAATTGGTGGAGGTACTGTTCCGATCCCGGGAGAGGTCAGCCTCGCCCATCGGGGAGTTCTATTTCTTGACGAACTCCCGGAATTTAAAAAGGGTGCCCTTGAGGCGATGCGTCAACCGCTTGAAGATGGTGAAGTTGTAATCGCAAGAGTAGCTACAACCACACGTTTTCCCGCCAGGTTCCTGTTTATTGCAGCTATGAATCCTTGCCCATGCGGGTACCTTGGAGATACGAATCGAAATTGTACCTGCAATCACGCACAAGTTCGCGGCTACAGGTCAAGAATATCAGGTCCGATGATGGACAGGATTGATCTTCATATTCCCGTGCCTGCAGTAAACCCGAAAGATTTAACGCTGAAAAAGGAAGGTGAACAATCAGTTTCCATTCGAGAGCGAGTTATAAAAGCAAGGGAAAAACAACTTGAACGTTTTGACGGAACAAATATATTTTCCAATGGCGAGATGAATTCCCGTCACATCCGTGAAATCGCAAATGTGACTGAAGAAGCTGAAAAGGTATTGCAGTCCGCCATAGGAAGGTTGGGATTATCTGCCAGGGCACATCATCGATCCCTGAAAGTTGCAAGAACTATCGCTGACCTGGCAAATGAAGAATTTGTACGTGAGCCTGATGTATTGGAAGCAGTTGGATTCCGTGAACTTGATCGTGAAAGATTGGAATAATGTCTAAACATATTAATTTATTTGATTTAATTATTAACCGGGTAAAGCGAGAACCAGCCAGTTCCAGCTCGATAATCTGGAATGAAAGAGAGATTAGTTGGAAAAATGTAGAAATGGCGGCCAGGAAAGTCGCTGGTGGACTGATCAAACTGGGAATCAGGTCCGGGGATCGTGTCGCGGTAATGTTACCGAATACACTCCCCTACATATTCATACAACATGGAATTTTGCTAGCGGGAGCTATTGTAGTCCCCGTACATATCTTCACCCGCAGTACAGAGCTCGGATACCTACTTGATGACAGTGAATCCAAGGTGCTTTTTGCCTGGAATGGATACAGCGACGAGATCAATGAAGCAGCAGCTCAAACAGAAAGCCTTAGATACAGGATTGAAATAGGCAGCGAAAGTTCTGAGAATGTATTCAACTTTGAATCATGGCTCCTGGATTCACCTTCATATGACGATAAACCGATTGGTGGAGGTGACGATATAGCAACAATCCGATATACAGCCGGAGTTACCGGGCGTCCCAAGGGTGCGATGATCAGTCACGAAAATATTCTATACAGCAGCAACGAAACTCTTAAATCTCTTAAAGTTCGTTCACAGGATAAAATTCTTACTGCCATCCCCTTCTATCACCCATTTGGAAACACCCTTCAATTGTACCTGGCTTTGAGATCCAATGCCTCGATGATCCTGCAAACTCGGTTTGATCCAATTGAAGCGATTGAAGCTATTTCAGATGGCAAGGTTTCTGTTTTGATCGGACTCCCCATACATTTTACCAGTATCATTGAAGCTGAAGGTTATGAAGGTGAAATAGGAAAACTGTCTTTTGCCGTGTGTGGTGGCGGACCTTTGGATCATTCAGCTACAACTAGATTCGAGTCAATGTTCAGTACACGACTGGCGACTGTTTACGGTACATGCGAAACATCGCCAACAATTGCTGTAAATCCATCACACATCGAAGAAACTGCAAGAGAAGCTCTTGGCCGTCCAATATCAGGCATGGAAATCAGGATCGCCGACGAAAATAATGCGGATTTGAATATTGAACAGATCGGAGAAATACAGGTCAGGGGAAAAGGGGTATTTAAAGGTTATTGGAATCGTCCTGACGCAACCGAGATTGCGATTGATGAAGATGGTTGGTTTCACACATCAGATCTCGGCAGAATTGACATTGATGGATTTCTCTTTGGTGTAGGTAGATTTCATGACCGCATAAACAAAGGTGGTTTCTCGGTTTATCCACGTGAAGTTGAAGGAATACTTAATGCTCACCCAAGTGTCTATGCAAGCGCAGTAATCGGCGTTCCTGATCCAAGGATGGGTGAAGATATCATTGCATACGTGGTTGCCCGTGGTGGTGAACCCGTGGATGAAAACGACCTGATTGAATATTGCCAGGAGTACCTCTCACGCTATAAAGCGCCAAGCCGAATTTACGTGATAGACAGGCTTCCCAGGTCACCAAGTGGTGTTATCCTCAGAAGAGCTCTTAGGGATCAATGGAAAGAGGAAAAACCGGCGAAACCGGAAACACCGGTGACCGATAACGTGAGTGAGAGTGCAGAACCTGCAGTAGAAGAGAATCAACATGACTCAAACCAGGATGATCATCCTGAAGAAAATCATGAAGCAAGCGATTAAGTGGTGATAGTATATTTTGTAAGAAAGCAGAAGTTGAACCTATTGATTCCAATGACTTAGGTCTCGATTCAATATTTCTCCTAGCTCAAGATTGCTCTCGCTGAATAATTCAATAAGTGACGAACGAGTTTCGGGATTCATGGCAATGGGTTTTGCAGGTTTTCGATTCATTTTCAGGATTTTACTTCCCAGTCTATCTAACCCGGATTTAAATGAAGACTTGTGATTCATGTCCACGTTTATAATATCTTCCGAAAATCCGAAAACCTTTTTTACTACATCCCTGACAAAATAACTTCTTAGTTCCTTACGTGTCATTGCGGCTCTATTCAACACATCTGGTTGATGAGATGAATCTACTTCCAAAAAATTACATAAAGAATCATAAATACTTTTTGCGTCTAACTGTAAATCGTCCATCAAGATAAAAATCATCTGCTCAGAGCTAAAATATTCCTTAAACCTCAATAAATGTTGAGCATATTTAAAATATTCCAAAGTTCTGGGGTATTTTTCAGGGTACTGCTCGAAGGTGAAGTTTGAAGGAAGGTGTTGCTGTTTTGCATGGAAAAAGGCTGAGTAGAGTGCATCAATCGGATTTCTAAAATTAAAGATTAACTTTATATTAGGATTATGTTTTTTAAGAAGATCGGGTGTCGATGGATCATAAAGATAAGATGGGCTGATTTCCCCTAAAGTCTGGTTTTCATTCCGGTGATCGAATCTCGACTTCAACCATTCCAGTCCACGCTCATAATGTGATGTATTATAAAATCTTCCAGGTCTTGCTACATTATCTAGAACATGAAATTTGCAAAAATAGTTGAGCTCCTTCCCTTTTCCCATGCACACCTGGGGATGTTTTCTCAGACAAGTGAAAGTCCAAGTTGTACCAGATTTGCCCGCTCCTACACCAACAAAATCTAATTTAAACTGATCCAACCTATTTCCTCAGTTTCTACTAAACTTCTATTTCATCCAATACAGTTGAATATAAAGATTCGAGCATCTTAACGTTATTTATTACATTGTAATCGCTATTCTCTACAATACTCAATGCTTCTGATTTGCTCATAGATGACGGGTTATTTCTTTTATAATCTATATCTTTCACCCAGTCGCTGATGGGAGCATCAAGAGACCTAAATTTTACCAAATTATTTACTACGGATGCCTCAGGGGGAACAGCGGTTGAAGTCAGAATCGGTAATCCTGCTGCCTGGGCTTCTATAAGAGCTAAACCCAACCCTTCGTGATTTGATGGAAACAGGAAAAAATCAAAAGCACCCTTCATCAACCTGGGTACATCCGGTCTTTTTCCAAGCATATGTATCCTATCACGGACTGG
Source organism: bacterium (assembly GCA_028278125.1). Next base: position 18,575 of record JANQEY010000148.1, on the reverse strand, counting down.
TGACTGTTGTATTTGATTTAAAATCTTTTCCTTAAGGCGAATGTCCTTAGCTTGATCGCCTACAAGTAAAAGATGAACTTCGGGCTTATTAATAGCGTATTTTTCAAAAACTTTCAATAAAAATTTGTGATTCTTTTGTTCGTTTATCCATCCAACATGGCCAATAACAAATGAATCGAGAGGTATTCCTAGTTCATTTCTTACTTCGGTTCTATCTATCTCTTTTTTAAAAATCTCCATATCAGTACAAGTTGGAAGAATGGAAATCCGTTTATCTTCTTGCCATCCCGGTCCAAATTTCGCTTCAGCAGCCATTGGTGATACTGCAAATCCATGCGTTGTATATCGATTTGTTATAATCTTGGAATATCTATGAATAAGCTCGTTATAGAAGGGACCTTCGTTGATCCATGTTGGTGACATACGACTATGAGATATTCTTACTTTAACACCAACTTGTGCTGCCCATTTTAATACAAATCCACAGTATGCAAATGCATGTGAATGAACGATATCATATTCTTTACAAGCTTGACGCACCTCTTTAGCCATTGGATTGAAGGGAAACCATGGTTTTCGCCAAGTCTTCATTGGAATGAGTTTGCTGCCTAATTGCCTGGCTTCTTCTTCGTAATATCCTTCCCAGCCAGCTTTGACTAAAAAATCCAGTTGAAACTTTTCGCGGTTAATTCTACGTAGGATGTTTATCAGAGATGTTGCGACACCACTTCTTACAAGAGGACCACTGATGTGTAAAATTCGTATCTTCTTCATTTCTTTCCCAGCGGGACAAAGTATGCAGTTTAATGAGCTGTATTAATTATACTTGTTCTCTACGATACAAATATTTCTCCATGACGCTTTTTCGCAAAATATGCACTAATGATAATTTTAATTATTTGTGTTAAGATAATAGCTACTAAAATCTGAATTATCAAGCGCGATGATAGTTAAAAATAGTTGCAGAGATGAGTATATACCCTGAATTTTGTATAATTTCTTGATGTATGATCCACTTTTTATACCAATTCCCAGCCGTCCGCCTGCCTGTAATACAACGAAACCGATCATAATCATTAGAATATTTACCCGGGTTCTACCCGAATAAAATATTTGAGTATCAATATGGATAAGCTTAGCTAGCGGGTATGTAATTTCAATCTGAAAAGGTTGATGTGGAAATTAAGGCACTTACTGAAAAAGTATATAAATGGAATAAACAGAACAAATTATCAGTGCCCATTTTAGGATGGCCGTAGGTTGAAACTTTTAATTCCAGTGACTCAGGTCTCTTTTAATCATATCACTAAGTTTTTGATTACTCTCTCTGAAATATTTCAGCATTGAATCTCGAACACCTGAGGCTATGGAAACATTGTTTGATGGTTTTCTATTCAACCGGTTGAGTTTTGCAGCAAGATACCCGAATCCAACTTTTTTTAAGGCTTTTTTGATCCCGGCAAAGTGCCCTTTATCACCGGATATGGAAATCTTCCTTTGCAGGTCCCTGACCATGTAACTTTTAACCTCTTTCCTTTCAAGCACACGCTTGTTAAGGCTTTCAGGTTGGAATGAATTATCAATACCCAGGAAGTCACACAAATTCTTAAATACCAGTGCTGAATCCTTTTTTATATCTTCCAGGAGAATAAACATCAGGTTATCTGGATTGAATTTTTCCAGGTAACGTTTTACATGACCGGCATAACTGTAGTATTCCAGTACCCTGGGATACTTTTCCGCATAACTTTCAAAAGCAAAATCGGGGGGAAGATGCAGGCGTTTGGCGTGTGAATATGCCGAATACATAGCATCTACAGGATTTCTAAGGTTGAAGATAATTTTTATATCGGGATTATGATCGAGGAGTAATCCCGGAGTTTCGGGATCATAAATATAGGCAGGACTTATTTCACCAAGTATCTGCCCCGGTTCTCTGTGCTCAAATTGTTTTTCCAGCCATTCGGGGCCTAAGTCATAATGTGCTGTATTGTACTGTCTTCCGGATTCGCCAACATTATCAAGTACATGTTGTTTGCAGAAATAGTTGAGCTCTTTTCCTGCTCCCATACATACCTGGGGATGTTCTGCAAGACAGGTAAAGGTCCAGGTTGTTCCTGACTTACCGGCACCTACACCTGCAAAATCTATTTTGAATTCTTTCAATTTTACCTTGATTTTCCGGCTAATGACCGTTTCTCATTGCTTTCAAATACAGCATCTCAAGCTTTTTAACATTAACGTTAACATTAAAATCACTCTGTTCGACTAAATCCAGTGCTTCTTCCTGGCTAAGAGGTGAAGGATTAGTCCTAATCCTGTCGACCTCGGCAACCCATTCGTCGAGTGAATTTTCAAGAGATTTATAGTGAACAAGACCATCTATAACTGTTGCCTCTTGCGGCACCGCGGTTGATGCCAGTACAGGTAACCCGGCAGCCTGTGCCTCAATGGCAACCAATCCTAAACCCTCATGATTTGATGGGAAGAGGAAGAAATCAAAAGCGCCTTTCATCAGCCTGGGAACATCATTTCTTTTTCCTATCATATGAACTCTGTCACGGACAGGAGAATTATCTATCTGTTTAACAATTTTCTGTTTCAGTTTAACATCCCTGCCCATGTCGCCAACAAGCGCAAGATGAGCTTCCGGTCTGTCAAGAGCATATTTTTCAAATACTTTTATTAAGAACGTATGATTTTTCTGATCGTTAATCCAACCGACATGTCCGAAAACATACGAATCAAGCGGCAGTCCCAGCTCTTTTCTCACTTCCTTACGGTTAACATCTTCTCTAAAGGGTGTAAAATCTGTACAGGTTGAGTGCAAAGAAATTCGTTTATCTTCACGCCAGTCAGGTCCAAATTTCGCTTCGGCGGCCATTGGTGATACAGCCAGACCGTGCGTCACATAACGATTTGTTACGACTTTTGAGTAATAATGAATAAGTTTATTATAGAATGGGCCTTCATTTATCCAGGTGGGTGTCATCCTGCTATGCGAAATTCGAACTTTAACCCCTGCCTGTAGAGCCCATTTCAGGACATAACCGCAGTAGGCAAAAGCATGTGAATGTACTATATCGTAACCATCGCAAGCTTTTCGAACCTCTCTTGCCATCGGATTTGTAGGGCACCAGGGCATTCGCCAGGTCTTAACTGGAATCAGGTTGCTGCCCAACTGCTCTGCCTCTTCATTGTAATAGCCATCCCGACCAGCTTTAACCAGGAAATCCATCTGGAACTTGTCGCGATCAATCTTGCGAAGAAGATTAATTAGGGAGGTCCCAACTCCACTTCGTACAAGAGGCCCGCTGATATGCAAGACTTTAATTTTTTCCATAACAGACTCAATGTTTAATGAATGATAATAATTTCACTTATCAAACCGTAACATTGTTAATTATGATTCCAACTACCCTAAAATATTAAAAGCAATATTGAAATTACAATTGTTCTAACTAAAATAGAAATTTTATACCGGTAGAAGTATCAAACCAGTTAAGCCAACCACTAATGTATAAATACTGAATCCGTACAGCTTACCTTTACGAATAATCCTCATCAGGATACCTATCGCCAAGTATCCACTTACCAGTGATGCAAAAAAGCCGACTATAAACGCACCGATCAAACCCGGCTCAATTACCGTAAAATCCTTTATCATTAAAGTTGCCGCGCCAAGAATCGCTGGAATTGACAGCAAAAAGCTGAACCTTGCGGCTGCATCTCTCTCCATGTTTGTAAAAATCCCGGCAGAAATCGTTGAACCGCTCCTGCTGATACCCGGGATTATCGCTAATCCTTGGAAGGTTCCTATAATTATTGCGTTTAACCAATTTGCCCTGGTTAAACTCTTTACACCAGGTTTTACCTTTTCGGCCAGAAATAATATTGCACTAGTAAATATTAAACCACCTGCTGCAAATTTTGGTGACTGGAATAATCCTTCAATTATATCTTTAAATCCCAAGCCGATAATTACAGTGGGTACCATTGCCAGGATAAGCATCCACCCTACTTTCCTGTACTCCCCACCTTTAATAAAATCCCTTATAACGTTCAACAGATCGTTTCGAAAATAGATTATTACTGAAAACAGAGTTCCTACATGTACAGCAACTTCAAACGTAATATTGTCAAGATTTACGTCCAGGAAGTGATTAAAAAGAACCAGGTGCCCTGAAGACGATATTGGCAAAAACTCGGTTAAACCCTGGACTAAACCGAGAATTAACGCCTGTAAAAGGTTCAATTTTGTTCCTTCGTCTTTGAAAGACTTTGGTATATTTCGTGAATATATAGTTTCGAATTTGCGGTCGGAGTGACCGTGCTAACATTTCTGGTTAATAGGAGGAAATTCATTCTCCCGGAAACACTTCCGGGATCATTTTTATAAGCTGTAACTGCCTTCGTGATTGATCTTCGACAACTACCTCACCTTCAATTATGTTAAGAAGCTGCATGTTCTGACCGTTATTATAATTATCATGGAAATACTGGTATCCCGATGCCAGCCTGGCTTCCCTAATCTTTCTCAGGTAATCACCGGTTTCAAATGGCCCCCTGAATCCATCTTTTACAGGATCGAGCAGTAATCTCGCGGCATCATAACCCCGGATATGCCAGCGGGTAGGCGCGACTTTAAAGGAGTCATTTAACGCCACGGCCATCTGTTTATACTCTTCCTCGTCACTGTGAAGCAAATAGGGTGCTGTAAAAACCATATCCTCGACATACTGGCGATGACGGTAGAGCTCCTCGGGTTCATACCAGGCAGAATTACCAAATCGCTGTGTACGGAAACTGTAGAACGCGAATTGCGGTGCGAAAAGCGGTATAGTACCCGATTCAATCGGGAAATAAAACGCGTCAATGGTTGAAAGTTCAATGTCATTTGAATCAATAGAACCACTTTTATATTCCGGACTTATACGAATACTGTCCTGGTGAGCTCGCCAGAATTCTTCAAACATCGCGCTGTCGAGTTCCACGGAATCCGGTAGTACTTGCAACAATGTATCCTTAAAAGCCCTGCGGAAAGCTATATCACGGATCCTGAGGAATTGCCTGCTTAAACTGACTCCTTCATCCGGGAAATACCACTCAAGGGCTACCAGCTCCGTACTGTCACTGTTTTCAACAATATCAACAAATCCGGAGACATTCTCATTACCCCGTTCAGTTGCGGGAGCTATAACGGCGAATGATTTCAAATTAAGTGAATCTACAGCATAGGAAGCAGCGATCTGTCCTTCACGATACCAATCGGCCTCTACCTGGAAAACTGATGGTCCTATTGCGTAAACTCCCGGTTTTCTATAACCCGGCAGCAGTGTAGGGTATCCCTCAGCTTGTGCTTCAGCAGCAACCGCTACAGCTTCACTCTCTGAACCGTAACCAATTATTCCCCAGGCACCGGACTCCTGGATCAGTTCCCTGGTCGCGACAATAGATTCAATCTCATCATTTACATCATCTTTGAGGATTAATTCTGCCAGTGTGTCATTATCCTGGTTATAAATGGAAATTGCTGTTTTTATTCCTTCGACTATTTCCTTTCCCACGGAATCCTGCTTACTCCCGCCCACAACAACGCCAATCCTGGGTGATTCTGACACAGGTGGACGCAGCATACTTAATGCCAGCCGGCTTGCATCGCTTCGCGCAATCTCCCTCAATGTTTCCAGGCGGTAAAGAACCGCACCGCCAGCGAGTTCATGGAGTTTTTCCTCTGCCTGGAGGGAAACCTCACCGACGGCACCTGAATCGAGACAATTAACCAACGCCCTGGCTGCTTCGTAACTGTCACCACGTGCCTGGTAAATTGTTGCTAAAAGGTAGTAGACCTGTGGTACAAGTGGACTTCCGGGATACTGTGTGAGAACTTCCTGGGCATTTCGTAATGCTTTTGTATAGTGACCAAGAGCAAATTCATTTCGTCCCAGGAGGAGTTTTGATATAGATGTGAACTGGCTGCCGGGATTTGAGTCCAGGTATTTCTCCAGTTTTTCGATGGAATTTTCAAACTCCCCGTCTTCATATAAGGTCACGGCTTCAGAGATTACGGATGGCAGATCATCTTCAGCCCAGGCAACCTGAACTGACGCGACAATCATAATTAACGTGATAATCAAGGCAAAACCACGTTTGCACCCTATCATTATTCCCACTCCACTGTTGCAGGTGGTTTACTGCTTACATCGTATACCACCCTGTTGACCCCCTGCACCTCGTTAATGATCCGAGTAGCTATCTTACCGAGAAGTTCGTGCGGCAGAGGACTGAAATCGGCTGTCATAAAATCCCAGGTATCCACACTCCTGAGAGCAATTACATTTTCATAGGTCCTGGCATCACCCATAACTCCCACACTTCTTACGGGCAATAATACCGCTAAAGACTGGCTGACCTTTTCATACCAGCCGGAATTCTTCAACTCTTCGATAAAGATATAGTCTGCATCACGCAACACAGACAACCGTTCCTCGGTTATTCCTCCCAGGATGCGAACAGCTAAGCCGGGACCCGGGAATGGGTGACGTGCGACAATGCTCTCCGGCAAGCCCAGTGACCTTCCCAATTCCCTGACTTCATCCTTGAACAGTTCACGCAACGGTTCCACCAAAGATAGGTTCATTCTTTCCGGTAATCCACCTACATTATGGTGTGATTTAATTGTAGCTGATGGCCCTTTGAAACTTGTGCTCTCTATTACATCAGGATACAATGTTCCCTGTGCCAGCATCGTTGCGTCTTCATACTTCTTCGCTGCATCCTCAAATACTTCTATAAACAGGCGTCCAATAGTTTTTCTTTTTTCTTCAGGATCTTCAATCCCTTCTAATGCGGTTACAAATTTTTCACTGGCATCAACAACATCAAGCCTGATCCCTAGTTTTGAAGTCAGGGCTTCGCTTACCTCTTCCCTCTCACCTTTTCTCAATAATCCGTTGTCTACAAAAATACCGACGAATTTTTCACCAAGTGCCCGGGCCATTAACGCAGCCATCACGGAACTGTCAACACCACCACTGACACCACCAATCACCAGGTTTTCACCAACTCGCTTACGGATGTCCTTTACGGCTTTTTCGTGGAAAGCTTCAATAGACCAGCCTCTTTCAGCCTGGCAGATATTAAAAAGGAAATTACAGATAATTTCAGTGCCGTGCTGAGTATGGCGTACTTCAGGGTGGAATTGCAGACCGTACAATCCTCTTTTACGATCCGCCATGGATGCTACAGGACAGGTTTCACTGCTGGCAACCGTTACAAATCCTTCCGGCAAAGATTCAATCTGGTCGCCATGGCTCATCCAGGTAATCGTATCGTCTGGGATATCCTGCAATGGAGTTTCTGCTGGATCAAGAATCTTGATTTCACGACGTCCATATTCGCGGAGTTCTGAGGGTACAACTTTGCCACCAAGTAACTGCGCCATTAATCCCATACCATAACATATTCCAAGTACCGGGATTCCCAATCTGAAGACTTCAATATCAAATGTCGGCGATTCCGGCTCATGGACACTCGATGGACCACCTGAAAGAACAACCCCGACGGGATCAAGCTTCTTTACAGCTTCCAGACCGGCATCACATGAAACAATCTCTGCGTAGACACCGGTTTCACGTATCCTGCGTGCAATTAACTGGGTATACTGGGAACCAAAATCCACTACTGCGATTGTCGAAAGTGCGCCCTTCACTTCATTCCCCCATTCAGAGAATCTTCCCATCCAAGGTCATGTAAACGTTCCAGGGTTGAATATGCTGTCCAGTCCGCGGTGAGAGGTGTGATAGACACATATCCCTCTTCGTTTGCCTGGAGGTCACCATTGTTAACCTTCTCGAGGTCAGTCCACACACCACCCATCCAGTAATATTCATTCTGACGGGCATCGACCCGTTTTTCGAATACTTCACGATATGAGCTGAATGAAACCCGGGTTACTTTGTATCCCTTAATTTCTTCTGGTGGTAATGGTGGAACATTTACGTTTAAAAGTTCATATTTTCCAAGCGGATTTTCCTTGATCAATTCCAGGATTTTTAACGCCGCGTCACATGATCCCCTGAAATCTTTCGATTTAAACGAAGCCAGCGACATTGCAACCGCAGGTATTCCCAGCATTGCTCCCTCTACCGCCCCGGCGACTGTGCCGGAGTAGTTAGCATTCAGCCCTGTGTTTGATCCGGAATTTATCCCGCTGAAGACATAATCAGGACGGAAATCCAGCAATTCAGAACATCCGATTTTTATACAATCAGCAGGTGTTCCGCTTATGGTATACCCTTTCATAGTCTCATTCTGGATCGTTTTTACCCTCAGGATATCTGTTAATGTTATTGCAAGCGATACCGCGCTTCGTTCACCATCAGGTGCTACAACAGTAACATCGGCAACCTGGCTCAATGCTTCATATAATGCGTGAATACCCGGTGCCTGGAAACCATCATCATTTGTAAGTAATATTTTCATTTAAAACTTCTTCCTAATCACCATTCTGCTTAATAAACTCAATAATAGCGTCACAAAGTCCATCGGCGACTTTCCGGCAATAATCCTTCGATTTAAACAGCTTCTCTTCAGCAGCGTTGGATATAAATCCAGCCTCAAATAACACTGCCGGCATCGATGCACCTATTAACACAAAAAATCCCGCCTGGTCAACACCTCTGTCTTTCAGACCGGCACGACCGGAGACTTTCTCCTGGATCAAAACCGCGAATTCCTCAGACTCTTTTGAGAATTGAGCCTGTGCCATCATCAGCAGAATGTAATTCTCTTCCGACAGGTCTACATAATCAAATTGAGAATCTTCATAATGAATAACAGAGTTTTCTTTCAGGGCTACTTCCTTGGCACGGTCCGTTTCTGCGGGAGCAAGAATATATGTCTCAACCCCACGAGCTCTTTTACTCGGTGCTGAGTTCATATGGAGACTGATAAACAACTTTCCGCCGACGTTATTGGCAAAGGTCGTACGTTCCTTGAGAGGAATAAATGTGTCATCATCACGGGTCATTATTACTTCGATACCGGTACGTTTCTTCAGGATGTCTCGCAGCATCAGGCCAATTCGCAACGTTAAATCTTTCTCGTAAATACCGGTGATCCCTATCGCTCCAGGATCCTTACCCCCATGACCCGGATCGATAACAACTTTATTGATCTTCCATTCGTCACGGGCATCCTCGATAACCTCGAAGATATAACGGTCATCGTAGGTTCGTGGTGTATATCCCTCGGGCCGGGGTGTTATCTTCAGGGAGAGAACATTCTCCCTGTCTGGACCTATCAGGCGGACATTACCAATGGGTTTATCCGTATGAAACAGCACCCTTTCCCTGTTTCGAGACCAGCTGAATTTGCAACCCAGGTTTTCGGCTTCCCTGATAACGGTCGAATCCTTGCGGAGATTTGCACCATCAATATGCAGAACAAGTTCGGTGGAGTCCGTCATTTCAGCCTGCCCTGTCAATGGTTGCGCGAGAAGAAGACGGTAGACAATATCATCGCCTTCCTGTTTCCCCTCAATCTCGAGCAGATCGGACGTTGGTGGATGATAGCTGATCGACTTTTCCTGTTCATCGATGGTGATTAATCCGGGAACATGGTGTCTAAATATTTCGAGAAGAAATTCCTCAGGTAGGAACAGGTGTCCGTTTTCTTCAAACGGGGCTACAGGGAGATGGACTATCTCCCCTCCCACAAGACAAAATGTCCCGTCAGGATATAACAAGACCGGCAGACGGGGAAAGCTGATTACATAAACACCCGTCTCTTCTTTATTACATCCAATTCGAAGGATATCGCATATAGAACTCGCATTGAGATATTTGGATGAACCTGACATAGTTACTGGAAACTGAACCGGTTTTTTCCCCGAATGGGAAATGCTCCAATATTGAGACACCGGCTCGCTAACCTGTGCGGCCCAAAGGAAACTGAATAAAAACAGAAGCAGGATTATTGAGGTAATTACTTTCATCGCGCGAAAGGTAGGACTTCAAAAATTATCATGCAAGAAGGAAGGGAAACGGTGAACCATAAGACTTCAATTTACATCCAGATTATGGCCAGACTACCACAGAATTATACAAGGGTGTCGTCCGCGGCTTGACCGGGGATCCAGTGTCATTGGTTTTCAAAGTTTTTGAATTCCAGGTGCTCATACCAATTAAATCTATAAAAATAACAATTTGAGCTTTGGCTTTAACCTCCCATAAACGGAATACAATAATCACTTCCTAAGAGTGCTTTTTCTTCCCCGTTTCCCGAGCAGATTCAAAAGTTAGATAGTTGACTTCTGAAAGTAATATGGATAGATTTGGTTCTCGGCAAACAGCGGATGTTTTTAGCCGCTTATTTACCGAACAAAACAGTATATGCCGACTTAGCTCAGTTGGTAGAGCAACGGACTGAAAATCCGTGTGTCCGTGGTTCGAATCCGCGAGTCGGCACTTGTTAAGTAAGGGTTTATGAATAATATCATAAACCCTTTTTTCTTTGAAAACGCAAATGAAATCTAGTTTTGCTATTTAATCATTATTAATTAAAATCATAAATATCAGCCCCGATATAAAATGTGCCCCAGGCAAACCAGTAAGCGATAAATGATTTTGTTGGTACGAGGACTTCACCCTGGAATTCACCATCGAGAGCGTTTCCAAACAGATCCCAGGTTGTGCCACTATTATCCACCATAACTGAAGGAAATCTTGATTCAAGGGATGAAAATTCAAGTAGTGAATCATTGAAAGAGGATCTTTCAAATGCTACCGCAAAATTATATTCCCTACTGCCGACTACAACTATGGGTACACCATCAATATCAAGATTCAACACGGTGATTGTTTCAGTAAATTTCTCAAACTGGAATATTGTCGCACGCTTATTGATTACCACGCCAAGCACTCTTTCCTTCAATGGGAGTCTTCGATCTACATACCCAACAGGAAAGAGTAAAAAGAAGTCATCGGTTTTGTAATTTCCATAAGGGTAATTTCCATAGTTACGATCGTACCCGGTTCTTGTTGAAACAACACGAGTGTTGGGATACAACTCTTGCCAGGTCTCCCAGGTCGTTTCCACGAGAGGATAGTTCTCTGCATGTTCACCGGCGAGAGAACCGTTTATGCATGTCATTCCCATCTGGGTCCAGTTACTCCCAGTTTGACGGTCGTACGGTATAAGGTTTGAATTATAGAGCAGACCTGAAACACCGAAGGTTGTATTACCGTCAGAAAGGTTGCGGTTCCAGCCAATTCCCGATCCTGTTAACGGACAATAGGTAACGGCAAAAGATTCATTTTCGATGTCATCGTTAATAATCTCATGCCAGTCAAGTATTTTATGCGGATAGGCTCTTGCCTCATTATTCACGTAAATCCCGATAACCAGATCGCCTGGTTCCAGGTGACCGGCAGAACCGGCATCATCAAGTTCAGGATTTTCCAGGGCCGGGATACCGTCACGACCGGGTCCACCATCAAATATTTCATTTTCCGGTATCAACCAATCACCGGCAAGGGTAGACTGCACTGAATCATCACAACCTGCCGATAACAGGATTAAGAATACTAATCCCAGTGAGAGTGGTAATTTTCGTTGCATAGGATCTCCTTCCATTTTTCTCACGGATTGTTCCCATTTAAGGTCATTTGATCTCGTATAAAACCAGGATCAACTTTCAAGGATATTCCACCTGTAGATAAACCGGGCACCTAGTGAATACGTTGTTGTGAGTTGTGTCCCCTCCAAATTTCGCCAGAGTGGAATCTGACCATTCATGCCTATGCTTATGTTTTTGTTAATATTTAATGTTATATCTGGAACCAAATTCAACCAGCTTCCCCCGGAATTGGGAAGGTTATGACTATTAAAACTACTTGGTTCTATCTGCCGGTAACGGATACCGGGAAATACTATAAGATTCGGGATCGGAAAGTATTCTATTCCACCGGCCAGGATAATTTCATTTCCAAAGCGATAATTTTCGTTACTTTTTCCAAAGCGTTTATTATTACCTTTCAGGCTGTAGGTTCCAGTTAAAACAAGTCCTGACAAGATTTTTGTGTCTAAGTTTTGTTTAGTATAAAGTCGAATAATTCCGTCCCAGGCACCCGTCCCGGGCTGTAAATCTCCGGCTAAAAGAATGCCATCTGCTGTCAGGTTGTCGCTCCCTGAGGGAAATTTTATTCCGACTCCAACTCCGAATGTGGATCGAGATCCAGGTGAGGGAGAAACAGGCAAATAGTTTAATATTATGCTTCCATCAGCAACTCCCGACACCCGAACAATATCGGATTGATTATTAAAACCAGTGACGGAGCGTTCCTGTACGATTGATCCTAATGATACCGAAAGAGAAACTCGGCTGGAGAAGCTGTACCCGATGTTCAATATAAAAGCATCAACCACCTGTGAATGAGAATTGTCTCTTAGCGTAGATCTTCCACTGACAAGATCTTCAATTGAGTGGTGTTCATAGGTAACCTGGATTTCAACAACACCTCGATTTTGTGGAAGCTGCTCGATTGAACTTAGGAGTGGTACTCCTCCACAACTGCAGGTTTGCGCAAATACTAGAGGTGTGCTCAACGATAATAAACCAGTGAGAATTATGATAAACGACCTGGAAGACATCATGCAAATATAATTAGGAGAACCGAACTTTTATTAAGATACGGCTGGTGTGCAGAAATGTTTCAAAATAATATCGAAGCGGCAATAAATTCTTTAAGGAAACTGATCTAATTCATTATAAAACAAGGCTAGCTTGAAAACGCGCAAAATTGAGCAAATAGCCTTATATCCATATCCCGTGTATCAAATCCGTAAGTCGACACTTTTTATCTAAGGGGTTTATGATTAATTTAATGAACCCATATTTTTTGGTCATACAATGAGAAATTCACGATACATATTCAACTTTCACATCCTGGTAATAGCAATAATTATCTCTTTAACGCCAGTTACCACCTCATTCGGTCAGTTATATAGAGTTGAAACCGCCCCGGAATGGAACACACTTTTCGATCGCAATTCTGGATGGTCGGGTGCTGATGGAATCTATTCCATCCCGCTCAACGGAGATGAACGAACTGGCGGTGACAATCCACGCGGGACGTTTTTCGTATTCAGCGATACATTCATTGGCGACGTAGATGATGAAGGGCACAGGTTACCGGGAACGGTGATGGTGAATAACACCGTTGCCTGGATGCCGCCGGGAGAACCTGATCCGGAATCACTGTTATTCTTTCACGGCCTTGCTCCAGAAGACACCTCCTCCCCACGAGCTGTATTTGTTCCCAACACTCCAAACACTCAACCAGGAGAATGGTACTGGCTGATGGATGGGATAGCCCTTGAAGATTCGGTCTATATTTTCGCCCTCCGTATGTACAGCACACCGGACATCTGGTTTGATATTGCTGGTATCAGCCTGGTATCGATGTCAATCGATACCCGCCCCCCGTTCCCTGAATATTTCCAACGAGAATTACCGGTTTTTTTAGAAGCCACTGAAGATCATGGTAAAATCCATTTTGGTGTTGGTATTCTACCGAATACGGAAACAGCCGGTGCTCCATTCCCCGATGGGTATATCTATATCTACGGCCTTGACGAAGTTCCATTTAACAAGTATGCCCTGGTGGCTCGTGTACCTGAAGAACATTTTAATGATATCGACCAGTGGCGTTATTATGACGGGCAGGTTTGGGTTGAGGATATCGAATCAGCGGCACGTTTGACAGACCGTGTATCATCTGAAATGAGCGTAAGTCCACTTGGTGACGGACGTTTTATCATGACATTCCAGTTGGACACAATCTCGCGTTTCATCGCCTTCCGTATCGGGGAAACTCCCTGGGGCCCCTGGAATGAATTGCACGAAATATACGCTTGTCCGGAACCACGCTACCTGGAAGATGAAGATGTCTGGTGTTATAATGCCAAGGCTCATCCTCACCTGTCGCAACAAGGTGAACTGCTGATCAGTTATAACGTTAACGTTCTGGATTTCTGGACTCATTTTGATTACGCGGACATTTACCGTCCAAGGTTCATACGTCTTATCTATACAGGTCAAAGATTCTTCGAATCAGGTGTAACTACCCAGGTATCCTCTCTTCCCTCGGAGTTTGAAATCAAATCAATTTACCCGAATCCCTTTAATCCTGAGACTACAGTCACTATCTCCCTGCCGCAACTTTCAGCCCTGAAAGTCAGTGTGTTTAATACAGTCGGCCAGGAAGTGGCTGTATTGGCAGATGGAGAGTTTAAAGCTGGTATTCACGATCTTAGTTTCGAAGCTACCGGTATGGCATCAGGATTATACTTCATAAGGGCTATAGTTCCAGATAAATTGAACGAAATAAGAAAAGTCGTCTTGGTGAAATAATACTTGGAAGCCCTGAATTTTTTCTCAGTGGTTCGAATCCGCGAGTAAACGCATTTCAACATGGCCGAAAATCAGCCAGGGTGTTTTCTTTCTCCTCCAAAAAAATCTCATTTCTCAGATGTTCGTCTTTACTTCTATTCTCCTAATATTATATTTCCGTTTAATCACCGGGGAAAGTTCTAAAATATAACTGTTATCCAGGGATCTCCCGTTTAAGGCTTTACATCCGCATTCTGAACTGATTTTACAAGTGTTCTTTTATTGATTTTAGTCAAAGGAGAATTTTTTCTCTTAATGTAAGCTTAGTTTGTGCTAAAAATATCAAAGTTTCCAAGGTGAATTATATAGCTATGTAACATATTATCAAAATAATACAATGAGCTCCAGCGAGAGACTTGATACTTGACAATTATTACCATTTAACTTATACTGATAACAGTAACTATTACTGATAAGAAACATTTTAATCCAACTAACCTGTTACAGGGGGTACAAAAATGAGTTCGAAAGAAAGCCAGGAAAGACTTGTTGAAAACATGGAACAGTGGAAAAAGATCGAAAACGCTTCGGTAGTTTCCACCGGTAAGATCATGGAAAAAACTGGAAATCCATTGATCAGGATGATTGCTGAAATTATTCAGCGTGATTCACAAGCCCATTACCATGTTCAGCAGATGATTGTTGACAGTATGACCAAATCATCGATTTCAATCACCCCGGAAGAAGTTGGGGAAGTCTGGGACCTCGTTGAGCAGCACATCGCTATCGAAAAGAAGACAATCGAACTGGCTACCGATTCACTGGAAAGCATCAAGGGACAGAAACATCTTACTCCCCAGCATTACCTGCTGAGCTACATCCTTAAAGATGAAGAAAAGCACAATGATATGCTGGCTGATCTTGAGAAGCTCAAGAGGGATATCTATCCATACGCCTGATTTATTTAAAGTTTACACGGTTAGTGTTGTTTCGGGTGGCGTTGTCCATCCGGAACAGCATTTAATCGAAGATGGAGGGGAGTAATGTCAGCGGAACAGAACAAACCATTGACGATAGAAGAAGCGCTGAAAACAGCAATCAAGTTTGAGACAAATGTCCGAAATGTTTACCACGAGGCGATGAAGGAAGCTAAAGATTCGACCGGTAGACGAGTGTTCCAGATCCTGGCAAAAGAGGAACAGGGACACCTGGATTACCTTGACCACAGGATGGAAGAACTTAAATCAACAGGTAATATCAAGGCTGCTGATATAGAATCGTTAATTCCGCCGAAGGAAAAAATCGAAAACCAGGTTGCCGGTCTGAAAAAGTCACTTGAGAAAAAGGTTACTGATACGGAACTGAAGCTTCTCAAAAAGGCAGTCGAAGTTGAGCAGCAGACATCCGCGTTTTACCGTCGCATGGTTGACGAGATGGAAGGCGAAGCAAAGAAGATGTTCTCCAAGTTCATGGAAATTGAGGAAGGGCATGTAGCGATTGTACAAGCTGAACTGGATGCTGCCGAGGGGATGGGATTCTTCTTTGACATGGAAGAATTTAACCTGGAAGCTGGATAAGATTTAAAAGAAGGTCTCAGGTATAAATAATGGATACAAAAGATAAAGTATTAGCCGGGTTAAAAGAAGCTATCAAGGCAGAAGGTGACGGCTACAATTTTTACATGATGGCTGCCGGCAACAGTGTTGATCCTAAGGGCAAGGAAGTGTTCCAGATGTTAGCCCGTGAAGAGCTGGAACATGTTAAATATTTAAGGATTCAATATAATTCTATCTTGAATAATGGAACACCGGATGCATCTGTATCGCTTCCCAAACGTGCGGTCCTTGACGGGGAAAGCCCCATCTTCTCCCCCGCTATCAAGTCACGGATCAAGGACGCGCATCTTGAGATGAGCGCGTTATCGATTGGGATACAGCTCGAACTGAACGCGATCAATTTTTACAGGGAACAGGCTGAAGCGGCTGATGACCAGGTTATAACCGATTTTTATAACGAACTGGTTGAATGGGAATCGGGACATTATAACGTACTTCTTACCCAGCAGGAAAACCTGAAGGAAGATTACTGGGATGCCGGTGGTTTTTCACCGTTCTAAGTGAATATTTATAAACTGATTTGCCGTTAATGAATCAAGCAATAACAATAGACACGCGATTTAGAAGTAACAGTTATTATTATTTATAGAAGTTATGTTGTACGAGGTTTTTATGAATGTTATAAAACCGCAAAGAAGATCATATCAGCGTGATGTGATTGAAGAGGAGCTGAAAAAGCTTCATTCACACCCGACCGCTGCGGAGTTATACGAGATTGTTCGCAAGATAATTCCGAAGATCAGCCTTGGGACTGTCTATCGTAACCTGGAGCAACTTGTTGAAACGGGTTCGGTGAAAAAGCTTGTTAACGGCACTTCAACAAGATTTGACGGAAATACCGGATTCCATAATCATATTCGTTGTATTCAATGTGATAAGGTTACGGATATTTTCGATGATGATGAAGAACGTGTTATCCACGGCAGAGAATTAGCCGGTTACCGGGTAACAGGATGTATTATTGAGTATACGGGCATATGCCCTGAATGCCAGGAAAGAAACTGACCTGGTCTAGTATTAACGTAAACAATAAGGATTTAGAAGGGGGTTGTATAATGTTAAGCCCGAAATTAGCGGATGCTTTGAATGACCAGCTTAACTATGAAATGGTCTCAGCATACTTGTACTTATCGATGGTATCATATTTTGAATCTGTAAATCTTCCCGGCATGTCAAACTGGATGCAGATCCAGGCACAGGAAGAAATGCAGCATGCCATGAAGTTCTTCACTTTTATAAATGAACGAGATGGTAGAGTCATTTTAAAAGATATTGATATGTTAAAAACTGAGTGGAAATCTCCACTCGAAGCTTTTGAAGATTCCTTGGGACACGAGCAGAAGGTTACCAAACGAATTCACAACCTTGTCGATCTTGCGCTTGAAGAAGGCGATCATGCTTCGAATACTTTCCTGCAATGGTTCGTGACTGAACAGGTTGAGGAAGAAGACAATGTAAGAACAATTATTGACAAGTTAAAATTTGTCGGGGAAAACCCGGTAGCCGTGTTCATGATTGACCAGGAACTTGCCCAGCGGACATTACCCGCACCAACAGCAGAATGAAATCATTCTGCACAATTAAAGAATGATTGAGGAATCAAATGTCATTAGTAACAAAATTAGCTCCGGACTTCACTGCTAAAACAGTCTGGCCGGATAATACAATATCTGAAATGAAATTATCAGATTACCGTGGCAAGTATGTAGTTCTCTTTTTCTACCCGTTGGACTTCACTTTTGTCTGTCCTACAGAAATACTTGCCTTCAATAAAGAGCTTGATGAATTCAAGAAAAGGAATGTTGAGGTAATCAGTGTTTCTGTAGATTCCCACCATACACACCGTGCCTGGAAAAACACGCCGGTTGAAGATGGTGGAATTGGTAACGTCCAATTCCCAATGGTGGCGGACCTGACAAAAAGTATTGCCAGGGACTACGGTGTGCTCTTTAATGATGAGAGGGCACTTCGTGGATTATTCCTGATGGACAAAGCTGGGATCATTCGTCATTGTATTATCAATGATCTTCCCTTAGGACGTAATGTTGATGAAGCCCTCAGGATGGTTGAAGCTCTGCAGTATACTGAAGAACATGGCGAAGTCTGCCCTGCAAACTGGAATGAAGGTGATGATACTTTCAAAGAAACTCCAGATGACATAGCAGCTTACCTGGCAAAACATGGTAAAGATTAAGATGGTCGTCCCCCTGACCGGTTCAGGTTTGCTTTGCTGCCTGGGCCGGTCGACCATCGATTTAATCAGAGATCAGGGGATTTGAACTAGATTACTTTAATTATAAGGGGATTTAAGATGGCTACCGAAAAATATCAAGTTTACAAAAGTGCAAAATGTGACACAATGGTTGAGGTTCTTAGAGGTGGTACAGGTACATTGGTATGCTGTGATGAACCAATGGTTTTGCTTAGTGAAAATACAACCGATGCTGCCCAGGAGAAGCATGTTCCTGAAATTGAACATGTCGATGGTGGTGTAAAAGTGACCGTTGGTTCAGTTGAACATCCAATGTTGAAAGAACACTGGATCGAATGGATTGAGGTAATTG
>JANQEY010000116.1 GCA_028278125.1 bacterium | reverse complement strand
CCGAGAACCGAGAACCGAGAACCGAGAACCGAGAACCGAGAACCGAGAACCGAGAACCGAGAACCGAGAACCGAGAACCGAGAACCGAGAACCGGGGAAGAATTAATGATAAACATACGCACTTTTTTATTAATCTTAATGTGTCTGTTACTAACCGCTTGTGGCGGGGATGGTAACCAAGGGCAAAGTGCTCCGGCTGCTGTGCATACCGGTAAGATTTTTCGCTGGAAGGTTGTCACTACCTGGCCGGCCAATTTCCCTATTTTGCAAGAGGTTGTCGATAAGTTCGCCACGGATGTCCGGCGCATGTCTAACGGCAGACTGGATATCCAGGTCTTTGCTGCCGGTGAGTTGGTGCCGCCATTCAGTGTCTTTGATGCAGTCTCTCAGGGTACTGTCGAGATGGGCCATGCCTCACCTTACTATTGGGCGGGGAAGGCCCCGGCAGCACAATTTTTCTCAACCGTACCTTTTGGTATGACCATGCAGGGAATGCAGGCCTGGATATATCATGGTGGCGGTCTGGAACTGTGGCAGGAGATCTATGAGCCATTTAATGTAGTCCCTTTCCCAATGGGTAATTCCGGCGTGCAAATGGGCGGCTGGTTTAATAAAAAAATTGATTCTATGGAGGATTTGAAAGGGCTGCGTATGCGTATTCCCGGTTTAGGCGGCAAAATACTTAAAAAAGCGGGAGGAAATCCGGTGCTAATGGCGGGCGGGGAGGTTTACACGGCGTTGGAGCGGGGAACCATTGATGCCATTGAGTGGGTAGGACCGTTTCATGATATGCGTTTAGGTCTTAATCGAGCGGCCAAATATTACTATTATCCCGGCTGGCATGAACCGGGAACGGAATTTGAACTCATCATTAATAAAAATCGCTGGGAGGAACTCCCTGATGATTTACAGAAGATCGTCGAAATTGCGACGGCTGCCGCGAGCGAATGGGTATTTTCTTCCATGGAGTATCAGAACAACAAGGCCTTGCAGGAGCTGAGACAAAAGCAGAATGTTGAAATACTTGAATTTCCCAAAGAGGTGTTGGATGAACTCAGGAGATTGACTAAAGAAACCCTGGAAGAAGAGGCGGCAAAGGATCCGGACTTTAAGCGTGTTTATGCGGCTTATACGGCATTCCGGGATCAGTATTCTGACTGGAGTCGATTATCGGACATATCCTATCAAAGGAGCTTGGAATAATCCTGCTTATTAATGGGTTGCGAATAAGCTTGTATCTTATGAAAAGAATTTCACACTATCAGGTTAAGAATTCAGAACCCAGAAGTCAGAATTCAGAATAAAACAATTGACAAAGCAAAACAGGAGATCACACTTTTTCTGACTTCGTTACTGGCTATTGACGAGCATGTAATCCACTGCTGCCCTGACTTCATCGTCACTTAATGCCGGGTTGCCGCCTTTGGGTGGCATCATGATGCCGCTGGCACCGGTAAAACCGGTAATAGCGCGTTCATAGAGTAATGCATTGCCGTTGGCAGCCCTCTCAGTCCAGGCGGCCGCATCACCAACCTGTGGAATCCCCGGCAGACCCGTGCTATGGCAGGAAAAGCATAAGCCGGTATAGACCTGTTTTCCGATATCAACGGCTTCCTGGGAACCTTCGATGGGTGCTGGTTCAGCCACAGCGACCGTTGGTTCCTTCCTGCCGGCGATTGATATTTTCCCGATAGGCGCAGTATTTTCAGCAGTGCTCTCAGCGCGGATTTTCATATAGGAGTCTTCATTATCTCCAAAGACTCTGGCGAGGACGATAAAAAGAATTACCATAACGGCCAGTATGCCGATAACGACGGTATAATTAAAAAAGAAAATACTGTCTTGTTCTTCGCTCATCTATAAATCCCCTATGGCTGTAACCAGATCTGGAAGTACCCAGCCTGTATATTGCATAAGTGTACCGGAAATCGGGCTGAAACCGTTGTCTGACAAGGGTTTTCACGTTTCTATCAAAACTACCCGTTTGCACCGCTTTTCCGCTTGGCGTAATTTTCTCTAAGGATATATTATGCCGCAAAGACAGAAGCCTGGAGCGACCACATCCCGCCAGCCTATGCAATATGCGGGCTAGATAAGGGCATAAGTATACCTATAGTCGATAACAGTGGGAACTTAGGATAGACTAAAGCTGGCTATTTTATTTCTCCAATAAATGGTCATAGCGCCTGTAGCTCAGCTGGATAGAGTGCTGCCCTCCGAAGGCAGAGGTCACAGGTTCGACTCCTGTCAGGCGCGCCAGCTTAGTGCATATTACGGCGTTCGTTTGCTGAATCGATTCCTTGAGGTAATGAACCTGTGTGATTGTTAATGGGTTACAGGCTGACTCAGACCATCCCTGGTCTGAGCCCTACGGGCAACGTTGTCGCGTTGTCCAATTTTTATCCCGTAAAAATTGTCGACTCCTGTCAGGCGCGCCAGCTTAGTATGTATTTTTAAGAATTCAGGATACAGAAACCAGAATTCAGAATAAAAAGCATCACAAGCTAAAGTTGGGGATCAAACTTTTTCTGACTTTTGACTGATATCATGAGTATGTAAAAAACCTGTATACGATCAAAACATATCAGATTGCCACTAACAGATGAACTATGAACTTGCAGCGAATCGGTCAGTTTGTCTGCAATCATGGCCTGAAACCCGGTAGTCTCGCAAAAAGAGATTTCATCCGGATAACTCAACAGGAAGAAGTGTTCTGATTGCTTTGTTACCGCCTTTGAGGGGAAATGCGAACAAGCAGACTCTCGTGGCGTGATGATTGTTTTACTGTCACGCGCAAAAAATTCCTGATTTTCAGACAGGTTCCAGTTATTTAGGCAAGCTCAACGTTTCCATACTGCTACGAGCCTGCGGCATTCCCTGCGCCACTCACAGCCATTGTCCTTACAAAGCAGGCGCTTGTCCGTCATGAAACACGGTTCATCACCGCGCTGGAGCTGGAGCGATCTAACCATGCCCACACGTGAAGGTGCTGATGTTGAATAAAGAGCTTGTTCTTCGTCTAGAACTTCTGCCGTTTCTGTATCTTGCATTTACCGTGATCTCCTTATTCCGTACTTCTTCCAGACTGGTTTTCTTAGCAGGTTGTTATGTATCGGTCTGGTGATTAGTGACTTTAATGAATCTATAATGACAAACTATAATAGTAGTTTATGTTTTCATTGTTACAGCAGTATTAAATAGGTATTTAGGGGATATTATCATTGATATAAATCAAGAAATCGTGCTTTATTATAAACATTAGAATAATAATCTGTTTTGGAGTTAATTTCCTTGCCGAGCAGGATTCAAAAACTGCATATGAGTTTATTAAATTGTAGTCGATTCTTGGACCAATGCAGGTATTTTAAAGTGAGATAAGAATTAATATGACTGGCACATTTTTCACATTGGAAGTACAACCGGAGATTCCACAGCGTCTGGAGAGGCTGAAGGAGCTGGCAGATGACCTTTACTACAGTTGGGATCGACATTCCCGTGGCCTGTTTTTTTATCTGGATGAAGTCCTCTGGGAGCAATGCCGCCATAATCCAAAGGTGTTTCTGAGACGAATCTCCCAGCAGAGATTGGAGCAGGCTGCCTCTGATCGGGCATTTCTCGAAGAATATCATCGAACCTTGGCGAATTATGATACTTACAATGAAGAGATAAAAAATTTCAGGAAGATCCACAAACTGGATGCCGAAACAGATTTAATCGCTTATTTCAGTGCTGAATTCGGGCTACATGAGAGCCTCCCTGTCTATTCGGGCGGGCTGGGAATATTAGCCGGGGATTATTGCAAGGCCGCCAGTGACTTGGGTATCCCGTTTGTTGCCGTTGGACTACTGTATCGACAGGGTAATCTTACCCAGACCGTCGATGCTGACGGTAATCAGGTAAGTCATTATCTTCCGGTGGAGCTCGATGATTTACCCATTCGACCGGCCAAAGGACAAGACGGTAAAGATATTTATGTGATCATTGAACTACCGGGATCGACTCTGAAGGTTAAGGTCTGGTGGGCTAAAGCTGGTCACACCGACCTCTATTTACTGGATACAGATGTGTCTGAAAATAGCCATGATGACCGGGCAATAACCTATCAGATATACCCGTCTGATCCCCATATTCGCTTTCAGCAGGAAATGGTGCTGGGTATCGGCGGTACCAGGGCTCTGGATCAGTTGAATATGTCTCCCACGGTCTGGCATGTTAATGAAGGACACCCGTGTTTGCAGATTGTTGAAAGGTGGCGTCGCCTGGTTAACAACGGTATGGGTTATGAGGCAGCCTTGCAGTTTGTGGCTGCCAGTACGGTATTTACTACCCATACACCCGTCCCGGCCGGTCATGAAGTCTATGAAATCGATTTGGTTCGTTCCTACCTTGGTTTGTTGATTAAGGAAATCGGTATCGATGAAGACGATTTTTTTAAACTGGGATTAAATGCCAACGGTGATGGTTTTAATCTGACCAGTTTCTCGCTCCGTGCATCACGTTTCCATAACGGTGTCAGCCGTATCCACAGGGGCGTTGCTGCAAAAATGGAACAGCATCTTTGGGATGAAATACCGGTTAGTGAAAACCCAATGGGATATGTGACCAATGGTGTGCATGTACCGACATTTCTGGCACGGGAATGGGTAAATATACTGGATGATCCGGGCTGGCATAATGAATTACTGAATCCCGATTACTGGCAACGGATTGACGATATCCCTGATGCAACGTTCTGGAGTGTCCATCTTTCACTTAAGAACAATTTATATCATGAGTGCTGTGCCTGCATAAGCAAACGCCATCATCGTCATGGCCACAGCCAGGCGCAGATCGATTATGAGATTGGTAAGTTAAGAGGTGAAGAGGATGCATTAGTCATTGGTTTTGCACGACGTTTTGCCACGTATAAACGGGCAACATTGTTGTTTGACGATCTGGCTCGTCTGGAACGTCTGCTAAGTGACCCGGACAGACCAGTCATTTTGATCTTTGCCGGTAAGGCACATCCCCATGATGAGCCGGGAAAGGATTTGATCAGACAAATCCATGATTTTTCCCAGCAACCGCGATTTCGTGGCAAAGTCATTTTACTTGAGGGATACGATATGGCACTCGCCCGGAAACTGGTCACCAGTGTTGATCTGTGGGTAAATACACCGGAATATCCGATGGAAGCCTGCGGTACCTCCGGTATGAAGGCCGGGATCAATGGTGTGATCAATCTCAGTGTCCTGGACGGATGGTGGGGGGAAGGTTATATGGAGACCAATGGTTGGGCCTTACAGGCCCATGTTTCGGAGACGGATCCGGTCAAGCGCAGGAGTCTGGAAAACAAAGAACTCCTGGATTTACTCGAATACGAAGTTATACCCATGTATTTCGACAAGGCTTCCGGTTATTCAGAACGCTGGATCAGGATGGCGAAGCAATCGATGAAAACCATTATTCCCCAGTTTAATTCCCAACGCATGGTTATGGATTATGTTAACCGGTATTACCGGCCGGCAATCGAGGTAACCGGTATCCTTAAGCAGGGTGACGGAGCAAATGCAAAGCAACTGGCTGACTGGAAAAAATCCATCAATGAAAAGTGGTCCGACGTTTCCATCAGAAGGGTCGGTAAATCTACGAGGACTGTCAGGCAAGGTAATGAATTGAAAATATGTGTGGGTGCAAAGCTCAATGGTTTAAACAGCGAAGATATTCAGATTGAATGTCTGTTGGGGTACGTAAACGAAAATGAGGAATTCGAAGCGGTTTCCTCTCATATATTAGAGCCGGTGGAAACGAAAAAAGATGAAGTCATCTACGAAATCAAATTCATACCGGATTTGTCCGGTTTAATCGCCTATAAATTACGCGCATATCCTTTTCATCGTCTGCTATGTCATCCATTCGAAACCGGTTTTATGAAATGGGTGTAGTGTTAATTAAGAAGTCAGGATCCGGGAGACAGGATTCAGTATTCAGAATAAAACACCTGACAAGGCCAAGAAGGAATTCAAACTTTTTCTGACTTCTTTTTAACCCCTCCCATAGAGTTGGTTCAGATAACTGAGCTTATGGGGTAAATCCGGAGAGACCCATTCCCAATCGAACTGCCAGCGCCAGTTCCCTTCCATTGTTCCGGGCGTGTTCATACGATGGGATCCGTCAAGACCGAGCAGGTCCTGCATGGGCAGTATGGCAATCTGGCAGACGGACTGCAGTGCAGCATATATTAATGGCCAGGGCATGGGTTCATTCGGAAATTGCAGATACTGAAGTACACGCTCCTGTTGGGCATCATTCAGATGATAAAACCATCCCAGGGTTGTGTTGTTATCGTGCGTTCCGGTATAGACAACACTGAAAGGCTGATGGTTGTGCGGTAAATAGGGATTCCTCGCATCGCTGTCAAAGGCAAATAAGAGAATCTTCATTCCCGGCAGGTTAAAATCGTCACGGAGCTTCACTACTTCGGGTGAGATTACCCCCAAATCTTCGGCAATTAGCGGCAGTTGTCCAAAATGTTTCTGTAAGGCGGTTAATAGCTCACGACCGGGTACGGTATGCCAGCTGCCCTGTTCAGCGGTTATGCTGTGTGCCGGAATTTCCCAAAGAGAGACCAGCCCGCGAAAATGATCAATACGCACTAAATCAAACAGATTGAGTTGTGTCTGTAATCTGTCGATCCACCATTTATAATTGTTCTCACTAATATGTGCCCAATTATACAGAGGGTTGCCCCAGCGTTGCCCGGTTGACGAAAAATAATCCGGGGGCACCCCTGCCACCACGGTTGGTTGACCTGTTTCATCAAGTTTAAAATAATCCGGATAAACCCATACATCAACGCTGTCATGGGCGACGAAAATAGGCATATCACCGAATAATAATATCCCTTTATCGTGCGCCTGTTTGCGTAAGTCATGCCATTGACTGAAAAAAATATATTGTTCAAAGCAACAGGTTTCCAATGCTTCTTGAAACTTTTTTTTAAGTGATTTTATGGCTGATGCTTTTCTATTGCGTAATTCGTCAGGCCATTGCCACCATGGTTTCTGCTTCTGTTCGTGTTTGATGGCAGAGTACAGAGCATAATCATCCAGCCAGTTTGCATTTTCCTGCTTAAAACTGTGGTAATCATTCTGCTCGGCATGTGAAGCGTTTTTTGTAAAGTTTTCACAGGCTGTTGCAATCAGATTTCTGCTGATAATAGATTTTTCCATTTCATTATCGATATCATCCGTATTCAGCCAGCCTTTATCGATCAACTGGTTCGGATTAATTAGATGTGGATTACCTGCGTGAAGAGATATTCCCTGATAAGGTGAGCCGTAAATATCGGTTGGGTTAATGGGTAACATTTGCCAGATACTGAATCCTGACTCACTGAGAAAATCCAGGAAGCGATAGGCATCTTCTCCCAGAGTACCTTGATTGGGTACTGACGGCAGAGAGGTTGGATGCAACAACACACCGGCGCGGCGTTGTTGAAAGTACTGATGAATCTGAGTCTTCATCATTCCGATCCAATCGTGTGAAAAAGAACCGCTAACCGGAATTATCGGGAGTACCGGGGCGTATAACACCTCCGAGTCGAGGTGAGCCGGTACCGTGCGACAATGTTTGAGACAAGTATTGGGGTGATTCATGGCCCAACATATGATAGAGATTGGCAATATGGGTGCGATATAAGCGTTCGAAATCACTGACCGTTTCCGCCGGGTTATAATCGCCAAACCACCAGAACCAATCTGAACCCTCACAAACCGCAAGCTGCTTGTCTAGCCGGGATTGTATATCCGGATCCACCTGTCCGCGGGATTGATCATAGACCCGCTTAATATCACCAAGAATATCCCAGGCGCGGTTTTTATCTTCATCACCTATCCAGGTGGAGAAAGTGCCGAATACCCAGCTTCCTGCGACGATTTTATTCAGTGACAATGCCCTGGTTTTCAATGCCTCCTGAAAGGTAACCAGTTGCAGGTTTGGATGTTCGGCGAGACGTTGATAAAGTCCTGACAGAAAGTAGTAACCGTTATCAGGGTAATATTCCCAGGCGTTTTCGCCATCCAGGATGATTGACACAACGGTGTTATCGATGTCCGGGCATTGACTGGCTATGGTTTCCAGGCGATGAATGAAATCACCCACGGCATCATCCGCGTGCCAGTCTGCATAGGTAAAACCGATGAGATCAGACAGGGTGTCATCACGGGCGAATATCCTGATTCCTGAACCTTCCTTACAAAATGAGTGGTGAATGGAATTTTCCTTGTCATTCATTTTCAGGTGATTGAGACTGTTCCTGAGGACATTCTCACCTGTTGCGATCCACTGAAACCCGGTCTTCTCCAGTAAATCAATGGTCGCGGCACTGATTCCACCCTCCGATGGCCAGCAACCGCCGGGACGAGTATCAAAGTAACGTTCAAATGTTTCCAGTCCTTTTTGTATATGCCACATTGACCGTTCATAGCCACCGGGATATGTATCGAGGATAGGTAAATGAGTATCTTCCATGGCATCCCTCGCATCTTCAAATTTGAGCAGCAATGGGATCATCGGGTGTGAATAAGGCGACATGGATATTTCGATTTGACCCGTTTTTGAAAGTTGCGAGTATTGACTGCGTATATTGGCAAGCAATTCACTGATAATCTGCAACAGTAGCCGGCGCTGATGCAGGGTATAGCCACAGGCTTGTTCTATGAGGCCAGTGATACGTTTATCTGTACGCCGTACGGTTTCACCGAGCCAGGCCAGGTGGTACCAGGTAAGCAGATCCGCCAGATATTGATTACTGAGATAGGAACTGGCCTGGGCATCATGCATGATTAATTTAGCGATTTCAGCAAGTTTGTGATAGGGCGTAAATCGTTCGATCAGATGTTTTTGATTGGCACGCAAACAAGTCTTCACAATGGCGAGTCGATGTTCGTTATCCGACGGAAAAACCGGGCTATCAAGCAATGACAACAATGGATCGCGAATTGGCTTGCTGTTCTGTAAATAGCCGGTTAGTTGCCGTTCATATTCTTCCAGTTGTTCCAACAGGATTGGACTGAAATTAACAACCGCTTTGGCCCCCGGGACAGCTTCAAGATGAGCTGCCATGTCAACGTAATCTTTTATGCCGTGCAGATATACCCAGGGTTGTAAAAATTCATCGCGGAGGTAATCGCGGTAATCAGGCTGGTGCATATGCCAGCACAGTACGATTTTTAAGGGTTTTTCATGTTCCATACCGGACTTGCTGTCCTAACATATGGGGGCAAACCAGCACCACACCGTTAGGGGTGACGTGGAATTTGCTCATGTCCTGATTCAGATTCTCACCAATGATGGTATTTTCCGGGATATGACAATCGCTGTCTATGACTGCACGGGTGATACGGCAATGTCTTCCCACAACCACACCCGGAAGCAGTACAGAATCTTCGATCAGGGAATAGGAGTTTACCCTGACATTATTGGAAAGTAAGGAGTGCCTGACCATTGAGCCGGAAATAACACAACCGGCGGAAATCATGGAATCAACAGCCATACCCCGGCGATCATCATCATCAAAGACGAACTTGGCGGGTGGTAACTGGGCCTGGTGCGAACGGATGGGCCAATCCTGATCATAAAGATTCAGGGGGGGAGTAATACCAATCAGCTCCAGGTTAGCCTCCCAGTAGGCATCTACTGTTCCCACATCGCGCCAGTAACCATGATCACTGTCTGAATCGATATCACCAAACAAGCAGGCGTATACGCGGTGGTCTTTGTAGATAGAAGGAAAGATATCCCTGCCAAAATCATGGCTTGACTCAGGCGATTTAGCATCACGAGTCAGTATTTCGACAAGAAAATCAATGGAAAAGATATAAATACCCATTGATGCCAGTACTGTATCAGAGCGGTTCAGAGCCGGCACCGTCTTGACCGGTTTTTCCTGGAATCCTGTAACCTGGTTGGTTTCATCAATTTCTACGACTCCAAAATGGTGGGCATCTTTGATGGGGACCTCAACACAGCCGACGGTTACATCGGCGTTGCTTTCAATGTGGGTGGCAATCATCACGCCATAGTCCATTTTGTAGACATGGTCCCCCGCCAGTATCAGAACATAGGATGGCCGGTGAACCAGAATGATATGCAGGTTTTGATAGACTGAATCAGCTGTCCCCTGATACCAGGAAGAATCCTCATAGCGTTCCTGTGCCGGTAATAATTCGATGAATTCACCGAACTCGTCGCGACAAAAAGCCCAGGCCCGTTCAATGTGCCGTATCAGTGAGTGTGCCCGGTATTGGGTAAGGATACACATTTTATGGATGCCTGAATTGATACAATTAGACAGGGTAAAGTCGATAATCCGGTATTTCCCGCCGAACGGAATTGCCGGTTTGCTGTGTCTTGAGGTCAATTGACTAAGACGTGTGCCTCTGCCACCAGCCATTACCACCGCGAGTGTTTCCCGGATTACCCGATCTATGGATCGTCGTTCACGCCGTTTCATATTTCCTGCCCTGACTTGAGAACAGTATTGCTAATTGAATAAATCTGAAGTTGCTAACAAAATCCAACATTTACTAGTATGGGGATGAATTAAGTTCTGGTTACTGATATAGATCAATGTAATTTCGCTTCCATGCACGTATTTATTGTTAGAAAACCGAAAATCAGTCAAATTTAGCCGGTCATTAATATATATTTTAGTCCATAGAAATGAAGGAATTATTAAAATCCCTATTTGTATCGCGGAGATTGAAAAGATGTTTCGTTCATATTATCGCAATATTGAGGCCATATCATGGATAAAGCAATATTCCTGATGGATGTCGGTGGGACAAATACCCGCATAAAGATAATACAAATGGCGGATGATTTACTCGATGCGCCGGTGATAATTGCCTCCAGATCTGCAAAAATTCAGGATAAACAAGTGTTATCAGGATTTATTTCAGATTTGATCACGGAAACCGGTACCGGCGAAAAGCTGGAACTGGCCGTGTTTTGTTTTGCCGGTCCGATATCCGGGCGAGGTGTATCGATGATCAACTGGCCTCCACCCCGGGATATTGGACTTGATGTATTAGAGCAGATTGGTTTACCTGAGGACAGAATCATTTTATTAAACGATATGGAGGCGGCTGCATTTGGTTTGGTTGCGTACAAAAAAAATCTTTTGCGATGCGATCAGTTCAGGCTCTATCCGGGGACAAATGCTGAAGACAACAGGAATGATCATTCTTTGTTGATGATACCGGGAACCGGCATAGGTATTTCAGGACTGGTTTCACCGGTGCATGAAAAAAAGGAGTTCGAACCAATCGCCATGTCCTGTGAAACACAGCATGCTGTTATGCCTGAATTGGACGAACAACACAGGAACTTACTCAATATCATGAAGAAAAAACAGGATAAACCCAGGCTTTCCTGGGAAGATCTTGTATCAGGAAAAGGATTGGAAAATATCTATTATTGCTTATTTGATGCAGGTTTGACCCCGGAAATGCCGGAACCAGGATTGAAAGCTGATGACATTGCCCAACGGGTGACTAATGACTCATCGGCTAACCTGGCGTTAAATATCTATTACCAGTGCACCGGGGCCCTGGCACAGGTGTTGGCACTCACCTTTCAGCCATATGGGGGTATTTACGTGGCAGGTGCTTCGACCAGACAGAATCATTTATTCATACCCGACAGTCCGTTTTTGACGGAATTGCATAAGAATACTTCCCATAGCAGTCTATTGAAAGCTTTTCCTGTTTACTTGATTAAGGAAGAGTTAAACCTTCATGGTGCAGCGTATGTTGCAAATCTGAACCTGCGATCCGATCAGTTAAATTAGAAATAGCGAATATATTACCGGTTAAGCCTGGATAACAGATGAGAGAAACCACCCGCGAGGACATTGGACGATTAAAGGCGCTACGACATCACGATCCGGGGCTCGTGTTAGGTAAGCACCTGCATGGTTCAATAGAGATCGCACGTTGTCTTGTCCCTGATGCTAAAGAGGTGAAATTGGCCCATACGGGAGACGGTATGTCCAGGATTAAAGGCACCGATGTATTCGAGTGGCGCGGGGCCCAGAACAGCATTCCTGACAGGTTTCGAATCAAATGGCGCGATGCTGACGGTAAGGAGCATGATCAGTATGAACCCTATAGCTTTCCTCCTCAGCTAAGTGATTTTGACTTACATCTTTTCAATGAAGGAAAACATTTGCATGCTTATACATTTCTCGGTGCTCATTGCATAGAAGTGGATAATATTCCGGGTGTCCTGTTTGCGACCTGGGCACCTAATGCCGAACGCATCAGTGTCATAGGTGATTTCAATCACTGGGACGGCCGCCATCATCCAATGCGTGTGCGCGGTTCCAGCGGTGTCTGGGAGCTCTTTATTCCAGGAATCAAAGCAGGGATGAATTACAAGTTTGAAATCCGCACCCAAGGGAATGGACAGATTTTAATCAAGTCCGATCCCTATGGCCGGCAGTTCGAACTACGTCCGGCGACGGCAAGTATTATCCAGGAGGAGTCGCAATATCATTGGCATGATGCTGAATGGATCAGACAGCGGCAAACATATGACTGGTTACGTTCACCCATGTCTGTTTACGAACTCCATCTGGGATCCTGGCAACGTTCTGATGATGAACGATTCCTCGATTATAGGACTATTGCTGATCGCCTGATCCCTTACGTTAATGATATGGGGTTTACCCACATCGAACTGCTGCCTGTGACCGAACATCCTCTGGATGCATCATGGGGATATCAGACAACGGGTTTTTATGCGCCGACCAGCCGGTTCGGTAACCCGGATGATCTCCGTTATCTGGTCGATCAATGCCATCAGCACGGTATCGGCGTCATCCTGGATTGGGTGGCAGGTCATTTTCCTAAAGATGAACACGGGATGGCACGCTTCGACGGGTCGGCATTATATGAACATAAGGATCCCCGTCGCGGTGAGCATCATGACTGGGGCACATTGATTTTTAATTACAGCCGTCATGAGGTGCGGAGTTTTCTCATATCCAATGCTATTTACTGGATCAGGGAATTTCATCTGGATGGACTGCGTGTCGATGCCGTGGCAGCCATGCTCTATCTGGATTATTCACGCGAGGAAGGGGAATGGGTTGCCAATGAGTATGGCGGTAATGAGAACCTCGAGGCAATTGACTTTATCCGTGATCTTAATGAACAGGTATTAACTGAATTTCCGGGTGTCAGCATGATTGCAGAGGAGTCGACGGCATGGCCTCAGGTAACAAGGCCGCAATGGTTAGGGGGGCTTGGTTTTTCCATGAAGTGGAATATGGGCTGGATGCATGACACATTGTTATACATGCAAAAAGATCCGATCCACAGGCATTATTGCCATGATAATTTAACATTCGGGCTGCTTTACGCATTTCATGAGAACTTTGTTTTACCCTTTTCTCATGATGAAGTCGTGTATGGTAAGGGTTCCCTCATTAATAAAATGCCTGGTGACGACTGGCAACGCTTTGCTAATTTGCGTTTGCTATTCAGTTACATGTACACCTATCCTGGAAAAAAATTGCTGTTTATGGGAGCGGAATTTGCGCAATGGAAGGAATGGGATCATGACAAATCCCTTGATTGGCATTTACTGGGTTCACCGCAGCACGATCGGATCAGGTTACTGGTATCGGATCTAAATCGCTTATATCGTCAGCGAAAAGAATTGCACCATTATGATTTTGAGCATCAGGGATTTGAGTGGATAGATTGTCATGATGCATCACAATCGGTTTTAAGCTATCTACGAAGGGAAGATGACAATTTTTTAGTCGTTGTCCTGAATTTTACTCCCGTCCCGAGACATGGTTATCGTCTTGGTGTTCCCCGATATGGTTATTACAGGGAGGTATTTAATTCCGATTCAGATTATTACGGAGGAAGTAATCTTGGAAATGCCGGTGGTGTACAGTCAGACTCACTTTCCTGGATGGGGAAGCCGTATTCCATCATGCTCGATTTGCCACCATTAGCAGTTCTTATCCTGGAATGCCGGGACCTGTAAGACATTCAAGGATTACAAGATATGGTCAACACCATCCACAAAAAAAAGACTCGTCCGGTTAAAAAAAAGGCGAGAAAAAAGGCAACCAAAAAAGGTAACAGGTTAAAGAACAGTCGGGATAATAATTCAAAAAGGATTTTGTTTGCAGCCAGTGAGGTTTATCCGCTGATTAAAACCGGAGGCCTTGCTGATGTTGCCTGTTACCTTCCCATCGCACTACATGAAATGCGCCATGACATCCGTATTATTATGCCGGCTTATCGCTCTGTTGTGTCACAGGCGATGAATATCAAAAGCTGTAAAGGTTTTTACATACCCGAAATTGATGTTCATTTCCGCCTGTTGCAAACATCATTACCTGACAGTGATGTCATTGTTTATCTGGTTGACGTTCCACAACTGTTCGATCGTCCTGGAGGACCCTATCAGGATGCTTCAGGGATGGACTGGCCGGATAACGCTCAACGTTTTGCCCTGTTTTGCCGTGTGATTCAATTAGTCAGTCTGGACCAGGCGGGCTTGCACTGGCAACCTGATATTCTCCACTGTAATGATTGGCATACCGGTTTAGCCCCGGCACTGCTTGCATCGAATAAAAATCGTCCCGCTGTCGTGTTCACGATACATAATCTGGCATACCAGGGGGATTATTCCTTTGATATCTATCGTTCCTTGAAGCTGCCCGATTATTTCTGGTCACCGGAGTCATTGGAATTTTATGGTCGACTGTCATTTATAAAAGGTGGTCTGGTCTATGCAGACAGATTGATCGCTGTCAGCCCGGAATATGCCAGGGAAATTACAACACAGGAGTATGGTTTCGGTCTGGAAGGCCTGCTGAGTCGCCGACGGAAATGCCTTTCCGGGATACTGAATGGGGTTGATTACCGGTTCTGGGATCCGCGTCATGATCCCATGATTAAACGGCATTACTGGCTTTCCAATATAAAAGACAAGCGGACTAACAAACACAGCTTGCAGCAGGAGTTGGGGTTAAACGAGAATAATGACGCTGTTTTGCTGGCACATATATGTCGCTTAACCTGGCAAAAGGGCATTGATTTAATCCTTGATGCCATTCCTGCGCTGTTACAGGACGAAAATGTCCAGTTGGTTGTTTTAGGTACCGGCGAAGCCCATTATGAACAAGCATTACATGCCGCATCTGAAAGCTATGATGGCCGTATAGCAGCAAAACTCGAGTATGATGAAATCCTGGCACATCGTCTCCAGGCCGCGGCTGATATGATGCTGATGCCATCAAGATATGAGCCATGTGGGTTGACCCAGCTATACAGCCTGCGTTATGGCACCATACCCATAGTACGCAAGACCGGCGGATTAGCCGATACGGTAGTGGCTGTGAATGAAGTCACCTTGGCCGATAAGACCGCAACGGGATTTCAATTCGTTGATTCGACGGCCAGCAGCTTTGTCACAGCGGTTTACGAGGCCCTCAGCTTATATCGGCTTCGAGCCAGGTGGCAACGGATAATGCGGACGGCCATGAAACAGGACTTTTCCTGGTCGTACAGCGCCGTAGAATATTCTTCACTCTATGAAGAATTATTCAGGGAGCGATCTTAAATAAAGTGACTTAGTTATTAAGAATCAAGGAGTCAGAATCCAGGATTCAGAATAAAACACTTGATAGGACAAAACAGGAGGGCACACTTTTCCGTGTTCTTTGTGGTTCTTATCCTTTGCGTTTTATCATCAAAAACTTCTCAAACTCAACGATAAAGAAAATACTCGAGGAAACGGCAATAATCCTCAACCAGCTGACAAGATCCACAGGTTCGGTTTTGAACAAATGGTTAAAGACAGGCCAATAAGTAAACAGTGCCTGAAAGAAAATAACTGATATAACCCCGATGATAATTATTTTATTACCAAACAGGCCATTGAGATTCAGGGTGCTTCTCATAAGGTATCTGGTGTTAAATACATAAAATATCTCAAAGAAGACAATGGTGTTGACTGCAACAGTCCTCGCTTTTTCAACACTTGCTCCTAACTGTATTTCATAAAAGAACAAACCAAACGTTCCTGTTGCCATGACAATAGAAACCAGGGCAATACGCGAACCCAGATACGCATCGATGATAGAAGCCTGGGGTTTACGTGGAGGTTTTTCCATAATCCCTGTCTCAACGGGTTCAAATGCAAGGGTAATGGCAAGAGCGACAGTAGTGATGAGATTTATCCAGAGTATATGTAATGGCAGAACCGGTAATAATACACCGTTGATGATGGCCCATATGATAACAAGACACTCACCGCCGTTTGTGGGGAGAATAAACATGATCGTCTTGATCAGATTGTTGAATACGGTACGACCTTCTTCAACGGCGCGTTCGATACTGGCGAAGTTGTCGTCGGTTATCACCATATCAGCTGCGTCTTTACTGACTTCAGTACCGGTGATTCCCATGGCAATGCCGATGTTTGCCTGTTTCAGTGCGGGGGCATCATTCACTCCATCTCCGGTCATGGCCACCACCTCTCCCTGTTTCTGCAGGGATCTGACTAATCTGAGTTTATGACGGGGGTTTACCCTGGCAAAGACATTGATTTCACCGGCAGTCTTATCGAATTCTTTGTCGCTGAGTTTATCCAGTTCGAGCCCGGTACGGACAGTAGTGCCTAGTCCCAGCTCTGAGGCAATGGCTCTGGCTGTCAGTGCATGATCACCGGTGATCATTTTTACTCTGATACCGGCTTTTTTACAGGCAGAGACAGCAATCAGGGCTTCCTGTCTTAAAGGATCCAGCATTCCCGTTAATCCTAAAAGTGTAAATCCTCCCTGCTCAATATCCTTGAAAGTAAGGATCTCATGTTTTTGTGAGACGGATTTACAGGCAATACCAAGAACCCTTAAGCCACTTGCCGCCATATTCCTGGCGTGCTCCTCCCAGATTTCATGATTAATTTTTTTCTCCGGCTCCCCCCATGCATGTGTGCATAAAGTAATGATATGTTCAGGGGCGCCTTTGATATAAATTGTACCATTACCGTAATGGTCATGGTGAAGGGTAGCCATAAACTGCTGCTCTGATTCAAACGGAATGGCATCATTTCTTGGCATTTTCGCTTTTTCATTGTCCGGTTCCATAAAGGCTTTGCGGGCTGCCACAATAAGCGCCCCTTCTGTAGGATCCCCTTCAATTTTCCATTCTTTTCCATCACGTACCAGGTTACTGTCATTGCATAACAGCCCTGCGCGCAATAGCGTCATTAATGATGAATGATCTGATATGTCTATGCGGTTATTATTTTCCATATAGGAACCGGTTGGAGAGTAACCCGTACCCGTCACGGCATAGTCCTTTTCAGGAGTGATGATCCTGGTAATGGTCATTTCATTACGTGTCAGTGTTCCTGTCTTGTCGGTACATATAATGCGGGTACTTCCCAGTGTTTCTACGGCGGGCAGCTTTCTGATAATGGCGTTTCTTCCCGCCATCCTGGTGACGCCTATGGCAAGAGTAATAGTCATAATGGCGGGCAGTCCCTCTGGAATCGCGGAGATAGCAATAGCGACAGTTGCCATAAACATGTCTATGGCAGGTGATTGCTTGATTAAAGTGCCAAAAGCAAATACAGCGATACAACCGACAATGATCAAGATAGTCAGTGTCTTACTGAAGGATGCAATACGTTTGGTCAGAGGTGTTTTTATTTCTTCGACTTCCTGCAACATCCCGGCGATTTTTCCAAGCTCTGTATGATCACCGCTGGCGGTTACCACACCAACGCCCTGTCCCGATGTAATAAATGTCCCGTTGAAAGCCATATTGACCCTGTCAGCAATTTCAATTTCTTTATCTATGGTGTCTGTGAACTTATTGACCGGCAGAGACTCTCCGGTGAGTGCTGATTCGTCTATGTGAAGATTCTTGCATTTAACAAGTCTTA
>JANQEY010000114.1 GCA_028278125.1 bacterium | reverse complement strand
GCAATCTCAGTGGCACTCCGGCTGACGGTCCAGGTTGGCTGATGATCAAATCAAATTTTAATATGGATGGTTACCAGTTTAATTCCAATGGAACGTTTGGCATGGGAACTCTGCCAAGGTGTTGTGACGGGCCCTGCCACTGATTTCAAAGAACCAGGATACCGTCCATCTACATACCTTCCTCTATTTATGCGCCACATGCATGCTGAGGAACAAGGCGAATATTCGGGCTGTCCAGGAGCTATTGAGCCATGAATCCATTGAATCCACCAAAGCTTATACCCACATGACTATCTGTGAGCTGAAGTCCATCCACAAGCGGTGTCATCCAAGGGAGCGGGGGTAGGGTAGGTACAATCCACAATATATACCAGACAGGACCATTCCGTATCAATAACTCTTTCAAGTAGTTGCAAGTTGCGTTTATAATTCAATAAAAGGAATGAATGTTGAACTGTGTAGGTTGGATGGTCCTTTTGCAACCATATGATTATAAAGAGTATAGAGTTGTATCGCTCTATTTCATTGAAAATTGGAATTCATTGTAATATAGGTGAACTGAATTGGTTGTTTGGATATAGATGCAACTACATAATATTATAAGTTATGTTCATAGACGGAGATTGACATGGAGACCGTGAATTGTATCTTTTGCCAAGAGCAGGTAAAAAAGGGAGTAACAAGATGTCCTCATTGTAAGTGCTGGCAATCAAGATGGAAACTGAGTCCTCAACATCCAATATTATTAACCGTATTTCTTGTTGCTCTTTTATTTGTTTTATATCCGGCTATATACTTAATGGATTCAAAACTATATGACTCAATCAAAAGGAAAAGAAGTGATAAAAATGTTTCACAATCTGAGCCAAGCTTTGAAGTTCTGAAAATATCAAATTCATCGTTAAAAACATATAAATGTGGGGAACGTGGGGAACATACATGTGTAAGAGTTTTAATTGAAATCGAAAATAACAGTAGCCATATGTGGGATAATATACATACGTACGTTGAATTATTTGACTCAAATGGGGTGTTAATTCTGGCATTAAACCACCACTTCCAGTGGTGGACGCGGGGAGGTTCTACCGACCCTGCGGGAAATAAGATAGGTTCTTCCTAAGGGAAAGCCCCGTAGAGGGCAGAAAGGAAGAACCTATGCACGATTGGAAAAGCTTATCGCATGCTCGTTGGGATTGCAAATATCACGTTGTAATAATCCCGAAATATAGACAAAGGAAGCTATATGGGAAGTTCAAAACAGCTGTTGGAGACATCATTCGTGATTTGTGCCGGCAGAGAGGCATTGAGTTGTTGGAAGGGCATTTGAGACCAGACCATGTTCATATGTGCCTTAGCATACCGCCTAAATATAGTGTATCGTTTGCGATTGGATTTCTCAAAGGCAAAAGTGCTGTAAGAATCCATCGACACTTACTCAAGGCAAGCAACACACAAGGAATGCATTTCTGGTCACGCGGATATTGTGTTAGCACAGTCGGATTGGATGAAGATACTATCCGCAAATATATCCGTGATCAGGATAAGGTTGAAAAACAGCAGTTGGAATTTGATTTCGAATAAATAACGAATAACCTGAGCCCCAACGGGGCTTTCCCAAAGAAAACGCCCCCCTTTGGGGGGCTTCCTGAGGCCTCCGGCTATGCCGGAGGAGTCTCACTCCGCATTCCGAATTCGTATAAACCAGACATAAAGAGGTGAGTCATATGAAAAAATACATACTCCTCAACATCCTCATCCTCCTCTGCATGGCCTGCTCGGATGACACCACGTCTTCCAGCGGCAGCAGTTCGGACTATATTGATCTTGAAGTCGAGGACAGCCGTACCATTTCTTCGAAACGGGTCACAGGGACCATTGGCCAGATCGGGGAAGTTGACCTCTACCGGGTCCATTTGACAGAGTCGAACAGGAATGTCGGCATCAAATGCACCCAGAAGTTGAATGATGACGAGGATATTTCGGGCAACCAGCAGGAACTGACCCTGCTGGTCCAGGTCTATGC
>JANQEY010000318.1 GCA_028278125.1 bacterium | reverse complement strand
TACCACGAGACGCTGGAATATAGTAATCGTTTATTATTGATCCAACAAGGTTTTAGACGATTTTTATTCGAGAGCGTACTAAAAGAAATTGTATGAAAGTGTGAAGAGTGTGAGGATTTGGAACTATGAGTGGTATTTAACCATCCTGACCCTGGTTCCTTTGGGTGTGTGTTTGATATCTACTTCATCCATCAGGTGGCGGATAATCAACAGGCCTCGTCCCGATTCTTCCATCAGGTTTTCGGGTTCCGTGGGATTGGCTACGTCTTCAGGATTAAAACCGGCACCCTCGTCGGTTACTTCGATCTTTAAGCCGTCCTTTACCGGAACAAACTTGATATGAACAGATTTTGAGGTGTCACCCCGGTTACCGTGGAGGATGGCATTATTGACGGCTTCAGAGATGGCGATGGCAATATTATCGCTGTCGTCAGGATTAAATCCGAGTTCCGCGATTATTGTCCCCGCGTATTCATCCACCTCTACCAGTTTTCTCTGGTCGGAGGGAATCGTATATGTCTGTTTAGCCGTCATAAACGTTTAACTATTATTACTGTACGATCGTCGTTCTCGCCCCGTCCACGATTATAAATTGCTGCTTCGCGTTCTATATTCTGAGCGATAATGTCAGCAGCTTTATCTTTACAATCTTTGATGATATCAATCACTCGCTGTTCGCCAAATTCCTCGCCACTCTCAACTCCCGCTTCGGTAATACCATCGGTAAACAACGCAAGCAGGGAATTATCTTCAAGATATGCAATTCCTTCCTCGTACTCTGCGTCCCTGATCACACCAAGCAGAGCACCTCCTTTTCCAAGACGTTCTATTTTTCCATCGCTCTGAAACAGGAGTGGCGCAATATGGCCGGCATTAACATAGGTCAATCGTCGGGTTTCTGTGTCAAGTACCCCGTAAAATACGGTGACGAATGATTCCGGTCCGGTTGAGTCATGAAGGAAATTGTTAATCCTGGAAATTATTTGCTGGATGGAATAAGTGGTTTCAATCCTGGTACGGATGGCAGCACGTAATCCTGACATTATTAACCCGGCAGGAACACCCTTCCCGGCAACGTCTGCAATCACCAGGCCGTAACTGTGATGATTAATTGGGATAAAATCGTAATAATCACCACCAACCCGCCTACTGGGGACATTTAACCCAGAAAAATCATATTTGTCGACTGACGGCGGTTTTCCCGGCAAGAGTGCAACCTGGATATCCCGAGCTATCTGCAGTTCACGTTCCACTTCGCTGGCAGCTACCAGTGCGTCATGTGTCCGTGAACGTTCAATAGCCATGGCTGCGTGAGAAGCCAGGTCATTCATCAAGTTGAGATTTGTATCGGAGAACGTTGCCAGCTGGTCTGATTCAACGTTAAAACATCCCACAACTTCCTCGCCGCTGATAATTGGTACCGCCATTTCACTACGTGTCCTTGACCGTGCCGATATGTAACGTGAATCAAGCGATACGTCAGGCACATTTACTGCTTCACCATTTGATATTACCCACCCGACAATTCCCTCATTCACCTTGAGTTTAACATCATCAAGGCGACTGTTCCGGTATCCCCGGACAACCATTTCACTTAACGTTCCCGGTTCCTCTCCGGGAATAAAAAGCCCGGCGGCATCATAAGGCACAATGCGATGTAAACCGTCCAGGATTGCCGAAATCACTTCCTCCAGGCTTACGGCGCGGGCAAGCATGAGAGCGATGTCGGAAAGCAGGTTGAGTTCTAAATTCGATGATTGAACCTGCAGGATGCGTGCCAAACGGTTGTGAGAATAAGAAATACGGGTCGCAAGGGTATCAGCGGCGGATTCTGATAAACCTTCAATCTTATGACTTGAAAGCTCATCACGGAGTGATTCCAGATCGCTTAAAGCGATATCAAAATCTGGGGGAATGCCTGACTGGACTGAATTATTCAAGACGGGACCGTCATGAGTTAATTAATGCTGGACTATATCTAAGAACTGAATGATGCAATCGCAGCTTCAACAGTCTCATGGGTTTCAAATACCTGCACCAGCTTGGTTATCATGAGTAGCGATTTGATCTTCTCAGTTGTACGTGCGAGTTTCATTTCGCCACTAACGTTACGAACCGAGGTGAGGCCACCAATCAATATTCCAAGACCGGAGGAGTTCATCCAATCCACTTTTCCAAGGTCAATTATAACTTTCCGGATACCATCGTCGAGATGTTTTTTGAGTTCTTCACGGAACAGGCTGGCGTCCGGGCCGCCCATTATTTTTCCCTTCAGTTCCAGAACCAGCACGTTTTCATAAACGTTGGCCTTCAGCTTCA
Source organism: bacterium (assembly GCA_028278125.1). The sequence continues at coordinate 57,481 of JANQEY010000318.1, read as the reverse complement.
TCGGTACGTCTCCTTTATGTTAACGAAGTCTCCACGTTTCCACACATAGAACTTCTGCAACAAAAACGTAAGGTATGTGATTTTTATTACGGTGAACAAGAGGAATTCTTATTCATTTAAAGAGATATTAGAATGATATCTCAAATTACAATTGGTATTATAGTTGAAAATTCATAGGAATAAAGAGAGACAAAAATATAACAATTTTGTCTAATTAATCGGTCTGTTTGCCATTACAGTAAATGCTGATTAGTTTATAGTATCGACGAACTATCACAGTGTCATTTAGTGTTGTCGTACATGAGCAGCAGGAAAGTGTGTATTTCGGTAGTTAGCCCTGTACTGATGTGCCTTTGTGAAAAATTATTTCCGGGAAATTCACCAAGGGTTAGATGGGGGAACATGACATGAATCTGAATTACAAAATATTGCGGCGTTTATTGCTGCTTGTCCCATTACTGCTGACTTTTTTCTGCCCTCTTATATCATTCGCACAACTTACCTACAACGAACCAATATGTTTATCACTATACACCTGGACTCCATATTCTGTAGCCTCTGCTGATTTCGATGGAGATGATGACAACGATATTTTGTCCGGGTCTCATGGCAGAGTTGTATGGTATGAAAATGTTGATGGTCTGGGTAATTTTGGTGTGGAACACGAAATTGTTACAGGTTATTTGGTTGCACAATCTGTAGTCAGTGCAGACCTTGATGGTGATAGTGACTACGATGCGGTTATAGGTTATTCTGAATTTGGACACCCTTGGGAAGATAATCTTTTAGCCTGGTTTGAAAATCAGGATGGAATGGGAAATTTTGGAGAAATGCAGGTCATAACTGAAGATGCGGATAGCGTTATGTCCGTCTATATAGCTGATCTTGATGGTGATGGCGATAATGATATTATGTCAGCTTCCATGAATGACGATAAGATCGCCTGGTACGAAAACACGGATGGTTTAGGAGATTTCAGCCAGGAGTTGATAATTACATCAGTAGCTGATAGCGCAATTTCTGTTTATTCTGCTGATATCGATGGTGATGGAGACTACGATGTTCTTTCTGCTTCAGCTGGTGATGATAAAATTGCCTGGTATGAGAATGAAAATGGCTTGGGTGATTTTGGTGAACAACAAGTAATCACCCAGGAAACTGACGGAGCAAGTTGTGTTTTTAGCGCCGACATTGATGGTGATGGTGATTATGATATCCTCTCTTCTTCATTCTATGATTCAACAATTGCCTGGTATGAAAACACAGACGGGCTTGGTGCTTTCGGCCCTCAACAGGTAATTACATTAACGCCCACCAATGCTCATTCCGTTTTCAGTACAGACCTTGACGGAGATGGGGATAACGATGTTTTAGTTTCGGCAGTTTCACAAAGCTATGATGACGAAGAACTCAGTAGAATCAGGTGGTATGAGAATACCGATGGATTGGGTAATTTTGATCGTCAGCAATCTTTCCCAACAGACACGTATCGTAATCAATCAATCTATTACGCTGATCTCGATAGCGATGATGACTTGGATATTCTGGCCTCATTTCCTTGGGAATATAAAATCGTCTGGTATGAACACACAGACGGGTTGGGTGATTATGATCCATATCAATTAATAGTTCCCAGTGCAGGTGGTGCTAAGGCAGTATTCGGTTCAGACATTGATGGTGATGGTGATCTGGATATTGTTGCGGCTTCCAAACAGGATAACAAAGTCGCCTGGTATGAAAATACCGATGGATTGGAGGAGTTCGGTCCTCAAAATGTAATTACTACTGAGTTGGATGATGCATCAATTGTCTTCTGTATTGACATTGATGGCGATGAAGATCAGGATATTATTGCTGGAGGATACGGAAATAATCTGGATGATAACAGGATAGTCTGGTTTGAGAATATAGATGGAACGGGAACATGCGGACCGGAGCAGTTAGTCACAACTACGGTAACTTCATATTCTACAATTTTCAGTGCGGATCTTGACAATGATGACGACAATGATATCCTGGTAGCCACTCCATCTTATCATCAAATATCATGGTATGAAAATATTGATGGTATTGGTGATTTTTCTGAGCAACATGTTGTAGATGATGATCTTGATTATGTTAAATCTGTATTCAGCATTGATTTGGATGGTGATGGTGACAACGATATTCTGGCAGCAAGTTCTGGTGATACTCGGATTGTCTGGTACCGGAACAACGGATCAGGGGAATTTGGTCAACCTGATGGAGTCGATTTTTTACACCTTGCCCAGTTGGTAACGAGCGCGGATCTTGATGGTGATGGAGATAATGATGTAGTCGGTACATCGAGAAGCTGGTTTGATCCATATGTTTCCTGGTATGAAAATACAGATGGAGAAGGAGAGTTTGGCCCACGCCAGGTTCTCGTTTTTGATGATTATGATTTCTATGATATTAAAGCAGTATTTTGTGCTGACCTTGATAGTGATGGAGATAATGACATTGTAGTTGGATCTAGATCTCGTAATGATATATTCTGGTTTGAAAACGAAGATGGCAGGGGCAGTTTTTCACCACATCAAGGTCTTTTTGGTACTGGTAACCTTACATCTGTTTTTGGTGCAGATTTTGATAATGATTTGGATATAGATATTGTCACTTCAGCTGACAGTGAATTTTCTGATTACGGTGAAATTGTTTATCGCAGATGCGATCTTTTCGTGCTTGAACCCGTTCCGCCAGACTCGTTCAATCTGCTACAACCCGATAGTGGAAGCTTTTTTGACAGGCAGGCTATTTTACTGGAGTGGGAAGAGGCTTTTGATCATAATAATGAATTGGTCGTTTACCGGGTTTACGCTTCGCAGAATATTGATGATCTCACAGAAAGTTTCATTGACACAACCACATCTACCTACTACGAGTTTTATGGCGATAATGTGGCGGAATACTGGTGGACTGTCCTGGCAATAGATCCTGGAGGTCTTGAAACATGGGCAAACCAGGTGTTCAGTTTCTCCGTTGAGAGTGGATTATCTCCTTTGCCATTTAACCTGCTTCAACCAGACAGCGCCAGCGAATTTGCTGATTCCCCTGACGTGAATCTTGAGTGGGAGGAGATTGTTGACCCTGATGATAATTTTGCTCTCTACAGGGTTCATGTAACGGATAACCTTGACAATATAAATTTCACCCATACCGGTGGCACGATAAATACATCATATACGTTTACCGGTGAAAACGGTAACCGGTACTGGTGGACTATATCTGCCAGGGATGAACGTTTTAATGTCACCTGGGCGAACCAGGTTTACAGCTTTACAATCGATATGAATTCGGTAAAAGAACAGGGTAATCAGGAAATCCCGACCGATTATGAATTAACCTCCATATACCCGAATCCATTTAATCCCGATGCAATCATTACCGTAGGTTTACCAAATGTAGCATTCCTTCATGTTGACGTTTTTAATATCCTTGGGCAGCAGGTAGCCTCGCTTGCAGGTAATCGTTACCAGGCAGGATATCACAATTTTAATTTCAATGGGACAGAACTGTCGAGTGGAATCTATTTTGTTCAAGCTATTGTTCCTGGAAAGATGAATGAGGTGAGTAAACTATTGTTGATAAAGTAGAATATGGAAGAATACCATTGAAGAGGGCAGTATATAAAATGCTGCCTTTTTACTATTGTACTAATGAATCAAAATCATTTGAGAAGAATGATTTTTCTGTTTTCAGTTGAATATCCTGAAGATTCAACATTCAGGAAATAAACACCGCTGGAATAAATCTCCGCATTCCAGAAGAATTGATGATATCCGGGTTGGATTTGGTCAGATGTCCATCTTTTAACTTCGCGCCCTAACAAGTCATAGATTTTCAGCCTGAATTCACCCGGTTGAGGAACGGTGACTTTTATGCTCAAAGTTGAATTGAATGGATTTGGCCAGGTGTCGATGGCAAAAGCTTCAGGAATCGATACAGGATGTTCAATAACAGGGCTTTCAATTGTCCCGAACCAGACAAGCACTCGCCTGAGAAACTGTTCGCGGGACATATAAACCGGGGATAAGGATGGCATCGCCTCAACACCAAAGCCGCAGAACACAGTCTTGTAACCTTCATCCGGATCTTCAAATGCGACGGCCGCTACCTGGCCGGTATTACCGTAATGAAATATTGGAACACCGCCATTAAAGGGAATTACTTCATCAACGGCATCCTGGTTGTTCGCACCCATATTCACAGGGCTGATTATCGCCGAACTATCACCATGAGAAACCGGAGCTTCTTCAATTCCTGACAGTTGATAATAGAGGGGACCGCTCATGTCCAGTTCACCCTCTTCGCTGCCAAACCGGTTCCTGAGGATTGTAAAGCCGCCCCATTTATTCTGCATTCCCTGGCCTGTGACCAGCATTGAGCCGCCACCCTCCAGGAACAGGTTTATTTCTGTCCAGTTGGTAGTGGGGAATATGTCATCCACGTAATCACCCGTCGACCAGATTGCAACGTCAACACTGAATAGTGTATCCTCGGGGTATCCCCTCTCATAAACCAGCCACGGATAAGTATCGATCTCAATGGCTTCCAGGGATTCCAGGTACCAGCTTTCGTAACCACTTGTGTCCTCAGCTATCAGCATCAGGGGAGCCGCATTCAACTCCAAGTCAACATTTTCAGCACCACCTTCGACAACGGTAAGACTGTCAATAGTCCTCGGAGTGAAAGGTGGAAGGTTGGGAGTTATCTCAAGTCGATAAGTACCGGTAACAACATCCTGAGAATATTGACCTGTTTCCGGAAGACAATCAGTGCTGTAGTATATGGAATCCGGGTTTATTTCATAAAGGTAAAAATCGATATGGCTGTTAACCGGATCTCCCGATTCTGCGTCAGTAATCTCTCCACTGATAAACGAAGCCGGCCAGACTGAAAAATCAGCATAGAGTGTGTCATTGTCAGGATTTGTGTCATTTTCATGGTTTACGACAAAAACTGGCTGGAATTCTCCTGCGATATCGGCCATCCATTCAGGCTCAAATGTGACAGTTGCCTGCTCAAAGAATGAAAGAGATACCGTATCATGCCCGGTATACTCATTGATAGACACACTAACCGCAACATCCTCAATGTACATCAAACCGGCATTGGCAACATCAATCTGGAACGTCACCGGATCACCATCTCTCAAGGGTAAAGCTGGATTGGGTGATACAACCTGCACTGGCGCTGCGTCAAATTGTTCGGTATGCAGTTCAATTATCGGCTCCAGTCCATACCAGACAGTGTAAGCACTTGTCCAAGACTGGTCACGGTCGAATAAATCCTCTGTGGCGGGTATCCCGGCGTCAACATCGAGAGCACCCTGGTCCAGCATATAATTCACTACTTCATATGCATTCTCAAGGGTTTCATCTGTATCAAGCACCTGGTTGATGACATGCCAGGCATGGCCATACCAGATTGTCCAAGAGTTGTTCCACTGACCGGGACCTGAATAGGTATCCATAAAGTCTATATAATCGGGCAGCCATTCCTGACCAGCTTCATGATCATCAAGGAATAGCGCAGTGACCACACCCCACATGGCTGTACCACCGGACATTGCCCATGTTTCCCAATTGTTTAACCTGTCGGGATCAGCTTCGATCCACAACTGTATATCATTTGCTATTTCCTGCCCGGCATCCATCCAATCGGAACTATCCCGCCAGGCACCATACAGATAAAGGCATCCAGCGCCAAATCCCTGGGAGAGTGGATTGATAACATCACCTTCAAGGTTGAGACGGAAAGAATCTATATATGCTGCGCAGGAGTCGCCGTAGGTCAAAAAAGTAGAATCACCGTATGCGTCGGTATACTCCATCACGGCCACAAGTCCCCAACCACAGTTATGTACACGGTAGTAATTGGGATTACCGCCACCTTCTTCACTGTAGGCAGGCCAGTTCATGGTATATTCCCAAGCGGCTGCTATGTTTTCCTCGTAACGTTCAAGGTCGCCTGAAATCCCCGCGAAATGTGCCCAGTCACGCAACGCTTCCTGTGTGTTGTCGGTCTGGATAATGTCCATATCCTGGTTTTCACCTTCACGCATCCCACCAAAGTCCAGGCCGGGTTCATCAACCTGCATGGTTGTCAACCAGTCAAGGATTCTGACCATCTCGATAGTATTCGGATAATCGTCGAGCTCATCGAGTTCGAACGGTTGGGGAGGGTATTCGATACCAGCTGAAAATGAAGATCTTTCCTGGAATCGGCGGTTTAGTTCTTCAGGTGGTACGTACGGTATTGCGATGAGAAGAGAGGGTGAGAGAAACAATACGATAAACAGATTGATCCACGCAGACCACCGGTACATACCATCCCCTCCAGACGTAATCGTAAAATCCACACACGGCAAACTAAAGTAAGACTTCGATATTCCAGTAGCAACTGAGTACAACCGTTGCCGCATTCAATATTGTGAATTACCTTCACAATGTGGAACAAAACCGTGAAAATCTTATCCAGCAAAGGTTCCGGGAAACATTGGAAACCTGCGGCGATCGTGCCACAATGGAAGCACGGTTCAGCAGGCTGAGAAAATCACTTCCCTGGATTGACAGGATATGGATTGAGGATTCTGAAGATGCCCATAATTACCTGTTGTCAATCCTCAGCCTCGGAGAAGCTCCTCTCGATGAAATAATCAGGTACCCACACCTGGCATCACCCCTTTTAAAACCCGGTTACACAAATGATCCGTTCATAAATAATCCCGATTTTAGCCGTAATCCTGCCGTGTTCAAAAGACATGTCTGGTTAAAGATACTCATCCTGGACAGGATTGGATTGTTGAATGTTGAAGATACGGTTTCCCAGCTGACAACCCTTGCTGACCAGGTAACAGAATTCGCGTTCAAAAGTATTCACCAAAATCTTGGTGGAATCGCGCTATGGGCCATGGGAAAATGGGGCGGGGAAGAACTTAACGCGTCCAGTGATATAGACCCGGTTTTTTATACAGATAATTCGCTTGATCCCGAGGAAGTTGACAGGATAATCCGGGAATGGTTAAAACTGATGATGCCTCCCGGTGAACCACAGATATACCCCGTTGATTTACGTCTGCGACCTGAAGGATCATCCGGTCCGCTGGCATGGTCATATTCGAAAGCGGAAAGTTATTTTTTCCAACGGGCTGCCTTCTGGGAAAAAATTGCTTACCTCCGTGCCAGGAGAGTGTTTGGGCCAGAGCCCGGTTGGTTCAGGGAGATGCTGGATTCATTTCTGTTTCAACCTGGCGAGAATCCACATGAAATATCAGCTAAAGTAGGAGGTATACTCCAGAATATCCGTTCAAAGGCAAAAGCGAGGGATATCAAACGAGCTCCCGGCGGGATTAGAGATGTAGAGTTCTACCTTGCATCAATCCAGTTAACCGATGGCAAAAACATACCAGGAATGAGAACTGGATCATGTTTTCAACTTCTAAAAAAAGTTAGAGAAAACAATCTGTTGCCTGGTAAGGATGTTGATGAGATGTTGTCAAGCTATTCATTCCTGAGAAAACTTGAAAACGCGCTCCAGGCGGAGAATGACTATCCTGAATTTTGTGTTCCGGAACCGGGAACTTCTTTCCATAAAAGACTTGCATGGATTTTTGAATATCCAGATCCCGATCAGTTTGAAAGAGATTTCCATTCACATCGTGATATTATCAGTTCAATTGTCGAACGCGAATTAATTGACACGAAGACTCAAATTCCTGCTAACCGTTACATAATCGATCCCCAGGATCATTGGATGGAGATAAAAGAAGTAGAGGACTTATCAACGACTGAAAATCCCTGGAAAAGAGTTACACAGTATAAAAATGTGAATTCAATCCTGAACAGGATGTCCGGGAAATGGGGATCGGTACAAAGGATGTTTGATCCTGCACAGCTTAATAATTATTCTGAGGACGTGTTAATCGAAATATTTACCAGGCTGGAAAGTGCAGTGAATTCATATGGTGGTCCTCGTTCCTGGATTTTTGCGTTCAGCAACGACAAAAGAATTCTATCCCTGATATCTCGAATAATTATCCGTGGAAAACGTATCTGCGATGAAGCCAGCCAGCGTCCATATTTGTGGGATCAATTGATCACAGGTTTAAGTGCTGAACAAAAGAATGGTACGGATTTTAGCCTGTCTGAAGATAAAAACATTCTTGATTATTATAAACATCAACTCGGTGATAATCTCTTCAACCTTGGGAAGAAATATTTAAACGAGGATATAAATCTTGAAGACTTCTTGAAATATTGGAACGAAATATTAGATAGCACGATAAGGTCCCTGGTAAAATACCACGATCAAGTCAATAAATTGGAAAGCGGCAAGTCGAACAATATTAACTCAAAACTTTTACCGTCGAACTTTGATTTTAGTGACTTAGCAGTGATCGCTCTCGGTAAATGGGGCGGACGGGATGCTGCTCCTGACTCTGATCTCGATCTGCTTTTTATTTCACCTGATCTGGAAACCCGGGAGCTGGCAGGAATTCAGAACTTAACAGCTCTATGGATGAACAGGATTGAGCTGAGCGGGATATTGAACCTCGATGTACGTCTGAGGCCGGAAGGTTCAGGTTCTCCGATAGTCATTACAATCTCCCGTCTTGAAGAATACCTGTCCAGCAGAGCACAACCATGGGAAAAGATTGCACTCGGACGTGCCCGGTTAATTACCGGAGAAAAAAAACTTGGGAAACAATCTGTAAAAATCATAAGGAATTTCATTTCCGATCCAGCATCCAGTGAAGAGATAGTTCGAATAGATCGAGCGAGGAAAAAAACAGCACGTGAAACTAAATTCAGCAGGGGAATAATTCATATCAAAAAGGCTATTGGTGGAATGATGGATTTCGAGTTTGCCACACATTTCGCAGGATGGAATATCGGGATTGATCCTCGTGATGAATGGTGGGAATATACTGTACCTGATCGCATGAAATACCTAGCTGAAAAACAAACACAAATTGATTGGACAACAGCAAAAAAATATTACCACGAACTTCGAAGATGGGAGATTGTCTCAATTCTTTCCGGAGGAAGAAGAAAGGGAATTATTCATCTCAAGGGCTCCAATGGTGATACAGCAGCTCGATTCCTGGGACTAACGCTGGATGAATTAAATGCCTCCTGGAGTAACATCTCAAAAACCGCACGGAAAATCTACACTGACACTTTAGAACAGTGATTGTTCTTATATAGTTTATATCTACTAATAATTTTCAATTATCTGCCAGATTTTCTAGATTTATCTATCTTAACCTTCTAATTATCAAACACTATAATGATTGAGTACAATTTGAGAGTAAGTTTTGAGAGGACAATTTGTACGTACAAATTTACTATACTCTAAGATATTGTGTTTATGGAATTACCTTAGAAAGTGAACAATGGTTCGATTCTTATATTCAGCCATCGCAACTGGATTATAAGGTGTGTAATACAGTGGGACAACTTGTTGCTGTACTGGCAAAAAGCAACTTTTGTCAAGGTTATCACACGTTTATTTTCGGCGATACTCAACTAGTAAGTGGGATAACCTTAGTGCAGATGATTGACCCTAAAGATTTCGATCAAATCAGGAAAGTCGTTTCGATAATGTGATTTATAATATTTCTATCTGTGCCTGTTCGGAAAGAAATGGTACGGATGGGCGATTAAAAACGATTGGGGGAGAAAATGACTAAACTTGATGTGTACTATATTAAGTTGTTGGTAATAGTAATAACGATTTTACTTTTTGCTAACGTAGCAATTGGAGGTACCTCTATCTGTAGTGCTGATTTAGATGGAGATGGTGATAACGATATCCTCTCAGCGTTTGGAGATTTTGATAATATTTCATGGTTCGAAAACATAGCTGGATTGGGTTGTTTTAATGTCCAACAAATAATCTCAACTAGCACAAATAATCCTCAATCAGTTTTTAGCGCTGACTTGGATAATGATGGAGATTTAGATGTTTTATCTGCATCTCATAATGATGATGAAGTTGCCTGGTATGAAAACGTCAATGGTTTAGGACAGTTCGGAATTCAACAAGTAATTTCAACTAGTGGGAATGGTCCGTGTTCAGTTTTTGGTATCGATATTGATGGGGATGGTGATAATGATGTTCTTTCAGCATCTGCAAATGACAATACAATATCATGGTATGAAAACAATGATGGTCAAGGAAATTTTGGCCAGCAAAACGTTATAAACACCGAATTAATTGGGCTTCGATCTGTATTCAGTACCGACATTGATGGGGACGGAGACTACGATGTCTTATCGGCGTCAGAGAATGATGACAAGATCGCATGGTACGAAAACGTAAATGGTTTAGGTGAATTTGGACCGCAAAATATTATTTCTGATAATTGTGCTGGGGCTGTCGCGGTTTTCAGCATTGATTTAGATGGGGATAATGACTTTGATGTACTTTCAGCAAATACCGGTTATCGGTGGTTTGATACCAGCAAAGTTGCCTGGTATGAGAATATTGACGGACTAGGAAATTTTGGTACTGAACAAATCATTACCACTGATGTCGAGCTCGCAAGCTCAGTATTCAGCATAGATATCGATGGAGATAGTGATAACGATGTGTTATCTGCATCTGTGGAAAAAATTGCCTGGTACGAGAATATCGATGGTTTGGGTAATTTTGGTCCTCAGCAAATAATCAGTGGCAATGAAGATGAAGAAACAGCAGTTTGGAGTATTTTCAGCAATGATCTTGATAACGATGGGGATCCGGATGTTATTTCTGCTACATATTCCAGTAGAATGATTGCATGGTATGAGAATCTTGACGGAACAGGTACATTTGGTCCTCCCGACTATATTTTTTATATGCCGTATCATGTGGAAGGAGAAAAAAATAACGCAAACACACCTAATCAGTATAAAATCTCATCCATTTATCCGAATCCATTTAATCCAGCGACAACAGTTACGATTGGTTTACCTCATATATCAGATCTTCGATTAAGCACCTATAACGTCATTGGCCAGCGGATCGCGGTACTAGCAGATGAAATATTCTCAGCAGGTTATCACAACTTTAGCCTGGATGGATCGCACTTACCCAGCGGAATATACTTCGTGAACGCAGTTGTGCCGGGTGAGATGAATCAGATCAGGAAAGTGGTGCTGATGAAGTGATTAATATTCAAATATTAAACATTATAATAGGGTGGCCCGACTTGACTCGCAAGTCGGGTTTCTTAATAGAAATATTTTGAAATTTTAAAACGGCGCAGGTTGAATCCAGCCGTTGATCAATCCGAGTTCGTGGACAAGGTCAACGGCTTTTTTGTATTCATTTCGCTGAAGACGTGTATCCAGACCCATGATATTCATAGCTTTATGGGAAGGATAATACTGGGACATCAGGCTGATATATACTCCCGTGCCGATCTTTTCCGCCAGGAATCGTAATACTTCGCTTGTGCCCGACAGGTCATTAGGGAGAACAAGATGACGGACTATTAAGCCCCGGATAGCGATTCCATTTTCATCAACAACCAGGTCACCAACCTGGCGCTGCATTTCGATCAAGGCTTTTGATGATTTCGAAAAATAATCTTCAACTCCGGAAGATTTACTCAATTCATCGCGTCCGTATTTCATATCAGGCATATAGATATCGATCAAACCGTCCATCAATCGGAGTACTTCTACACTTTCATAACCGCCGCAATTGTAAACTATTGGTAAGGATAATCCTCTTTCCCAGGCAATAACCAGGGCTTCCATAATCCTGGTTAACTGGGGAGTGGGGGTGACAAGATTAATATTGTGTGCGCCAAGTGATTGAAGTTCCAGGAAACGAACTGCCAGTTCTTCACGTGATTCAACTCTACCTGAATGGAGCTGGCTGATGGGGAAATTCTGGCAGAACAGGCATGCAAGGTTGCATCCTGTAAAAAATACCGTTCCGCTACCATGCCGCCCTGAGATAACAGGTTCCTCACCCATATGGAGATGGGAACTTGAAACGATAAGATCGGAACCGAGACCACAATCACCGGTTTCCCCACGGTAGCGACGTTTTTCGCATTCTCTTGGGCATAACCTGCAAGAAGCCATCAGTTTTTTTAATTGCGGAAGCCGCTTTGTCGCTTCCTCAGCACGGTTCTTAAAAGAAATCATGAGAGTTAGAGAGTTGTTAGATAGATCCGACTATCAATTACATTAACGCAAGAGAACAATTTTCTCCAACAAGAGTACAACTCAATATAGCTTAAACTAATCACTATTACGGTGAGTCTTAACAGGAGAATATGAGAGGACTTAGGGAATTTTTATATATCCTTTTATAGATCATTCACGAATCGATAACTTCTCTCAGGTTCTCCTGCTAAGCTCCACTTGTTAAAGTAATACTTCAACCTTTCAACATTAAGATCATCTAATGTTAGAGAGGATATATCTTTCGCTTGACTGTGTTTCGCATCTCAGTATAATTTAATAATAATATCTTTAAGTCAATGGGAGCCAGATGAATCGCCTTCAATATAAGATTATCCCCCTGGTTATATTGTCCTTGTTATTAATCACGATATTTCTTCCGACGGATTGTATATCGTCAAAATCCCATGCCGATTTACACCAGCATAAGTTCTATAATAATAAACAACAGGCCAGGGATTACCAGGTAAATTCTTCCGGAAGATATTCAACTGATCTTGCCTTTAACAGATCAAATTATCCCATCGACCTGGCATTATACAACCTGGGAATACCGGCAAAGAGCCAGAATCCAGCGGAAGCTGCAGATCTTTTTATTCGGACTCATGCTGAAAGATTCGGATTTAAGCAGCTTAATCTAAATCGGCAATCAGTTTTGGTAAAAGAAAGCCCTGTTGGGACACATGTCCACCTGCAGCAGGTTTATAATAACCTTCCTGTATACGGAGCGTATTATAATATATCAATCGATAATAATAACAATATCAGGATGTTAACGGCAAATCCTGTCCCGAATATTCAACTCACATACCTTGACCCGGCAATTAATAATTATGATGCAATAGAAACAGCACTAAACGAGATAAAGTGTGTTGGAGACTTTCTAGCCAACCCAGTTTCTACTCTCATCATATACAGAGATATAAATGCAGAAGATCACCTAGCCTACTCTGTCCGATTTGTATGTCTTGATCCTCTTGGCGACTGGGAAGTTATAGTAAATGCTAATAATAGCAACATTCTTGAGATTATTGAGCATACATGTTATATCGATGGTACAGGTTATATATTTAATCCCGATCCCCTGACTACAGCTGAAGTTGATTATGGAAACGACTATATAGATGATAACGATAACGATTCTGATGCCCTTAACGATGAACGTGTCCTTGTCACTTTGAATGAAATCGAAGAAAATGGTGACATTTATCGTTTAAATGGTCCATATGTAACAATTTCAGATTTTGAACCACCCTTCATCGATCCTGTAGAAGCTGATGATCCTGATAGTTTTCTGTTTACACGAAGTGAATCAGGATTTGAGGACGTAAATGTTTATTACCACATAGATAACGTCCAGCGTCATTTGCAGGAACTTGGATTCGAAGATATTCAGAATGGTCCCATTGAAGCAGATCCTCATGGTGTTGACGGTGCAGATAACTCTCACTACCTGCCCTGGACAAATCAACTGGCGTTCGGTGAGGGAGGAGTGGATGACGCTGAAGATGCGGATATAATTATTCATGAGTATGGACATGCAATTCAGCATGATATAGTTCCCGACTGGAATGGTGGACATACAGCTTCGATGGGTGAAGGATTTTGCGATTACTGGGCTGGCACATTCAGCGCGCGATTAAGCGATTATCACGATACATGGTTTGCGAACTGGGACGGCCATAATCCATTCTGGGGAGGCAGAGTCCTTGATTATGATGGAGTTTATCCTGATAACTGGACGCAGGATATATATCAAAATGGGGAAATATGGTCGAGCTGCCTTTGGAATATCCGAAGCGAAATTGGCGCTGATGAAGCGGATGCGATAATCATCCAGTCACACTATTTCCTTGGATGGGGGGCGACTGTTGAAGATGCTGCTGAAGCCTTGCTACTGGCTGATGAACTTCTCTTTGACAGCATGTATGAAACAGAAATTGCGGTTGCATGTTACGAGAAGGGTTTCATCGATTATATCCCCGGCGGAAGTTCGATTGATGGCCTGGTAATAGACCTGGAAACTGAAAACCCGCTTGAAGGTGCGGAAGTTTACCTGGATGATGTTCAAATAACGGAAACAAACCAGTTTGGCAGTTTCTTAATTGAAGAGTTGGATGAAGGAATATATGAGCTAAGAATCGAGGCTTTCGAGTATGGTCCCTGGACAGAAACTATAGAAATCGGGATAAACGAAACCTACCTGGTAACCGCCAGGATGGGACAGCCGCAGGCCGGAGCAGATCCTGATTACTTTGACCTGATTATTCCCGTGGGAGCTGTTCTCGATACAACATTGATTCTGAGTAATACCGGCAATGATACCCTTGAATGGTCAGCCCATTTAAGGCCGGTTGGAGTAGATCCACCGGATCCGTGGTCTACACATACGGTTATTGACCTGGTGACCCTTACAGATGACCCCGCAATCTATGGTGTAACTGTGTATGACGGGAATATTGTCGTCGCCGGTTCAAATCCCGGTAATGCCTCAAACATGTTATACATAATTGATTCAGCAGGTAACATGGTTGACATATTGGATCAACCATCTGTTACTGAAACTGGATTTCGTGACCTGGCGACAGACGGTAACCTGCTATACGGGTGTGGTGAAGGATGGCTGGTTGGATTCAACCTTGATGGAGAAGTACTGGATTCTATTCCCGAACCGGTAATCGACACACGCGGGTTGGCTTTTTCACCCGGCGAAGACCTGTTCTGGTGTGCAAATGGAACTTTATCGATTGTTGCTGTCGATTACGATGGAGATGCGGTTTACGAATTTGAGAATGATCTGAATATCATGAGTTTGAGCTGGTTCCCATTCGACGTCAAAGGAATGTATTTGTATGCAGCCAGTGTTGAAGGACAACCGGGTAATTATGAAACAACCATCTCAAGATTCAGTCACGAAACCGGAATGGCTGAAACTATCCAGGTATTCGAATCTGCTGATCCCTATGATTTCCCGTTCGGATTTGACGTTTCCAACAGGTTAACCGGATTAGAGGAATACTGGGTGGCGCTCACAACTTTGACCAATTTACCGAATCAATCAGCACAGTTAAATATCGATCTACTTGATACATCAGTACCGTGGTTAAATATTCAGCCAAACTTCGGTGAGCTTGGGACAAACGAAGGAGCAGCCGCTAACCTGATGTTTGATGCTGGAATGCTGGAACCAGGATTATATCAATGCAATATTGATATTAATCATAATGGGTATTATAGTCCCCTGGGAATCATGATTGATTTAAATGTTCATGCTGTGAATATCGAAAAATCACCGGCAGAAAGCTTTGATTATACAGTAAGTAATGCCTACCCCAATCCATTCAATTCATCAACCAGGTGGTCTGTTAGCCTGCAGCGGAACAACAATATCGAGGTCGCCATCTATGATATCCTGGGAAGGTTGGCAGATAGAATGACATATTCTTTTTCAGCCGGGACAAACGAAATATCATGGGAACGACCCGCGGGATTATCTTCCGGGGTCTACTTTGTTGAATTCCGAAATTCTTCAGGACAGAAGTTGTCTTTCCAGAAAATACTTCTTCTGCACTAGTTCGCTTGAGATTCAATGAAGACCATACTTCTCAGGTTCTCTCAGTATTGTATTTTTGTTGTTTAGTGAGAGCGAAATTATAGCGAATACTTGCAATAGCGATTATCCTTTTGCACCTTTCTGTTCTAAATACTTACGCTAAACTATGACGGATGCCATGATGCCTGAATTGCCATTTCTAACTGAACCTTTACGTACTAATGAAGATGTAATCGCGCGAGCACGTGAGATTGGTAAATCAAACGGATTATCGCGTGTTGTTGTCGCGTCTGCTGAAGAATCGGACGTTCTCTCAGCTATGTATCTTTGTAAGCAGGAAGGGATAGCGGATTCTGTACTTGTTGGATATCCTGACCGTGTTTGCGACGCGATGGATGAAGCCGAAATACCCCGTGATACTTTTGAAATTATTGGTGTTGCTAATGAACAGGAAGCCGCGATAAAATCAGCTGAACTAGCGGGTAGCGGTGATGTAGATATAGTAATGAAAGGTTTCATCAAAACATCAACACTGCTGAAAACGCTTCTCAGCCATGAATATGGGCTTCGTGATCGGGAGCTGCTCAGCCACAGCGCTGCCGTATATGTGCCAGCTTATAAAAAGATTATCAACATAACGGATGGTGGTATTCTTGTCGCACCTTCATTCGAGCAGAAACTTACAATTCTCGCGAATGGTGTTCGGGTGATGCGATCCCTGGGAATAGAGAAGCCGAAAATCGCTGTTCTTGCACCGGCTAAAACAATTCGTGACGATATTCCGGAGACAATTACAGCATCTCTGATTGCGGAAATAGCTGAGAAACACTGGTCGGAAAATATTGAAATCTTCGGACCGATGACTTTTGAGCAGGCGGTGATGGACCCGGAAAAACTTGGATTTGAAAGCGATAATCCCGTCAGCGGACAGGCTGATATGCTTCTGGCACATACGATTGAAGAGGCCAACCTGACGGTAAAAACTCTTGTCCAATTTGGGGGTGGAATATTTATGGGAGTAATCAGTGGCGCGAAGGTGCCGGTGAGTCTTGTCTCTAGAAGTGATTCTACAATAAATAAAAAATCATCCATCGCCCTGGCGGTTTGCGTGGCTGATTTTCAGAAAAGGGATTTTAAACCGTTACAAACATTCGCGCATTTCTCTGACATGGAGGCAGGATCATGAACAACGAACTATTTAAGCCTCTAAAAGACCTGGTGATGCAGCGTGTGGAAGAAAAGGGTCAACCTTTCCGTGTAGGAATGATCTTGAGTGCTGGTGATTTCCACATGATGAATGCCCTGGGTGATGCTACAAAGGAAGGTTGGCTGAAGATAGTATTTTACGGTGATGAAGAAGTTTTTAATTCTGTTCTCATGAAGACCGAGATGAGCAGGGAGCATTGTGTTCTCGTTGATGCAATTGACAGGGAAAACAGGGTAATCGCAATGACTGAAGCGGCGATGGAAGGTGGACTGGCTGCCATCTGTATTGCACCTGATGCTGCAACAAGAAACTTCGCGCTGTTTAAAAAAGAAAGGGAACATTTTTTCTCAAGCGATGAACCCGGTAGTGGAATCACGGCTTTAGCTATGCCCGGACATAACCGATTATTATTTGTAGCGGACACAATTTCAAATGCTCTTCCCACGGTTCAGCAGAGAATAGCGATTACAAAACATGTAATTGATACAGCGGTCTCATG
This sequence comes from bacterium, assembly GCA_028278125.1. The sequence continues at coordinate 40,016 of JANQEY010000318.1, read as the reverse complement.
TGGAATAGATGAGCCGAAAGTTGCTATCCTGGCAGTTGTGGAATCCGTGAACGAGGGCATTCCAGGGACTGTGGAGGCACGGAAAGTAGCTGAAAAGGTTGTTCTGTATAAAAACGCGATCGTTGAGGGACCGGTTTCCCTCGATCTGGCAGTAAATAAGAGTGCCGTAGAGAAGAAAAAGGCGAAGGGATTGGTTCTCGGAAAGGCAGATTGCCTTGTTGGATCAAACTTGACAGTTTCCCGTTCAATTTACCAGGCGTCGGTAACATTATGTGATGCAAAAGCGGGTACTATTCTCATCGGTGGTGTTGTGCCGGTGGCAATGCCGGGTAGAACTGAAGGCGCTGAAGGGCTTTACTTTTCTACTCTACTTGCGGCTGCGATGGCAAATTGATTAAACCGGTTTTGCCAAGCTTCCGATATTATTACAATTTTTTAATGGAAATATACAGGTAACATCGTTCTGCTGATCTTTCCAAATTATTAACAGTATTGAAAGGCTTGTGGAATAATGTTAATTATTGAAGCGGCAATGGTTAACCCGATTGGTAAATCCGCCAGGTTAACTTCAAAAGTTCCGAATGATCTCCTCAACAACGAGTGGGTGCAGATTCGAAATCCCAATATTGAAGACATCTCTCTTCGTGGATTGGAGCTGATGCATTGGGACTATTATGACAAATCCAAGGGATCTACCAGGAACGTTAAAATAACGAGGCTGTCCGGTATTCTACCCGGTGGTTGTTCATTGAGAATTCATTCAGGCACAGGAACCCCTTCCCTGGACCAAAAGACACAGGTTTATCATACATATGTCAACCAGTCAGCCAGCAGGTTTTTATACCAGATATCTCTCCCGGATTGTATAACCCTGGCTACTTTCGGGGGAAGTGTTGATCATGCGAAGTACAGTCCACCGGTTCCTGAAGGTAAAAGGCTTAAAAGGGGATTAAACCTGGAATCACATAAACTGAACGCCTGAAAAATATGGTTACAAATAAGGTGTTCCATCATTTTCATTAATTCAAATACAGTACATACCTGATATACCTTAGCATATCATTCAAATCTTGTCATACTCATTTATAATAGAGATTTAAGTGAAGATAATAGGCAGAAAACCTGTTTTAGAAGCATTAAAATCAGGTGAGAATATCCGTCGTGTTATGGTAGCGATAAACTCCCGCGGGCGAATAATCGGGGAGATTATTTCCGCTGCGAAAAGCAGGGACATTCGAATCGATCGGATTCCGCCCAACAATGTTAAACGTTCTTTGGGAGAAGGAAACCATCAGGGTGTCGCTGCAGAGTTGTCGCCGGTAAAATTACATTCTTTGACCTCAATCCTTCGCCAAAAGGTAAAAACCGAATATTCAACACTTATCGCTCTCGATAAAGTTACTGATCCTTATCACATCGGGGCTGTAGCAAGATCGGCATTGGGTGCTGAATGTGATGGGTTAGTTCTGCCGCAAAGAAATTCCGGGTATGTTAATGAGACATCGGTAAAAACATCTGCCGGAGCATTGCTGAAACTACCGGTTATCCAGGTTAAAAATCTATCTGATGCATTAATTGAACTTAAAGATAATGGCTGGTGGGTATATGGAACTGCAGGTGGCGGAGATAAGTCTATCTGGGATTTTGACTGGCCGGATAAGGTTGTAATGGTGGTGGGAAGTGAAGGAAAAGGAATTTCTCAAAGGATTGCAAATATTTGTGATGATATTGTCACGATTCCAATCTCAAACGAACTTGAATCCCTGTCGGTTTCATCAGCTGCTTCCGTTGTTCTGTTTGAAATTCTGAGATCACGGCAGGAATAGAAAATAGCGTTATTTGTAATGACTGCAATCTTGATTATATTCAAGATCAAGTTGATAAACAGGATACCCGATGGTTTCCACAGATAGACAAAAACACCTTTTTCTCTGGTATCGACCACGTGATGATCGGCCGAAAGAGATTTCCTTGAGCGCTCCTCGGTTCAGGTTTCTGACTTTTTTACTGGTTTCTGTCGTAGTTGTTCTCATCATCGGCGGAATATTTTACGCAGGATTGCTGCGTAGAGCATTGGAGGGAATTCGTCTTAAGCAAGAGAACCAGCGGTTGAGGGCTGAAGTAGCACGTATCCAATTGTTACAGGAAGATCTGGGTGAATTACAACGGTTTGGCAGACAGGTACAGCGGAGCTTGACCGAGGGTACCGACCTCGGGCGAATTCTTGAAGCAAATGAGGCTGCAAAAGATGATGTTCCCCCAATGGTCGAAAGCGACCAGAGCTGGCTGCCGGTATATGAAAATACGTTAAGTATAGCTGATTCATCCGATTTTCCAGATGTATTGTTGAATTTGGAGAATAATTTATACGATATTCCTAAAAGATGGCCGGTTGAAGGTTTCATCACACGGGGATTTGAGAAGGGAACCATAGATCCGAGCCATAGCCATATGGGAGTAGATATAGCAGCGCCACGTGGAACACCCGTAAGGGCTACAGCAGCAGGGACGGTGATTGTCGCTGACTGGACACCACGGCTTGGACACAGGATTATTATTGACCATGGCGGTACCGCATTCAGTGTTTATGGTCATAATGAAATAATTTTAGTACATCCACATCAGAAAGTTAATTCAGGATCAGTGATCTCACTGTCCGGAAACTCTGGTATCAGTACCGCCCCACATCTGCATTTTGAAATCTGGGCACAGGGACAGGCGATAGATCCGCTACTCCTGCTCGATGAGAAGAAACAGGTTGTGGACTCACCAGGCTGACCTGCAAGTGCGGAAAGTGCGAGGTAGAGGAGGAATAGGATGAAGCGTATGAATGAAAGTGATACAACGGTTATGTCATCAATTGTCGGTGCTGATGCCAAATTTTCCGGAAGGTTATTTCTTAAGGGTTCTGCAAGAATTGATGGGACATTTGAAGGGATACTGGTCAGCGAAGGAACAATCACTATCGGGCAAAAGGGGATTGTCACGGGTGAGGTTGAAGCAGACCAGGTTGTGGTTGGTGGCAAACTAGTTGGAGCGATAGCTGCAAAAAGTGGGCTGGTGCTGGAGGGAACTGCAGTCCTGGAAGGTGACCTGGCAACTGGAAGTTTGATTGTCAGTGAAGGTGCGGTATTTAATGGTCGTAGCAGTATGGGGCCTGATGCTGTTAAACAGTTGCGCCAGAGGATGCAGGAAGCCCGGGGAGATATTATCCCGGAAACTATCAATAAGGGCGTAACCCTGTATGATGATGACGGTGTGCCACTTGATGAAGAAGTAGTCTCTTCCAAATCCCAGGCAGGATAATTTGAAAATATCCAGACCTCCCAGTTTAAAAGGTTCTGGAGAGAAGGGAACAGCTTACGGGGGTTGGCTGGATCTTGCTCTTCAAACTGCACTTACCCTTGCACTGACAGTACTTGCCGGTGTCTTTGGAGGTAGATGGCTGGATTCTTTTCTTGGAACTACCCCGATATTTATTATAATTGGGTCTTTATGGGGTGCCGGCTTTGGCACTTACTGGGTTATTTTAAAAGTGAAGCAGTTTTCCGATAAAAAAGAGCAGGAAGAGAGCCCGCCCGATTTTTCCGAATAATCCAATGGTCGATTTAAAAACTGCAAATGTTAGGGAAAAATCTCACAAGAGACACACGAGACTTGGGGTTGTAATTGGCTTCCCGCTGATGTATCTTTGCCGATCATCTTTTAAACTTTATTCACAAGATCGTGCGGAAGTGAAGACTTAATAAATATTTGTAAATTTCAAAATGCATGATTTGTGAATAGGTGTGTTGGAATGCCGGTGACGCTTTTACAATTATTGTTTTTTATAGCAGCAGCTGCCATTATCGGCGGTGCTGGATTATCAATTATCTGGCCGGCATTCAGTGATAACGATTTCAGCCAGTTATCCAGCCGTTTGATGCTTTCATTTGCTGTAAAGATGGTGCTTGGAGCTGCTACGTTATTGATATCTTGGAAGTTGATTGGATGGCCGGCCACTGGGTCGGCAATCGGTTCGGTAAGTGCTTATCTGGGTGCGCTGTTTTTAACCCTGTTTGTTGCTCTAAAGAAGTCAAATCGAGGAAGTAAATGAACCGGTTGCATGGTATCTTGAGATTATACCTGTTACTTATATTAGTGGTATCGTTCGGTCTGATGACCGGGATAGTTTTTGCCGATGAAAATCTGGCTTTGGCAGGAGCGGGCACTGAGGATCATCAAGCTTCTACCCACCACACTGAAAAATCCCATTCAACTGAATCAGCGGCTGTGCATTCGGGAGAAATACACGGAAATGAAAATAAGCCTTCCTCGCATGGTACTAATGAATCAGGTCATGGTACAGGGCATACAACCGCTACGGCAGTACATCACGATGATCATGGGCATGGTAAGGATGATGGCGGTGGGGTAATGGCTATCCTGGCGCATCACCTCGTTGATGCTGAGAAGTACGACCTGCCGTGGGGTGTGGTTGATCTTCCCAAGATAAAAGTTTCCGAAGATTTTGCTTTAAAATACCCGGCTTTTGTTAAAGAGAAGCATGATGATCGTCATCATGTTACCGGGTATTATATACCTGTTACAAAACATATGATCGGGCTGGTAGTAGCTGCCATCCTGGTCATTATCCTGATCATCCCCGGAATGGCAAGAACTAAGAAGGGTGAAGTTCCCCACGGATTTGGAAACTTCCTCGAAGTTCTTGTAGTCTTTATCAGGGATGAAGTTGTTTACCCCAATATGGGTGAGAAGCATGGCAGGAAATGGCTTCCGCTTTACCTGACAGCGTTTTTCCTGATCCTATTCTCAAACCTGATGGGAATGGTACCCTGGGGAACAGCGGCATTTGGAAATATCAACATGACCGGTGGAATGGCGGTAGCAATGTTGCTGGCACTGTTTTACGCTGGCTTCAGGTATCATGGATTGAAGTTTTTCGGAACATTCATTCCGCATGGTGTGCCTGTATTCGTCATACCCTTATTATTCCCGATTGAAATTTTCGGACTGTTTGTAAAGCATTTTGCGTTGTGCATTCGTCTCTTCGCTAACATGCTGGCCGGTCATACCGTTATAGGTGTATTCCTGGCGCTTATTCTCAGCCCGTTTGTAGCGTTTGCCAGTGTTCCCGGTGCGGTGGCGATCAGTATGCTGGAATTATTTGTCGCGTTCCTTCAGAGTTACATCTTTGTGATGCTGGCGAGCATTTTTGTAGGCGGTACAATTCACGGACATTAATTAACCGGTGGATCTTTAACCGGTTTGGCATATAATAGTCAGTTAAGTAGTTGATTGACATTTTATAGTAACGAAGGCGGTTTTGCCTTCACGACAGGAGACAAGGAACAATGGAAGGTATGGGTCTCGCATACTTGGGAGCCGCACTTGGCGCAGGTTTAGTAACTCTGGGTGCAGGTTTCGGTATTGGACGAATTGGTGGTACCGCTATGGACGGTATAGCCCGTCAACCGGAAGCGCAAGCCAAGATCCAAACTCCGATGATTATCGCGGCAGCGTTGATTGAAGGTGTTGCGTTCTTCAACGCAGTAATTTGTATGCTTGTCGCCCTCAAGTAACCGCCTTGGGAGAAGAGTTGTGATGAGGGAGAAAAAACACCTCGTCGCACTGGCTCTTGGTTTTTTGCCGGCGGCGGCTTTTGCAGCAGGAGAGGGTGGATTAGGAGCAATTCTTAGTATCGCCCCGGGTAGTATGCTTTGGACACTTTTAACGTTCACCATACTGCTTATCATCCTGTGGAAATTCGCTTGGGGACCAATCTTGCGCGGGCTTGAGGCACGCGAAAACAAGATTCGCACGGCAATTGATCAAGCTCAGCGTGACAGAGAAGAAGCGGCAAAGCAGCTCCAGGAATACGAGGAGAAGCTGAAAACCGCTACAACGGAAATCGGCGAACGTCTCGCCAAAGCTGATCAGGAAGCTTCGATGCGGATTGAGAAAGCACAGGAAGAGGCGCGGACCGAAGGTGAGAAAATTCTCGAACGCGCTCGCGCGGAAATTGAAGCCGAAAAAGCTAAGGTAGCTTCCGAATTGCGTAATGAAGTCGCGGATATCGCTGCTTCCATCGCGACAAAAGCTATCCAGGAAAGCTTCACCCGCGATGATCAAATGAGGATTATCAAAAAACGGCTTGAAACCTTGGAGAACGAGTCGTGAGTGATCCCAGGCTGGGCAGAAGGTACGCGGACGGGCTGTATTCAGCTGCAAAAAAAGCAAACCTGATTGATCGGATTGCCGATGAGTTGGGATTGTTCGGCGAAGCTCTTTCTACCGTTCCACAACTGAAAAGGATGTGGGTAGGATACGATGCTTCTCCGGAACAGAAAAAAGCAGTTGTATCAGACGCTTTCGCGGAAGCCCATGATCTCGTGAGGAATTTCCTCTGTTTTCTCGTAGACAAAAAGCGTGAAACATTGATCCATGATGTTATCCCGGCTTTTAAAGAGAGACAGGACGAGGAAAAGGGTATCATTCGTGCCAGGCTTGCTACGGCGATTGAACTGAACGATGCTGAAGCTGATGAATTTGTCAGTTTACTGAAGGAACAGTTCAAGGGAGAAATCAATCTTACTCGAGAAGTTGATGAATCCCTGATCGCTGGATTTAGGCTTCGTTTTGGTAATCGTATTATTGATGCCAGTGTGGAACGTTCGATTAATGAAATCCGGCGCAAGGTCGGCGCCTGATTGTTGAATCCGGCGTAATCAATTACGCCGCGTTGGAGGATCCATGCAAATCCGACCGGAAGAAATTACCTCGATTATCAGGAAACAGATCGAGGATTATACCGCAGAGGTGGAAACCGACGAGGTAGGTACGGTGATCATGGTCGGGGATGGTATTGCCCGTGTACATGGTCTCGATAACGTACAGTCTTCGGAATTGGTAGAGTTCCCCGGACCGACATTCGGTATGGCGATGAACCTCGAAGAGGACAACGTCGGTTGCGTATTGTTCGGTAGTGATGAACATATCAAGGAAGGTGACACTGCCCGCAGGACAAAACGACTGGTAGATATCCCCGTTGGCGAAGAATTGGTCGGCAGGGTTATTTCACCACTCGGTTTTCCTCTCGACGGTAAAGGTGATATAAAAACAGCTCAACGCAGCCCCGTTGAAAGAAAAGGTACAGGCGTTGTCACTAGGCAGCCGGTGAAGATTCCTCTTCAGACTGGTATCAAGGCTGTTGACAGTATGATTCCTATTGGGCGTGGACAGCGTGAGCTTATTATTGGAGACCGCCAGACAGGGAAAACTACCCTCGCCGTTGATGCAATTATCAACCAGAAGGGTAAGGGCGTTATCTGTATCTATGTTGCCGTTGGACAGAAAGGGTCAACAATCGCTAACGTGGTTAAAACCCTTGAAGATCACGGTGCTATGGAACATACAATCGTCATCAGTTCTACAGCTGTGGAACCTGCACCGATCCAGTACCTGGCGCCATTTGCCGGTGCGGCTATCGGTGAGTATTTCCGCGATAAGGGTGGTCACGCCCTCTGTGTGTATGACGATTTAACAAAACACGCCTGGGCATATCGCCAGTTGAGTCTGCTGCTTCGTCGTCCACCCGGACGTGAAGCTTATCCCGGTGACGTTTTCTACCTGCACAGCCGTCTGCTGGAACGTGCTGCCGCCCTGCGTGATGACCTTGGTGGTGGTACCCTTACAGCCCTGCCGATTATTGAGACACAGGCAGGTGACGTTTCAGCGTATATCCCGACAAACGTAATTTCAATTACTGACGGACAGATTTTCCTTGAAACGGAATTGTTCTATTCCGGGCAAAGGCCGGCGTTGAACGTTGGTATTTCTGTAAGTCGTGTCGGTGGTAATGCTCAGACAAAGGCTATGAAGCAGGTTGCCGGTAAGATTAAGCTGGAACTTGCACAGTATCGTTCCCTTGCAGCGTTCGCCCAGTTCGGTTCTGACCTGGATAAAGCTACCCAGGCACAGTTGAACCGTGGTGCCCGCCTGCTGGAAATCATGAAACAGCCGCAATATTCACCGTGGTCCCTTGCCAGCCAGGTTGTGACATTCTGGGGAGCAATCAACGGGTACTTCGATGATGTGGAAGTTTCAGACGTCCAGAGGTACGCTGAAGAGAATTTCAAGTTTATCGAAAACCAGCATCCAGATATCATCAAGCAGATCGATGAGAAGCTGAAGCTGGACGACGAGCTTGAGGGAATGATTAAGAAAGCGGCGGAAGAGTTTAAAACCACGTTTCAAGCTTAACGGCTGAAGAATATTATGCCTTCTCTGAAACAGATAAAACGTCGAATCGGTTCGATTACAAATACGCAGCAGATTACGCGTGCCATGAAAATGGTCGCGGCAGCGTATTTAAAACGTGCCCAGGACAATATGATGCAGGCCCGTCCCTATTCAGACAGGCTGAAGATCCTCATTCGTGACCTTGCGGCACGGACTGACCAGGATGCGCATCCATTGTTGCAGGTACGTGAGCCGGAAGATGTTGGGATAATCGTAGTCACATCCGATAGAGGTCTCGCAGGCGGGTTCAACAGTAATATCTGCCGCCAGGCTGAGAAAGTTATTAAAAGTGAGACCGAAAAAGCACGGCAGGTTCAGTTGATTGCCGTGGGACGGAAGGGATACGATTACTTTAGAAAGCGTGGCGCATCCTTTATTCAGCACCATATCGGGATGATGAAGGATTTCGATTTCGGTTCAGCGCAATCTATCGGTGACGCGGTTACAAGGCTGTATGAAGTAGGGTTCAAGGAAGAGCTTGGACTGGATCGTGTTTATATAATCTATAACGCGTTTAAAAACATGATCCAGCAGGAAGTTATCACTGAACAGCTTTTCCCGATCGTACCGGAACTTGCCGGCGACGAAGAATACACCGTGGATTTTATCTACGAACCCAGTGAACGTGTCGTGCTGGACCAGGTTTTGCCGCAGTATGTTAACGTAACTTTATGGCGCGTACTCCTTGAATCATTCGCCGCGGAACATGCCGCAAGAATGAACGCGATGGAAAACGCGACTAAAAACGCCGGTGAACTTATAGACCGGCTGACATTGCAATACAACAAAGCACGCCAGGCTGCCATTACAACGGAAATCCTTGAAGTGGTCAGCGGGGCGGAAAGCTTGAAGTAATATTCCGCTTGGGAGAAAAGGCGATGGCGAAGGGCCATGTAAAACAGATCATGGGTGTTGTGGTAGACGTTGCGTTTCCCGAAGAGGAAATGCCCCCTCTCTACCAGGCACTGGAGATTGACCGTGGTGAAGAAGGACGGCTCGTCCTCGAAGTACAACAGCATTTAGGCGGTGGTATGGTCAGGGCGGTTGCCCTCGATTCTACCGACGGACTCACAAGAGGTAAGGACGTTGCGGATACCGGTGCACCTATCTCGATTCCTGTTGGTCCGAATACACTCGGTCGTTTGATAAATGTTACCGGAAACGCGATTGACGGTCTTGGCGAAGTTCAATCCGATGAGCGTTACCCGATTCACAGGGAAAGCCCGAAATTGGTTGACCTGGAAACCACACCGGAAATGCTGGAAACCGGAATTAAGGTTATTGACCTTATCCAGCCGTTTGCTAAAGGTGGTAAGATTGGGTTGTTCGGTGGTGCCGGCGTAGGTAAAACCGTTATCGTTATGGAGCTGATCAACAATATCGCCAAGCAGCATGGTGGTATTTCAGTCTTCTCGGGCGTTGGTGAACGTACCCGTGAAGGAAACGATCTTCTCCGTGAAATGATCGAATCCGGTGTTGTCGATTACGGTGATAAATTCGATCCAGACGAGTTTGACCTCGATAAGGTTGAAACATCTTCGCTCAGTAACAGCAAAGTGGCGATGGCTTTCGGCCAGATGAACGAACCTCCCGGCTGCCGTCTCCGTGTAGCCCTGACAGGTCTGACACTTGCTGAATATTTCCGTGACCAGGGAAAAGATACGCTTCTGTTTATTGACAACATCTTCCGTTTCACCCAGGCCGGTTCAGAGGTATCTGCGCTGCTGGGCCGTATGCCGTCTGCGGTAGGTTACCAGCCGACACTGGCAACTGAAATGGGTCAGCTCCAGGAACGTATTACGTCAACCAAGACCGGTTCTATTACATCAGTCCAGGCCATTTACGTCCCGGCCGACGACCTTACAGACCCGGCACCCGCGACTACATTCGCGCACCTGGATGCTATGACAGTATTGTCACGTGATATTGCCGCACGTGGTATCTATCCCGCGGTTGATCCGTTGGATTCCACCAGCCGTATTCTCGATCCACATATCCTTGGCGAAGAACACTATAACACTACACGTAAAGTGCAGGAAGTGCTCCAGAAGTATAAAGACCTGCAGGATATTATCGCGATCCTGGGTATGGACGAACTTTCTGATGATGATAAGATGGTTGTTTCCCGGGCAAGACGTATCCAGAACTTCCTCAGCCAGCCGTTCCACGTTGCGGAAGCCTTCACCGGTACACCCGGTGTTTATGTACCTATCAAGGATACAATTCGTGGCTTCAATATGATTCTAAATGGTGACTGCGACGAATGGCCGGAGCAGGCATTCTACATGAAGAGTACAATTGAAGAAGCTGAGAAGTCAGCCAAGGAATTAATGGACTAATTAACGGACGCAACATGCCGACGTTTAAACTTGAAATAGTAACACCTGAAGGATTGATCTTCGAAGGCGACGTGGAACATGTCCGCGCGCCTGGTGTAAAAGGATCATTTGGTGTTCTTGCCGGACATACTCCATTTATTACGCCTCTTGATGTGGGTGAAATAGATGTCCGTTCCGAGGGTAAGGAAATGGTCTATGCCACCTCCGGTGGATTGGCTGATGTCCAGGCTGGTAAATATTTGATCCTTGCGGAAACCGTCGAACTTGCCGGTGATATTGATGTTGAACGCGCCAAGAGTTCACGGGAAAGAGCACTGAAACTCATCGAGGAACGTAAAAAGGACAAGGAAATTGACCTTGAACGTGCCCGCGCATCAGTAAAAAGAGCTGAAAACAGGATGAGAATCGCTGCAAGATAATACTGATAATTAAGCAGTTAATTATTCATATGAACGCCGGAGTTTTTTCCGGCGTTTATTTTTTCTAAAAATTCCAATATAAAATTTCGAAGGTTCCATAAAATTCGTATATTATTAATAGTATAGACGAACCTCATTTGAATCTGCTGTTTATTCAGGACAATAGTTCTGCTTACCGTACGATCTGCCTGGTAAAATTGTTACAGCACTGCTATAGCGATAAGATATTAATTCTTGATTAACGGTCAACTTCTCTCTACTTGTGAAAGGAGGCTGGATAATGGCTGTTTTATCTTTACCACCCGCGGTTGAAGCGCGGATAAGAACTCAATTAGAGATATGGCGTCGGCAGGCGTCAGACCTGGAGGAAAAACCGGGAGATGCGATTCAACCATTTGTTACAATATCCCGTCAATACGGATGTGATGCTTTCTCGCTTGCTGAATCACTCGCTGAAAAGTTAAAAAAACCCTTTGGTAATCAAGCTATTACTATTTATGACAGGGAACTGTTAAATGTAATTAGCGAGAAAAAAGAAATTACAGAATACCTGGTGCATAGTTTAACAGAACGAACCAGGGGCGAAATCGAGGATTGGATGGTTTCACTATTTGGTGGCCTCGCATCCGAGATGAAAGCCTTCAGGAGCATGGCCAAAACAATAATCGCGTTGGCATCCAAGGGACACTGTATAATTGTAGGGCGAGGAGGTGCTGTCATTACACAAAATCTTGACGGCGGGCGCCACGTGAGACTGGTAGCCCCCATAGAATGGAGATTAAAAAACCTGGAGCAATATTCATCTCATCAGGATGATCTGCAACTGGAACAGCTGAAGCAGCTTGATATCGAGAGAGAAGGATTTGTGAAAAAATATCTTGAAAAGGACATTAAAGAAACCGGTCATTTTGATGTGATTTTGAATAATGAAAAATTATCACTCGAAGAGCAGGTAAATATTGTGGCAACATTATTTAACTGATTTCAAAATTTTGAAGGGGAATTATTACTACTATTTCTACCTAATTATCTCTGGTATTCAATCGTTCAAGACGTGCCTGGGCGGATTGAAAGTTCGGTTTTAACTTGACTGTTTGTTCGTACGAAACCCTTGCTCCATCAATATCCCCGGAACGTTCAAGGATTGTTGCCCTGGTAAAATGAAGATCCGGTTGCCTGGGTGCGATCTCAATAGCCCTTTTGATATTCGCCAGGGCTGCTTCAGTTTGACCTGATAAATCTTGGGAAACAGCAAGGTTCTTATAATCCATAGCCAGTTTGGGAATATATATCAAATATTCTCCAATTATTTCATGATCAAATCGTTCAAGCTCTTCGTCGGATATTCCCTTTTCCAGTTGTTCAATCGCAGCCTCATAAGCTTCGACAAGATCATCTTTTTCATAATAATCTGCGGTTATCTGCTTCAGCATATCCTCGTAAATACTTTTTACAGTCGGTTTATTATCAACAGCCTTTTGGTAAGCTACAGAGGCTTTATCAAATTCTTTCCAGGAAAAGTGAATATTTCCAATATTTTTATAAACCTGAGCTGATTTAGTTCCAGCAGATAGCGCGTGTTTGAACATTTTTAATGCGGTTTCTTCATCACCTTTTTGGGCATATAAAAGTCCCAGGTTGTTGTAAGCAAGGTCTTTCTGCGGGGGATCGAGGGCTATTGCTTTTCTCTGCCACTCAATGGCCTGATCGAGGTTATTCATCTTGTAATACAGGCGGCTGATGTTCATATGAGCTTCGGAGTAATCCGGTTTAATCTGCAGCGCGGTTGCGAAACTACCGAAAGCATTCTGGTATCTGCCTGCGATCATGTGTTCACGACCGATACTGTTGTGTTTTTCAGCTTCGTTTTCAGCGCCACGCAGAGATTGTTCCTGAAGGTAATCTATACGATCACCAAATATCATAAGAAAAACTACAATTGATAATGGACCAAGAAGAACAATCCAACCAAGCGGCGCGTATTTCATTTTAATCCTGGGTACACTTGGTTTTTGATCTTTAGCTTGTTTTTTCTTCTTTTTCCTGGCAGTACTCATATTTTCAGCAAGAGTTATGAATTACAAATAATACCTCTTTACCCTCTTCTTTTAACTCATTGAATTTCTCACAAGCTTCCTTTGATGGAAGGATAATTACCTGGACACCTTCATTATTGGTGCGATTATATACGAACTGAGTTCCTATGCCTATTTTAAAACCTTTACCACCGTCTCCTCGGGATCCACTTCCTATCAGTAAAATATCCGGTTCCTGCTCAAGGAAGAATACTTTGTCCTGTGAACGAAAATGGTGTTTCTTATCAACTAACCTCATCACACCGTTTGGATAGATCATCAGGTCATAATATGGAACGGGTATACCTTTGTATATAGTAAGATTATGCGAATTATAAGTAATGTTCTTGTCTTTATTGATTATGAAGGACGTGCCGAGCGATAAAATGAGTAATACAACAAATGAAATGAATACTGTCCTGAAAATACGGTACTGGGAAAAATGAATAATAGAAAATAGTACTATAAAACAAAGAAATCCGGTCAGGAGACAAAGATGCCAGTATTCATGATCGGTCAGAAGTGGGGTCATTATTATATATGACATGGTAAAAACAAACACAATCATTAGCGCGGTTAGTGGATCCTTGAAATAGTCGATCAAATTCTTTTTTGCCAATGACCTGAAATTTATTTCGATTGTGCCGTAACTCTCAGCGACATAGAGTACCAGGATTAATCCAAAAACTGCTCCCAAAGCGTCTTTAGCGATGTCACTGAGATCAAAAATCCTGTGGCTCATAAAAAACTGGAAAGTCTCATCGAATGTGGACATCCCGATAGCGCTGACAAATGAAATGAGAATCATCTTGTTCTTCGGCATATTCCGCGCGTTAAATGCCCTGAAGAAGAAAAAGACATAAGCGCCATATGCGATGTAGTGCCAGTTCTGCTGCAAATCAAAAAAGGACATTCCCAGGTAGAGGTCCTGCACTTTGTGCGCAAACATGATGACTATTACTATAAAACCGAGTGCAAGGATCTTACGTAGTGTAAGACTTTTCAGTTGCCAGAATACTATTGCGATAGCACCGATTATCACAAGGCTGAGTACATAAGGTATTTCACGGCCAAAAACTGTAAAGCTTAAATGCGAAACAATGTGGACTACACCCTGGAGGTATTTAGTGACGACAATAAAAGGAGTAGCTACTACAAGTATTCCAAATAGGATGTACTGTACTAACGATTCGGTGCGTGGCGTAAATAGGGGTGTCAATTCAAATCATCCGCTAAGAAAAATCCTGAATATATTTCGCAAATATACGTAAAAAAGATCCCATGAACTATGCTTTTCGATGCCAATATGGAAAATAGTCTTTGCCAGAATTAAAAAGGTCATACCTGGTTCCAAGTATGACCTGTCGATGTAATTTCAAAATCTATAATCAGGATTCAATTCCCAGGGCTGGGCAGAGATCGGCAATTGAGGGAACAATTGCGTCCGGCTTAACCTTTACCCGTTTAACGAAATCAAAATCATACTTACCGGTTTTTACAAGGACGGTTTTCATTCCAACCCGCTTTGCACCGAAGATATCGGCTTCAATATCATCTCCAACCATCAAAGTGTTTTCCGGACGTATTTTGTAACGGTTAAGTAAACCACGGAAAAATCCGGGAGACGGTTTCCCAACAATATCTGCTGTTTTACCTGTCGCATATTCAACTGCCGCGACATAGGGCCCGATATCAAGGTGAAGAGTTCCCGATTCACGCCAGAAACGGTTCTTCTGTAAAGCTATAAGTTCACTACCGCTGAAAGTCAGTCGGAAAATATCATCCATTACTTCGGGAGTGAAGTTATAACTTAAATCACCCATAACAACCGCACCGGCACGGTTGCGGTTCATTCTTAATCCTTCAAAATCTTCAAGAATCTCTTCGTTTACGTAAAGCGCTACACTCGGTCTTTTGAGCTGAAGGATTCTCTCCCTGGCGATAATCGCAGGGCAGATTACATCTTCAAGGTCAATGTTAAAACCGAGCTTTAACAGGTCTTCATGAATATGTCTTCTGGCTTTTTTGGTAGTGTTGGTAACAAAAGAAACTTTTGTGCCAAGGGATCTGAGTCTTTTAACTGTTGCTGTTCCCCCCGGGATCGGAAGGTCAGACAACATCAGGACGCCGTCAATATCGAGGAATACGTGATCAATACCGCGAATAGTAGCCATTTTCATACACTTTGTTGATTTATTTAATCGAAAACATTTGGTCGAAACGGATCGCAAATATAAACAACTTCTTTAAATTTCCCAAAAAATGGCTCTCTTGCTCTGGGAGACGTTAATCTGAATATTTTGAGTAGTATTGGAGTCAATGATCATGTGACTTTTAAGATCAACTTGCAGGCAAAGACTAAACCGTTTACCTTGCTGTTACTGTATTAGACCCGGTTATTTTGCCATTCTGAAAAACACTGAACATCGGATTTCTGCATGCCGCAACGCCTCTTCCTTATTGATGCAATGGCTCAAATTTATCGTGCGCATTTTGCGTTTGGGAAAAATCCACTGATTAATTCCAAGGGCGAAAATGTCTCTGCAATCTTCGGATTTACAAATATTTTGATGGCTTTGATCCGGAGGGAAAAACCTGATAAACTTGCTGTTGTCTATGATTCAAGAGAACCAACTTTCCGTCATCACATTTTTGAGGAATACAAAGCTACACGTGAAAAAATGCCTGATGAACTTGCTGCCCAGCTACCACGGCTCGATGAGGTTATTAACGCCCTGAATCTCAAAAAAATTATCCTGCCGGGATATGAAGCAGACGATCTGATCGGGACACTCGCCAAGCAGGGTGAAGCTGAAGGATACGAGGTCTACCTGGTAACAGGGGACAAAGATTATTACCAGCTGGTAACAGATAAAGTTTACTTCTATAATCCTCGGAAGGGTCTGGACCAGGTCGATATTCTTGGTCCGGAGGGAGTGGCGGAAACGTTTGGTATTGAACCGGATAAAGTGATAGATACACTGGCGTTGATGGGTGACAGTTCAGATAATGTACCCGGAGTTCCCAAAGTAGGAAAGAAGACTGCACTCAAGCTCCTGCACCAGTATGGATCAATGGAATCTGTGATTAACAGCTGGGAAGAAATTGGCGGGAAAGTCGGTGAAAACCTGCATGAGTATCGCAACCAGGCAATACTTTCAAAAAACCTGGTGACGATCAGGACTGAAGCACCGGTCAACATTGATGTGCATAATCTTGACTATGGGCCGTGGAATACGGATGAAGCAAGGGATCTATTTGCCGAGCTTGAATTTAGATCGCTGTTTCATTACCTGGAAATCGAACCGAAAAGTGTGGAAAACCAGGGCGGTGGTGTTAATTATAAGGCAGTAACAAATAAATCTGAGCTTAATAAGCTGGTTGAAAAACTTGAACAATCTTCACGTTTTGCTTTTGATACTGAAACTACATCAAAAGATCCATTGGAGGCTGAATTGGTTGGTATGAGCTTTTCCGTCAAAGATGGTGAAGCATTCTACCTGCCCGTCAATTATTTCAGTTTTGAGAACCTGGAAAATACAGAACAAACACCACGCTCGTTAAAAGATGCCGGTGAGATAACAAAGCAGGTACTCGATATCCTGAAACCGTTATTGGAAGCGGGACCGGGGAAGATCGCGCAAAATGCCAAGTATGATTTCCTGGTGATGCGAAAGTATGGAATAAACTGTAATCCGCTGGTATTTGATCCGATGCTCGCGGATTACCTTCTGAATCCGGGTGCAAGAGGCCATGGTATTGATGATATGGCCCTAAACTATCTCAAGATAAAGAAAGTTGAAACAAGCGAACTGATCGGAAAAGGCAAAAAACAGATCACGATGGACCTGGTGCCGCTGGAAACGATAAAAAACTATGCTTGTGAAGATGCGGATGTTGCTTTACGACTAACCGAAGTTCTCGAACTGAAAATTGAAGACCTGAAGCTTTCTGATCTGCTGACTGAAGTTGAATTACCTTTGTCTGAAGTGCTATTGGAGATGGAACACAATGGCATAAAACTGGATATAAAATTTCTTGAGAAGATGAGCAAAGTGATGAAAGAACGCACTCAGCAGCTTGAGAGTGAATGTCATCTCCTGGCAGGTACAGAGTTTAACCTGAACAGTCCCAAGCAACTCGCTCATATTCTATTTGAAAAACTGAATCTGCCGGTAAAATTATCCCGTAAGACAAAAACAGGGTATTCAACTGACCAGGATGTTCTCGAAAAACTGGCGCCCCTGGATCCACTTCCAAAAAAACTGATTGAATACAGGATGCTGCAGAAGCTTCAGGGAACATACGTCAATGCACTTCCACAGCTGGTTAATCCAGCATCAGGACGCGTGCACACTACTTATAACCAGGCAGTTGCCGCCACAGGAAGATTGTCATCCAATGATCCAAACCTGCAGAATATCCCTATCAGGACTGAAGAGGGTGCGGAAATAAGAAAAGCTTTCATCGCCGAAAAGGGAAAGGTTCTCTTAAGTGCGGATTACAGCCAGATTGAGCTCAGGATGATGGCACACTTGAGTAACGACGAGGAGCTGATACAGGCGTTTCTGAATAATGAAGATATACACACTACTACTGCGTCCAAGATTTTTAAAGTTGCACCCAGTAGAGTCTCTAAACAACAAAGAAGCGCTTCAAAAGCTGTGAACTTTGGTGTCCTGTTCGGAATGCGTGAATTTGGACTTGCAAGCAGGCTGGGTATATCACGTGACCAGGCCAGGGAATTTATTGATGGTTATTTTGGAGCGTATCCAAGGGTTAAATCCTTCATTGAAGAATTGATACTCCAGGCTAAAAAGGATGGATTTGTCACTACTATCCTTGGTAGACGCAGGCCGATTCCTGAGTTATCGTCCTCGAACAGGAATATCAAGATGGGTGCGGAAAGGATGACTATCGCTACCGCCGTACAGGGAAGTGCGGCTGACCTTATAAAACTGGCGATGATCAAACTCCACCGCGACCTGGAAAAAGAACAGTATCCGTATAAAATGTTGCTGCAGGTTCATGATGAGCTGATTTTTGAAATACCGAAGGATACCGTTAATAAAGCATCAGCCTGGGTAAAGGATAAAATGGAATCGGCAATGAAACTCAGTGTTCCACTCGTTGTTGATACCGGTGTCGGAAATAATTGGTTGGAAGCTCATTGAGGCTTGCTTTGGTAATGAAGTTAATACCGATTTTTACGTCACTCAGGTTAGAAATTAGAATTATTCTTGCAACTGTTTCCTGCCTGATTCTTTTTCTTTCGATTATAGTCCCATCAGATACTCATGGCACTGAGAATACTCAGCGCTACTGGATCACATTTTCTGATCGAGGTGAGTGGGAGTTTTTTAATAACAGCGAGATATACCGTGAAGCCAGGTTCTTTGGATTGACTGAAGCAGCCGTTGAAAGACGTAAGGTTGAAGGATTACCTGTCGATTCGCTTGTTACTTTATCAGATCTTCCGCCTTATCCCGAATACCTGGAATCTATTGAGGATTTTGGCTGTAATATCAAGCAAACGTCACACTGGTTTAACAGTATTAGCGTTGAAACAACCCCGGCAGTTATTGAAATGATCGGACTACTTCCTTTCGTTAAAGCAATATCTCCAGTCGCAATTAGCGAGCTCGCTGGGTGGGCTTATGAGGAAGTGGGAACGTGGGACGGATATCCACCTCCGGGTCCCGGCGCAGAATCTCCAGGCATATATGGCCCGTCCTACCTGCAAAACCTCCAGGTAAATGCCGTTGAAGCTCATCGAATGGGATACAGGGGACAAGGTGTATTGATGATTGTCCTCGACAGTGGATTTGAACTGTCCCACGAAGCCTATTCTGATTTTGACCTGTTTGCTGAATATGATTTTGTCGAAGATGATGATTATACAGGCATCGAGCCTGGGATTGACAGCAAAAGTCAGCCGAATCATGGTACTGCCTGTTTGTCGGTAATAGCGGGTTATAATCCCGGTAACCTGGTGGGTATTGCTCATGAGGCGACATTTATCCTGGGAAAAACTGAGGACGTACGTCGGGAAGTAATCCAGGAAGAAGACAACTTCATTGCAGCGATGGAGTGGGGTGAACGTTTAGGAGCCAGGGTATTGAGCGCATCATTATCATATAAAGACTGGTATAGCCTGGACGATTACGATGGTGAAACACCACTGACAAGCAGGGCGGCTAATATCGCAAGGAAACTGGGTGTTCTTGTTGTGACCTCAAATGGGAATGAAGGACCTCAACCAATGACACTGGGCGCTCCTGCTGAAGGCCATGGAGTTCTCGCTGCCGGTGCAGTCGATTCAACAGGGAAAACAGCCCGTTTTTCAAGCAGGGGACCAAGCGCTGATGGACGTATAAAGCCGGATTTAACGGCCATGGGAATAAAAACGGCATGCGTTCGTCCGCAAACCAATCACGGGTATTCGCGCTGGAATGGAACCAGTCTCTCAGCACCGGTACTTGGTGGAGTATGTGCATTGGTTCGTGGAGCACACCCTGAATGGAGTACTGACCAGGTTGAATACGCACTCAAGATGACTGCATCTCATGCAGACAGGCCCGATAATATTTACGGTTGGGGAATTCCGGATGTTGTTGCGGCAATCCAGTGGAAATTCCCGGAAAAGCAGGACAGCGAGTAGTTCAATTTTTTAGTCTTATAGGTTTTTAATTATTGTAAATTACAGGGAAAATAGTGAACACCAGGTCTTTTTTTAGCTTTGTTACAGTAATTTTCGTTGTTTTTTCAATCTTTCATTTTACAGGATGCGCACCTATAAAACCGGGATTGGAAATCACGGAAAAGGAAACCGTTGAACAGGAGCCGTTACCCGTTTATGAGGTTATCGTTGAAAAGGAAAATCTCAGGAGAAGTGCGAACGGTGAAAAGGTAAATGAAGCACTTGCGGGTGAAAAATTCAGCGTTTTAAACAGGCGGGGGAATTGGTGCGAAGTTATAAAGAGCGAAGAAAACCAGGGGACCGATTCTACAACCACTTTCTGGATTTGGGCACCATCCCTTGGTTTCGAAAAATGCAACGTAATTTCTGTCAAACGATTGTTGGGCGGCAAAGGTGTAAGGAACAATTACGACAGTCTGAAGACATTCCTGGGAGAATCTACTGGACAACGGAGATCACCGGCGGGTATAACCCGTTACATCTACACAAATTCAAATGAGGATGGCACGACATTATTCGGGACAAAAAGGTTCTCAGAATTAATCCTCCATGTGGATGATCATTCAATGGTGGTATTATCAGCGGAAATAAAGCTGATGCCTTTTCAAGGTGCTGCAAACGAGTTATTGGGTTCCTTGGGATTCGCGGAGATTAAACCTTCCGGATCTGATTTCGAAAGGGTTGAGTACGTTCGCAAATTTAGCGGTGTTGATCAATTGACCATGTTCCGATACAGGGGTGATTTTAAGAAGTTTTCGCATGTAGTAGCCGAAAAATTTCCAACTAATAGTTGGCGGAGAAACGTAAAAATTACGGATAAAAAAGCTGAGCTTGAAAACGGGACTCTTTCTGTAATAATGACCCTGAGTAACTCATCAACAGGATGGGCATATGCCGGTCCAAGCATAGATGTCAGTATATTCGAGGGAAGCAAATCAATAGGTAACTGGTTGCTTGGACCTGGAGCGATCAGGCTGGAGCCGGGTGAATCCAGGGAAGTAAAATTCCCTTTGCCCATCGATCCATCTGCTATTGATAAAACCAAAATAAGTTTGACTGCAGAGCTCAAAGATGTGACAATCGTTCCTGCCAAAGATATTTAGGGGGGATGCTAAAGAATGAGACTTGGATTTTGTACCGATAGCCATGATCATTTGACAAATCTTCGTAAAGCAATGCAGGAATTTGCCAGACGAGGCACAGATGCAGTGATTCATTGTGGCGACCTGGTAGCACCATTTACAATCGATGCACTCAAACTGGCCAATTGCCCTGTTTATGCGGTTTATGGAAATTGCGACGGTGAAAGACGAGGATTAAAAAAACGGTTTTCGGAGCTACCGGGCGACAGCGATATCAACGAGGAACCATACATCTACGAAATTGAAAATATCAAAATATGTGTTATGCATCACCCCCGGTGGGTTGAAGCATTTGCTTCAACCGATATGGTCGATATTGTAGCGTATGGACATCTGCACCAGGTGGATATTGAACACCGTCCCCCCTGGATTATAAATCCTGGAGAAGTATTCGGGTTAAAAACTTCAGCTTCTATTGTTGTACTGGATACGGATAATGGGGAGCCGAAACTGATCCGTCTGGCGAACTTGCCGCTTAACGAATAGTATTAATGGTGCCTACTGCTATGACAAGAGAACCACCTCAACGACTATTCATCTTTGACGTAGATGGAACACTATTATTAAACGGCAGAATTGCAAGGGATACTTACTTATATGCCTTAAAGGAAGTTACCGGTGTTTTACCGAAAGTTGAAGGCCCTAGCTTTGCAGGGATGACAGACAAGGGAATCTTCAGGTTATTTCTCAGGTATATCAACAGGGAAGATGATTTCGATTTACTGTTTCCGCTGTTTGCTGACGTATTTACAAATAGATTGAAAACGGTTTACATGGACGCTGAAGGTCCACATATCTTAAAAGGTGTTTATCAGTTGTTGGAATCGTTATCGAGGGATGATTCAACCGCGCTAGCGCTGGGAACTGGAAACATCAGGGAATCATGTTATATAAAACTTACCCGTTTCTGTCTTGATAGATACTTCCCGGTTGGAGGATTTGGCGGCGACTACGAGGAAAGGGAAGAACTGATACAGGCTGCAATACAGGAAGCGAAAAATTATTATGGCTGGAACGGAGACGCCTCCAACACCTGGGTAATTGGGGATACCCCCCGAGACGTTGCAGCGGGGAAGGCGAATGGAACAAAAACACTCGCCGTAGCAAGCGGAATTGTTGATAAAGATGTTTTATTGAAGACTGATGCTAACTTTATACTGGATGATATGAGTGATACAAAAAAGGTCCTTGATATCCTAATGTCTTGAATCTACCGGTTTGATAATTATGTTTCTTTCAGCCAGTACCATTCTTTAGTTCTGAATAAAACTTTCCAAATTTCTGATCTGTACCAATTACATGATCCAAAAACCAGTCACGTAAAAACCCATAAACTTCGTTAGTAACTAATACATCGCCCTCTTTAAAGCGAATAATAAAAGCAGCAAGCTTTTCCTTGAATAATTGGTGTTCCCCTGCATGAAATTCAAGTCCCTGGTAATTCAATGAAGACATCAGTATTTCTTCAGATTCAAAATGATAGCTCGTATAGTTCGCAATCTCTCGAAATAGATTCTCAAGCGCATACCGTGCTTCACCGTCAAGCATAGCCTTGATGAATACATTAATATGGTTGATCAGGGTTTTATGCTGCTCGTCAATTTCTTTTATACCAATGCTTAAACTATCATCCCACTTGATTTGAAACCTGGACATTGACAGAATTTCCAGTTGGTTTTCCGGTCTTATAACTAATAAATATTAAACTATTTCTTGGTGACTAAAACTGGTACATGTGACTTACGAATGAGTTTTTCTGTTGTGCTGCCCAGCAGGAGCCTGTCCAGCTTAGTCCAGCCCTTATCTGCCAGGATAATCAAATCGCAATTACGATCTTTCGCTGTTTTAATAATTTCCCTGTGCGCTGAACCCGAACTCAGGTAAAATTCGTAGTTTTTAGGCAGTTTGTCGTCAAGAAATTTATGAAGCGCAAGTTCACTTCTCTGTTCCAGCTCGGGATCCTCTTCAGCCTCTTCGATCGTTCCGGAGAAAAATGCCAGGGATGTCAGGACAGGTTCATTCACATGTGTAAATACTACTTCTGCGTCATTCAGTTCAGCGATATGCAGCCCGTATAAGACTGCAGAATGTGAGGCATCCGAATAGTCAATAGGGAAGAGGATCCGTTTGTATTTTCCGCTTGTTTGAAGAAAAAGGTCTTCGCCATGTCCCATTGTCAGAATAGGTCTTTGAGTTCCATGGACAACTTTTTCTGTGGTGCTCCCAAGAAGGAAACGTTCCAGTCCCTGGTGTCCATGAGTTCCCATAATAATAAGATCAACGTCCTCTTCCTCGGCGAAGTTTAAAATCTCATCCGCCGCCGAAATTCCACGTCTTGATTCTTCCCTGATGGCGATAGTTCCCGATATTATTGGCAGGTCCGGATTTTCGACATGACCCGAAACCTGTTCACGAAGGAATGAAAATAACGGTTCCAGGTCCGGGAAATCCTTCCTTGGATTATGAGGATCAGACCCATGCAATACTTCCACATAAAGCATTATCAGTGTAGCTTCGAACCTGTGCGCCAGAACGAGGGCATGATCAAGTGCACGGTTGGAGGCTTCTGAGAAGTCCGTTGGAAAAAGTATTCTTTTGATCTTCATTATTTTTCCTTTTTATAGATCTTCAATCAAGCATATTTGGCTTTTATTAAAATTGCACCTCAAATTAGAAGAAACAGGACTTTCAGTCAAGTTTCCGCCGAGCTTCAGTTGAATAATTACTTTGCTCGATTTATATCCTGTTTACAAACCGTTAATCATGGTATAAATTTACTTTTCGAGTTTGTTGGTAATACTTTTACAGTATCAAACAACCTTTGTTTTACTAACTGCAATGTTAATTCAGAAAAAAATTATGACTCAAATTCCAACCAGGACTATTATTTTATTTATTATCATTGTATTATCTGTCCATTTTTTAGCAATGGATATAATGGCCGCTGAGATAAATGGGCAGGTTGTCCTGGAAAAAACCGGTGAGCCTGTTCAGGGAGTAACAGTCCGTGCTCATCATCGACCGCTGGAAACCGTTTCTGATAAAAACGGAAGGTTCACTTTCCAGGAATTAAATCGAGGCATATACACAATAGTTGCTCACCCAGTGGGTTATTTGCCAGCAAGGTATTCCGTTAATATTTCTGAGACCGATACAATTGACATCAAAATTGGATTAAATCCGGCAACTGTTAATAGTAATAAACTGCCTGGGTTGAGAATCATAGTCATAGGTGGACCTGAAGCGAAACCTCTATATGCAGCAACTGTCGAACTTACCGGTATTTCAAAAAGGTCAGGCCGGACGAATGAAAAAGGTTTTGTTCTATTTAATGACCTTAAACCCGGTTTTTACAGCATCAAAGTGAAGGAGCCCAATATCGGGAAAACGGTAGAGGTTGAAAAAACATTGGGACCAGGTGGCATCATCCATGACCAGATTGTCAGGTTTTTCCCGGATGAATAGTTAATTAAAAGAACAGTATATCTAATGAATCTCACCAGACTCCTTCATATCAAACGTCAGCAATTCAATTTTGATAGTTTAACTGCAAAATCGTTGAGAAGTCCGGTTAAAATTCTTGCTGTGCAGATAGCCGGGATCGGCGATCTTGTCCTTGCTACACCTGCCCTTGATGCTACCAGGGAAAAATATCCCAACGCACAGATTGACCTGCTGACCTCACCACGGGCTGATAAACTGATAGAAGGACACCCTTCTGTTAATTCGATTTATACGTTTGATATAGGCCGTTACAGGAACCTGAAACGATTATTTTCTCCAACAGATATTAAGAAGCTGATTAATGATGTCAGACCTCTGAGAAAAGAAAAATATGATATCCTGCTCAGTTTAAATAATGTTTCAACTTCACGTGGTGCGTATACCCTTGGCTTCCTCATCAACGCTATCAATCCCGGGATCAGGGTTGGACGAAATACGAATAACAGAGCGCAGTATTTTGACTATGAGTTGGTTGAAAAAAGTACCGATCCAATCCCTGAAGCGATAACAAAGTTGAAGGTCGCATCTTTGATTGGTGCTGATCCCGCACCCAGGTCATTAACAATGGGACTCGGTAAAAAAGACCGCGATTTTGCATTATCGAAACTTGATAATCGAGAATGTGAATGGATCGGAATTCTTCCCGGTGCAAATGTGGAATCAAAGATCTGGCCTGCAGAAAGGTTTGCCCATGTAGCTGAGAGCTTGTATAATAAAGGATTTGCAATCGCATTGCTTGGTGGTCCGGGTGATGTTCCCATTGCTAAAAAGGTAAAGAGCAGGATCGAGTACAAACTTTTGAAAGGAAACTCGGAAAAGGCGAATCAATCATTGCCCCTGGAAAACTTTTGTGGTAAACTCAGCCTTCGTGAAACTGCTGCCGTTATTCAACAGTTGAAAATGGTTGTTACAAACGACACCGGCCCAATGCATATAGCTGCTGCTGTTGGAACACCGATTGTAGCTGTATATGGACCGTCAAACTCAACTCGTTACAGGCCGTGGGCACCAGAAAACAGGTATAGAATATTTCATGAGATCCTGGATTGTAATCCATGTAATTATGAAATATGCCCAATGGAAAAATGGTGTATGAATCAAATACAATCTGAACAGGTGATAAAAGCTGCAGAAGAACTTTTGATGGAAACGAATTGATGAATGAACTTCTTTTCTTCGTATGGACTTTACTTGTCGTTCTTGTAGTACTGGTTGCATTTCGATTTGGAAAACCGGCACTGTACGGAGTAATAGGAGTATACATTATCCTCGCCAACATTTTTGTAACTAAACAGATAACCCTGTTCGGACTGGCTGCAACAGGTGGTAATTCGTTGTATGGCGCGATTTTCCTGGCAACAGACCTGATAAGTGAATACTGGGGTAAAAAACATGCCCGAAAAGCTGTCTGGTTTGGCTGGTTCTGTGCCCTCGGGTTCCTTGTCGCGTCACAGGTTTTCCTCCTCTTTAAACCTTCCGGTGATGATTTTATCGATCCGGCGATGCGGTCAATATTTTCCCTGACGCCCAGGATTGTGGCAGGATCGTTGATGGCTTACCTCCTAAGCCAAACCCATGACATCTGGGCTTACCATTTCTGGAAATTGAAAACTCACGGCAAGAAATTGTGGTTGCGCAATAACGCATCAACATGGGTAAGCCAGTTAATAGATTCAGTTATCTTTTCTTTTGTTGCTTTCTACGGAATTTTCCCACTCTCAGTTGTATTCCAGATAGTAATAACAACCTATTTCCTGAAAATAATCGTCGCGCTGATCGACACTCCATTTATCTACCTGAGTATAAAATTTAAGTCAAAGAAGTTAACGCAATAATTCCATACCTATTCTGGAGTCAATTCACACCGCTTGTTTACGTTTTACTTAACCAACGATTTGATTTATATTTAGGGGTGGTGTGGTGAATCAAAGAATAAAGTAAATCCCCAAGCAACCTATGCACGGGATCTGGAGGGTTAATGTCATTTCGAATAATCAAACTTTTTGTAATTCTTATTCTTATAAGTTTTACAGCTTCACTTTCTGCCCAAAATTATCAAAGGCAAAATAAATTATCTGAACTCAGCTCCGAGCTGAAGCAACGTCGTGTTGCAATGCGTGGTCCGACCTATGAAAGACTCAAATCAATCTCAGATGGGCCAATGGGCGCCCTGAACAGGGCAAACGACATCGAACTTATCGGGGTTGATGAATCCGGTCATGGCTGGTATTACCAGACGGATAATCTTTACGCGGCGCAAACAGTTGGTGCTGATGAAGTATGGCCGGGCGGAGATACCGGTTTCGATATAACCGGTACAGGTACCGGATTTGGTGAACTTGCCGTCTGGGATGCCGGATCTGTCCTCGCTTCACACCAGGAGTTTGACGGACGAGTCTGGAATATGGATAACGCGAATGTCCATTTTCATGCGACCCATGTCGCCGGGACAATGGTTGCTGCCGGTGAAGAAACTGCAGCCAGGGGTATGAGTTACGAGGCGGAATACCTTTTTTCGTACGACTGGAATGATGATGACGGTCAAATGGCTGAGGCAGCCGATGAATTTGGTTTGAAAATTTCAAATCATTCCTACGGATGGGCAACCGGCTGGAGATTTAACTGGGAAGATGACGATGAATGGTACTGGTATGGCAACGCGGAAGTATCGGAAACTGAGGACTACGGATTCGGTTTCTATAGTGAATCTGCCCAGTCGTGGGATGAAATAGCTTACGAAGCACCATATTATACAATTTGTAAATCCGCTGGGAATGACAGGGAAGAAGGGCCTGGCCCGGGTACCGGGCATTATGTCCAGGAAGGTAATGACTGGGTCTGGAGTACAACCACCCGTGACAGGGACGGTGGACCTGATGGTTATGATTGTGTCTCCTGGAACGGGACAGCTAAAAATATTATTACCGTAGGTGCCGTGAACGATGTTCCTGGTGGTTACGAGCATCCCGGCGATGTCAGCATGAGTAGTTTCAGTTGCTGGGGACCGACCGACGACGGGCGAATTAAACCTGACCTGGTGGCAAATGGTGTAGACCTGTATTCAACCGGTTACTGGGCTGACGATGCTTATCTCGGGATGTCCGGAACATCGATGTCATCACCAAATCTTGCCGGTGCGCTTAACCTGCTGGTACAGTTCTACGAAGAAAAACACGGCGGAAGCGCACCTTACAGTGCTTCCATGAAGGCTCTTTTGATCCATACAGCGAATGAATGTGGTGACCATGACGGCCCTGATTACAAGTATGGCTGGGGCTTGATGAATGTCCCGGGAGCCGCGGAAATTATTGATGAAGATGAAATTATCGATTACCGTATCCAGGAAAATATCCTCGATGATGGTGCGGAATTCAGTATAGAGTATGTCTCTAACGGCATGCAGCCGATCATTGCAACAATCTGCTGGACAGATGTACCCGGTGAACCGGTTGCACCCCAGGTTGATCCTGATGATCCTATGCTGGTTAACGACCTTGATCTGAGGCTGGAACATATCGGAACAGGAACAGTTTATTATCCATATATCCTAGATCCTGATAATCCCGAAGATGCTGCGGATAACGGTGATAATATCCTGGATAATGTTGAGAAGATTTATATCGATGCACCCCTTGAGGGAGAGTACACCTTAACGGTAAATCATAAAGGCACCCTTGTTAATCTTGAACAGGCTTACAGTCTTGTGGTTACCGGGATGAACTGGGCGGATGATCCAAGAATCCCACCCTATAACCTTACAGCTGATGTTGATTATGAAATTGGTTTAACTGATCTATACTGGGATTTTGGACCGGAACTTAACGATTTTGTCGAGTTTAAGGTCTACCGTAACGGTGAGATGATCGGTACAACTGAATTTAATGTCTTCTCGGATGCCATGCCTGAATTCGGCAGCTACACTTACAGGGTTTCTGCCTGGTACGATGAAGGTGAATCGTTACCAACAAATGAAGTTGAGATAAACTGGGTGCAACCGTTTGCACCGAATCCGGTAAGGTACCGGTATCACCATGGAACACTTGGCGATATAACCTTGAGCTGGCAACACATGGTTGGCATAGAACAGTCATATGATGACGGTACAAATGATAACGGTTTACCTTTCCTGATCTCTCAACCGCTGGGCTCTTTGTTTGCCCTGCGTATGACTTCGGATGTCACAGGCCCACTGACTGAGGTTGGCGCCTGGTTTACTGAAAGCGATCTACACACATTTGGACATATTAAAATGGTCGTCTTTGGAGCTGGTCAGACTGAAGATACACCGGGTGATACACTCTTTATTTCCGAATATGTCGAACTGACTGAAGAGGGTTGGGAGTGGATTGGTCTCGCTGTTGGTACTGTTGACTTAGTAGCCGGTGAAGATTACTGGGTAGCCGTCTCGAATGTTGAACCGGGTCATAGTATCCTGGGTAGGGACATGGACAGTGAACTCAATGAACGTGGGTATTACTCAGGTAATGGAGTCGCCTGGGTTCGACTGCCTGGTAATATGGACGGGAACCTGATGATCCGTGCACGTAGCGGGCAGCAACAGGTAACCGGTGAAAATGGCTTGAACGGGTATGACGTTCACCGTGACGATGAATTGATTGCGACAGTAACAGATAATTTCCTCGATGATACACTTCCTGAACCGGGTATTTATACCTACACGGTTACCGCAGTTTATGACCAGGGAAGTGCTGTTTCTGATCCGTTTGCGGTCGAATGGGACGGTACAGGTGTCGAAGATCATTCAATCCCCGCTACATTCATGATTGGTGATGTCTACCCGAATCCATTTAATCCCGAATTCAAGATCGATGTTACCCTCGGCAACAGGTCGGATATCAGGATGAGAATATTTGATGTCCTCGGCAGGGAAGTTGGCCAGATTACCCGGAAGAATAAAACCGCAGGTGTGCATACTCTTCAATGGTATGCTGAAAACCATGCCGCCGGTGTCTACTTTATCCAGGTTGAAGCCGGACCCGTAAAAGCTTTGAAGAAGGCTGTTTTGTTGAAATAGAATTATTTGATACCATCATAATACGACGGACTGCAATTTGTAGTCCGTTTTTTTTGAGTAATTGTAATGGACAGGGTTTATCCGCTGTGGTGGATGGATATGAAAGCTAGATTTCTTTTTAATGAAAAGTTGAAACGAGGCGAAAGGAGGAATTGTTAATAATTTTATACGGTAATACTTGATTTATACCCGAATTTTGCTATGTTCAAGATGAACGAAGTTCGGGGAGGATAAACTATGAACGTATATTGCGTAGAGACATTGTTTTCAATCATTAATGCTTTGAAGCTCGATCTTTCTATCAT
Source organism: bacterium (assembly GCA_028278125.1). Next base: position 10,196 of record JANQEY010000318.1, on the reverse strand, counting down.
CCTTTCAGTCGTTGCATTAGCGGTCGCCATTGTTGGGAATATTTTTTTGCCATTAAGGATTGCCAAAATAGCCAGAGCTGATAGAACAAAACGTGAAACAAATTTGGATGACAGAGAAGAAAAAATTAGAGAAGAAAATTGGAAAAGAATTTACCGATATGCTGCAAGACTCGGAGGAAGAACCCAAAAACTATGGAAAAAAATTAAATCGCAACAACTTCCTCTAAAAGAGTCAGAAAACCCACAACATTGTCAGGCACTAGCAAATAATCTGAATATTGGCCTTGATATCTGGGATGTATTGGTAAATAGTCCAGATAAAAACCGTCGTGAACCACCATCAGTAATAGTTCATCGTATTGAGGAAGAACACAGCCTCAGCACCGGCAAGATTTACTATGCATCATGCATTATACAGATTCTATTCGATAGAATTCGAGGTAATGTAGATTATGATCCAAATAGAGTAGAAGCATTTGAAAATGCTTATATGATTGAACTTCGAGGTATGTGTATAGATTTAAGAATCGAAGGAATTCAAACATTTAAAACAATTACCAATCGTTTAGAATTAAATGATCAATTTGTTCCGCTACAAGAGTCTTTTGATATAAAATTTGCGATGCCTTTCAGGGGAGATGAAAAGGATAGAGATAAACAAATGTAACAGTCTAAATAAAATTGGTGAATAAAAAATGTCCCGAAATATATTCGATCCCTTCACCCGCTCAATGCGGCGTGTAAATGATGCCAGACTTCAAAAAATCCTCAATATTAAAGGATAGATCATGAAGATAAAAGATCGTTTTCTGGAATCACCGATTTTATCAAATTTCGGGAATATTGTTGGTTCTATTATCCTTGTTGCAATTCTATTGTGGATAGCAGGATATGATTTGAATATCAACATTTTTGATCAAATAGAGAAATTTTTAGGAAGGTATTGGAAGTTAATCACAGCAGTGTTTGCTCCTTCTATAGTATCCTTTCCAATATGGGAATTGATACAAAAGTGGAAATTAAGAAAAGAAGTTAAGGATGGAAAGATATTTGCCTCATCCCAATTAGGACTTGATACTGCAACAGCCTTGTGGTACCCTGATAGAGATGATCCAGTATTTGATAGATTGTTGTGGTCTATAGAAAGTACACTTTCACTCCTTAGAATTTCACCTTCAATCCAATCTAGTTTAATAAAGAGTTCATTTTGGGATGAAGCAACCTATGGTTCAATTGTAGATATTTTAAAGGTATCAATAAAAATAGAACACGGCCATTATTGCGCCAGTCTATTTTACGCATCTTGTAGAATTACTGAACTTTATCATGCTTGTATATATGTCAGAGCAATAGAGACTAAGAAAAAAATGCTGAGGGATAAAGCCATCGAAGTTTTGGATCGTTTTAATGAAGATTCTCGCAAAGAACTGAGAATTACATTAGATAAAATTGGACTAAGGGGATTTGAAATACCAACAATTTCAGCTTTGAATCAAGAATCAATAACTGAATTCGCAGAAAATTATTTTAATAGAATAGATAAATTTTACGAGATACCTGATTTCTATAAACTTCCTGGATACTAAAATTATATAGGATATATGATATTAAAACACCAAGTTGGAGTATCTCATGCCCTCAGTTAAAACCATCTTCGATCCCTTCACCCGCTCAATACCTCGAATTAATGACGAAACGTTGCAGATCGCTCTTAACAACTAAGGGAGAAATTATGCAAAGATCGGATGATGATTTAAAGACATTGATTGTTTCCAATATTGGGAGTATTGTTGGTACTATTGTTCTTATTGTAATTCTTTTCTGGATAGCTGGTCAAGAATTAAATATTAATTTCTTTGATCGAATTCAAGATATAATTTCTAGATATTGGATAATAATCACCGCAACTATTGCCATCGCTGGTTTAGTTTTTCCTATAATTGAATTATTCAGAGTATGGAAAATCAGAATTGAAAATAAAAAAACGAAATTATGTGTGGCACTTATGCTTGGTTCAGATATGGCTTTAATCAGGTTATTCAATAAATTTGATCGTGCTTATACTGAGAATTTACTATGGTTAAATAATGGTTTACTATCCTACTTAAATATTTCACCAATTAATAATCAAGATTTGATAAAAGATTTGAAGTGGGAAGCTACAAAGAATGAAACACTGCCATTTTGCATATCATCTAGAATTTATGTAGAGTGTGGTAATTATTGTTCCAAGCTTTTCGAAGTGTCATATATGATTACGAAACTATATGCTGCAAATATTGAATTAGAATCGTCAGATGATAATGATGATGCAGATATTATCAAAGTCAGAGAATTTGTTGATAATTTTAATAAAACTGAAGGTGATCAACTTAGAGAATTATTGGACTCTATTGGTTGGGCTGACATTGAGATCCCAAGTATATCAGCGATTGATAGAACCAATTTAGTTAATTTTACTACTCAATATGCTGATAAAGCGTCATCTGTTTTTGTTCTACCTGAATTCTTAAAACTTCATCATGTGTAGAAATTTAAATTTGAAGTTTATATGTTAAAAACAATTCTACCATTATTTCTGACTGTCTTTGGTGTCATCCTGGCCTACTTTCTTTGGATGTTCCTGTTCCAGTCAAAACAGGTCTATTTCCCTAGAACCAGGCTGGTTGCAGAGCCGGGTGATATTGGACTGGAATTTGAATCGGTTGAACTGGTAACGAAAGACAATATCAATATTCACGCATGGTACATCCCTCACCCGTATGAAAGAGCTGTGATACTTTTCTGCCACGGCAACGCCGGGAATATTTCACACCGTCTTGAATCCATCCAGCTATTCCACCGCCTGGGATTGAGTACGTTTATCTTCGATTACCGTGGATATGGACGAAGCAAGGGGAAACCATCTGAGAAGGGAACATACCTCGACGCTGAAGCGGGGTGGGATTACCTGGTTAACGAAAAATCGATTCCACCGGAAAAAATTATCGTTTTCGGACGGTCACTTGGAGGGGCTGTCGCAGCAAAGGTTGCAATGGACAATAATCCTGGAGCATTGATCTCAGAATCAGCGTTCAGTTCGATAAAAACGCTCGCCTCTGAAATGTATCCATTCCTGCCGGTGAGAACGTTTTTCCGTTTTGAATATCCTACCGCCGATTATACCCGGGAGACCGAATGCCCGATTCTCGTGGTACACAGCCGTGATGATGAGATGATCGGGATTAATCACGCACATACAATATTCGATGCCGCAAAGGAACCGAAAGAGTTCCTGGAAATATCAGGCAGCCATAATGAGTGCCACCTGGACTCAGGAAGTACTTATGAGAAGAGCCTTGATGTTTTTATCAGGCGATTTATTGAGTAAGAGAAGAGTTATCAAAATTGAATGGATTTAATAACGCTATATGTGTCGTCGCGAGGACGAAGGACGAAGCGATCTCATTCATGAGATTTAAACGGAATAAAAGAGATTGCTTCGCTTTCCCCGCCACGGGCGGATAAAGCTCGCAACGACACAAAATAAGCCAAGCCGGGCCACTAAAAAGATGTAGCCTGGGATCACCATATCCCGGGGATTGGGTGGCCCGACATCACGCCGAAGGCGAATTGTCGGGTTTCATGGTTTGGTTGGTGTGCCTATTTTTAGGAAATAGCGATTCTTTATTTTTGTGAGAAACCCGGCTTGCGCGTCAAGCCGGGCCACCAAACGAACGTAATGATACGGATGGCAATATTGTTATGAGATAAACTTTGGTAAAATGTATGTATTCAAATTAAATACTGAGTTTTTCAACTAAAATATTCCGGGTATTATCATCATCGTCTACCGTTGAAAATCTAATCCTCCAGTTCGGCTGAAAGATTTTTTCATCAAAACGATCTGCCCACTCCACCAGGACTATTCGATCCTCAACTTCATCTTCAATCCCCAGCACTACTATCTCAGATTCATCGGAAAGCCGGTAAAAATCGAAGTGAGTAACAGGCGGGGAGGAGGGGTACTGGTTGGAAAGTGTAAAACTTGGACTGCGGACGGGTCCATCATATCCCAGCGCATGAATAAAGCCACGTGCGAAGGTACTTTTTCCCGCACCAAGCTCACCAATCAAAGCCACTGATTCACCTGCCTTGACTTTTTCAGCAAGTTGAGCCCCAAGATTTTCAGTTTCTTCGGGTGAGTGCGTTGTATGTGATTTAAGTTCTGATTTCATCTCTTCTGAATCATAAAATGTTCATCGATCAATAAACATCACCAATAAACAAAATGATACCCTGAACAATCAAGCTGTCCAGGGTATCGTAAGGTGAGTCCTACCGGCTCCTCACCCTTTTGACTTCATTATAGCCAGAGGTAAAATCATCTCCTCCAGCGAAACACCGCCGTGGAGGAAAGAATCCCTGAAACGATCGGCAAACTTGTTAAATTCATTAGGATATACGAAAAAATTATCTTCACGCGCAAGAAGTACATCCGTATTTATTGCAGGTGATGGAATACCCCAGCTCTCAGGTTTACGGATACGGATAGCATGTTTTGAATCAGCCTTGAGATTGCGACCAATCTTATACCTGAGATTCGAAGAAGCTTCACGGTCACCTACCACCTTTGACGCTCGCCTTGCACGGATAGAACCATGATCAGAAGTCAGGACAATAGTCACCCCACGTTTACCGAAACTCTTCAGCATTTCATAGAGCGGTGAATGTTCAAACCAGCTTTTGACAACACTCCTGTAGGCTGCTTCATCAGGTATCAGGGTTTGAATAACTTCCTCGGTACTCCGATGATGGGCTACAATATCGACAAAGTTGAAGACCATACTCACCAGCGGAAAATCGAAGTAATCGGATACTTTACGTGATATCCGTTGCGCTTCGTCAGGATCAAGTATCTTTGCATATTTTGGTTCAGGTGTTGGGAATACGTTTAATGATTCCAGCTGACGATCAAGCAATTGACGTTCAAACCGGTTAAAACTTGCCTCATCGTGACCGTGAAGTTTTTTCCAGAGATCCGGATGTTTTTGAGGATATTCATGTGGCCATAGCCCACTGAAAATACTGTTTCGTGAATATGGAGTTGCGGTTGGGAGGATTGAAAAATAATGATCGGTCTCAATATCAAAATCATTACGTAGCATCGGCTCTACAGCCATCCATTGATCAAGACGGAGGCAATCGAGTACAATTAAGAGGACAGGTTCCTGCTTTACGAGCTTCGGTACTACCCAGTCGCGGACAACGTCTTTGCTTAAGGGTGGACGATAGTCACGATCTGCTGTCAGCCATGATGGGTAATTCAGTTCGATATATTTCGCGAACAGTGTGTTGGCGCTTCTTTGCTGTTCAGCAAGTAATTCGAGCAATCCCGGTTCACGGATGTTCCCTATTTCAAGGGCCCAGCGTGTGAAACGAACCTGCAGATCAATCCATTCATCCCAGTCAAGCGCATCATGAAGTTCTTCATTTATCCTGTTTATGTCTGACACATAATCCCTGCTGAGCCTTTGTGCGCTCAGGTCACGACCGTCGAGAACTTTTTTCAAGGCGCTGAGGATCTGGCTGGGATTAACGGGTTTTGTCAGGTAATCATCAATTTTACCACCAATCGCCTCTTCCATCAGCGATTCTTCTTCGCTCTTGGTGATCATGATTACCGGCATTTCCGGACGGACTTTCCGTAAACGCGCCAGTGTTGCTATCCCGTCGAGCCCTGCCATTTGTTCATCGAGAAGTACAGCATCGAAATTTTCACGTGCGACTGCACGTACAGCGTCTTCACCCGAAGTAACACCATCTATTTTATATCCTCTTTCTCCAAGAAAGAGGATATGAGGCTGCAGTAATTCGATCTCGTCATCTGCCCATAAAATACGTTTGTCTGTCATTCTTAATTCATTCTTCCTTGAGTGTTGTGTACCAGTTGTCTGCCATTTCACTTGATATTCTACCAGATTTTTCCGCAAGTCGGACAAGCGCTTCAGTCATCTTCAGGTACACTTCACGTCCGTCCTCATCGTTCCAATTCTCGAGGTGTGATTTGAACGTCTCAATGTCTCCCCTCGGGACGGGTCCTGTAATTGAACCGGGAATATCCAGGGATTCAAGGTTGCTGACCATTCCCTTTAGTAACGGCATCAGAACCTTAACAACATCTTCTTTTGTCGCGACAATTCCCTCAAGTCGATCAGCGGCAAGATCCGCAAATACAGGAATAAAATTACTAATCAAAACACTTGCCTGGTGATATCGTCCCCGGTCAGATTCTTCAACGATAAGATTGGTAACTTTCAGTCGCCTTGCTATATCTTCGGCAATATTCAATGCTTCAGGATCAGCGGTTGTGCCTGCCGAAATACCGTTAAATCTTTCTGGTCCGACACCTTGAGTAAAAGTCTGTACCGGATGCCAGGCCAGCCCCGGACATCCCTTATCTCTTAACGGGTTCAAAGGTTCAAGTCCAAGGCTCCCAGCAAAATGGAGGACAACCGGTTTTGCAGTGGATGAATTATCCGTATTGAATCTAGCTGATATTTTATTAGAGACTTCATATATATTTTTATCCGGCACACCCAATACAACCAGGTCAGAATCAAGAGTAATATCATCAATGGTAGAAATGTTTAAACGATCAGCAACTGCGGTTTCTTTTGTGTGATCGTTTATATCCAATCCAACTGCAACTACCTCCGCACCCGATTTTTTCATTCCCAGCGCGAAAGGACGCGTTACTGAGCCGTATCCGATAAGACTTATTTTCATTCGTGAGATTCCACTTCTATTCCGTTAAGTTTTAGATAAGCAGCTGTAACGCCATCACCCTCAATTTTCTGCTTATTAATAATAATAGTTCCGCAACCACAGGACGGACTGCGTGTTTTCAGGATAGCTTTGGTTGCGTTTGTGAGTTCGGCGATGGCAAGAGTTTCATCTGCCCCGGCAAGAAAAACAGATGTAAGGTCTGCACCGTTGTCTACCTGGATTACGCAGGCATCGCCCTTGAGGACATCCTCCCCTGTCCCACCTCTAATTTCCGCCGGTGGACGGGGAGTGGGAAGACCGCCAAGTTGTTCGGGGCAAACTGGGATAAGTACGTATTTTTCAGCAAGGATATCTATTTCGGGACATTGGGCGTGACGACCGTCGTAACGACAATAAACACCGGTGAGGCAGGCTGATATAAGTACTTTTTCCCTTCTTTGCATAATATGGGGAATATAAGTCCTGGTTGTTAGATTAAGAAGTGATCAGGGTTAAATGTTGATTATTTCAGGGATAGTTTCTTGAAAATAAATTCCGGGATATGACGCAGGACCATCAAAATATATCGCCAGTACCAGGGTGTGTATAACACATCTTTTCCCTTTTCTATAGCCTTTACAATATCCCTTGCAACGTCATTCGGTTCAGCAATCAATGGCTGCAATCCCAGGCCGTCAGTCATTTTTGTCCTTACAGGTCCAGGTTTAACAGTTAAGACTTTTACATTATGCGAACTCAGCCGTTGCCGTAAACCCTGGAGTAACGAATGGAGGGCAGCTTTTGAAGAACCGTAGATGTAATTGTCCTTCCGTCCACGATCACCCGCAACACTTCCGATCGCGACAATATGCCCGGATTGTCTCTTTTCAAACAGATCAGCCACCAGGTTGAGAAATGAAAGGGCGGCCGTAAAATTCACGTTAAATTCTTTATGAGCAGATTCGAAATCTTCCTGTAGTTCAAATTGATCCCGCATTGTTCCTACAGACCAGACAATACCATCAAGTAATCCAAATTCCTTATCTATCATTGACAAGAGAGGTTTATGAGCTTCGAAATCCAACACATCGAGGAGATATACTCTAACATCCTGACCTGATCTTTGACGGAGATCTTCAGCAAGACGATCCAGGCGTTCCTGGTCTCTTCCAACCAGGCAAAGCCTGTTCTGGCGAAGCGATAATTCCCTGGCGAGGGGAATGGTTATGCCTGATGTGGCACCTATTACAAGCCAATTCTGCAATTCAAACCTCCGAGAATAAACGAAGTCTCCTGGAAAGATCCGACTGGAACATGTTGTCAGGATCAATCTTGTGCTTCACCTTTAGCCACTCACCAAACTCCGGGTACATCCTGCGGAACATGGAGGGACTCAACCTTGCGTCTTTTGCCAGGTAAACCTTGCCACCAAAATCTGCAACCAACCTGTCAAAATCATCAAGCAGGGCGAAAAGTCCCGGACGGATAGGTATATCCAGCGCCAGGGTCCAGCCTGGGGAGGGGAACGATAACAACCCGGCCGATTCACCCAGTCTTTTTAGTACCGCAAGTGTCGATACATGTCCTGTTTCATACGATTTCCTAAGGATCTGTTCTATCGCTGATCTACCCGCGTCAAATGGTACCACAAACTGGTACTGGACAAATCCGGACGATCCATATAGCGTGTTCCAGTTTTTTATCCTGTCCAATGGATAAAAGAATACATCATAGGGAATTACTCGTTTCCGCTGGAAATTACTGAAGAACCTGAACTTGGTCTCGTTAAATATTCGGCCGGATAGCTTGTTGACGATTGAAACGGGTGGGTTAATCGGAAGATTTACCGAGAGAAATCCATTTTCATACGCCTGTTTTTTCCGATAAGATTTTTTCACAGCCTGGCTGCCGGCATGACGTCCAAGCAGGACTTCACCTCGTCCAAGTGCGTTTTTATCAGAAATACAATCAATCCAGGCAACAGAGTAGGGGAATGAAGTGTCATTTTGAGTGAGCAGGTCCATTGTCGAGCGTAAAGATTTTGTTCGCAGGGATTCTTCAATGATGTATGATGATTCAACCTTGAGAAGCTGTAAGCAAATCCGTGTGATAATACCCGTCAAGCCCATTCCACCGGCGGTGGCCTTGAAGATGTCAGTGTTTTTCTTCCTGTCGCAGCGAATAGTTTTACCGTCGGCACAAAGAAGATCAATCCACAGGACATGTTTAGAGATCGTCCCGGCCTGGTGGTGATTTTTCCCGTGGACGTCACAAGCTAAACAACCACCAATCGATGGGGCGCTGGTACCCGGTGTCACAGGTAAAAACCAGCCGTAGGGGAGAATAATACGGGTGATATCATCAAGGATCATTCCACCTTCACTGGTGAATATCCCCTTTTCCTTGTCAAACTCGATGACGCTATCCAACCGATCCATGGATAAAACGGAATTATCTTCATTCAGGGATGCATCGCCATAGCTTCTGCCTTTACCCCGTGCAAGGATTGCCGAATCCGGCGATGATTTGAGATAATTTGCCAGTGATTTTATCGATCCAGGGATATGGACATTGGCGGTGGAAACCGGGTATTTACCCCAACCAGACAATATTTCCGTCCAGGACATATTCTTAATAATTATATCTTTACCAGGCATTAAAAAATAGATCCTACAGATTTATATAATATTTCCCACGACCAGCATAACCACAACAATCCACCCGAGGACTGACGCCAGAATCCAACGGTCGCCGAGCAGTGTTTCAGTGGGATCTTCACCCAGATCGTTCGAGTAAATCGCTATCTGGTACCTCAGGACAGCAAATAGCACAAAAGGCATGGTAAATAACAACCGTTGTGATCCGACTTTTTGAACTGTGACAGGGTCCATCGCGTATAATGTATATGCCAGGATGGTTACCCCGGCCATCATCATAATCCATTGATCCCAGACCTTTAGAGGTGGTGCTTTCGCCAGGCTGCGTCTTATTTTATCAGATTCAAGGTCACCAACACGGGCGATCTCCTGCCTTCGTTTTGCCAGCGCCAGCATCAAAGCAATAAAGAATGTACAGACCAGCAGCCACTTGGAAATGGTAACTTCAATCGAAACAGCCCCCATCACCGCCCTGGCAGTCAGACCGGTGGCGATCAGAAAGACGTCAATCAACAGGAAATGTTTGAGCCAGAGGCTGTAAAGAATCATCACGATGATATATCCCGCGAGGATCAACATGGCTGTTAAATTTATATACCATCCGATCGCTAAGCTTATTAAACTGAATAAGATTGCCATTATTATTGCAGTTCCGGGTTTTATTTCACCTGCCGCAATTGGACGATATTTTTTTACCGGGTGGAATCGATCTAGTTCCAGGTCCAGGCAATCATTGATCATGTAAACAGCACTTGCGGCAAGGCAGAATGCCAGGAAGGCATATAGGGACGA
>JANQEY010000087.1 GCA_028278125.1 bacterium | reverse complement strand
GGCACCTGCATGACGGTGCGGTAGCCGAATTTGTCCATCAGCCGGCCGACCACTTCCTCGCGATACGTTGTCTGTAATCTGGACATGACTGCTCGCCTCAGGCGTCGACGACTTCGCCGTCGGATTTGAACACCCGCACCTTACGGCCATCCTCGAGGCGCTTGAAACCCACCCGGTCCGGACCGTCTTTCGCCGGGTTGTAAAGACCCAGGTTCGAGATATGCAGGGGCATCTCTTTGTCGATGATGCCGCCGGGTAGGTTGCGCTGGGGATTGGGCTTCTGGTGCTTCTTGACCATGTTGATGTTCTCGACCACCGCCCGGTCTGTGTCGAGTACCCGTAGCACGGTCCCGCGCATTCCTTTGTCTTTGCCGGTGAGGACGATGACGTCATCACCCTGTCTGATCTTGCGCATGAGTTGTTCTCTAATTCTTCAGCTATAACATGGGAATCATTTTTGCCGCAAATGAACGCGAATCAACGCAAATCGGTCACATTCTTTTTTTGTCCGCAGATTACGCAAATTCTCACAGACTGTTTCGCTTTAGGCTAATGAATTACTGACCCATATATCAAACGTTCAAATTCCGCTCCTTCTTCACCAGGTCTATCAACTCCATCCTGATCGTCCCCCCAGTGTACAAGCTCATGTAACAGCGTTACACCAACTAAATAAACATTACCGGCCCTGGCGACTCTTCTACCTCTACCCGCCTCGAAATTCCTTACCACATTCGTATCAATTCTGATTTCATTCGAGCTTATATTCGGGGTAAATTCTCCGTATGCACCAACTAGTGGAGTCACTCTTATCTGGGGGCCATAGTTCCACCTGACAGCCATACTTAACTTGGCTCTGTTCAACTGACCAATTCTGCTCATCGCTGCAACTATGGATGGAACCCTCATTATTTGTGGGAGATCATTCCTGACATAATAAGCCAACCTTGGATAAGACTTTATGTCTACAGGAAGCATTCTCATAATTATCCTTCTTGGAATAGTCTTGTTTTAGTCAAGATCATATATTTTTATCTTTCTACGATGTTCTGCTCGATTAAATTCAACTTCTTCCCAGTGATTTGAAATATCAGAGTGCCGACTATTCCTTCCACAGGGTAAGAGAAGCGAACCTCCGCGAGTTTGTCTTCGATGGTTAAACTCATAATTTCGAGGTATGGTTTATCAGGTCCAAGTGATGCCTTATCATCCAAAATTATAACCGGATGACCAAACTTGGTTAAGTTCGAGTCAGATCGAAACAAGCCATTGCTTACGATTACCAAGGGCTTCCTTTGAGGCAAAACATCAACGTGGAAGTATGAATTCAAATCAGGATTATCCAGTAATTTCTGAACAATCTTATGTCCTAGTAATGAGGCTTCATCAGCTTTATTTCCATTTTCATCAGCATTGGCACACCCTGTAAGAATGAACAAAGGAACGATCATTTGGACAAGGAATTTATACATGTTTGTCTCATATTTCTGCTTTGTCACATTTTAACCCACTGGTTTATGTAAGAATCCGTAAAAACAACAACATCCATAAAAGTCAATGAGTTAAGCTGAATGTGACAAAGCAGAACTACTATCATTTACAATCGATATACTTGACCGGCACCAGCCGGTGTCCCAGCATATCGACAGCAACCTGTGCCTGTTCGAGGATGACGTAACCGAGCAACGGTTGATACTCCCCATCCTCGGCAGGTTCCATATCCATGAACATGACTTCGTTGAAGATCCTGCGGAATCCTTCTATACGAATACCCACAGGTCCACATGCAACACCCTGAACCACCTCGTTGTTCGCCAGCACGAACTCGACCTTTTCTTCATTCACGAACTTCCCAAGCCTGCCCTTCCAGAATGATGGCAATACCAATGCCGCTGCCCCGGTATCCACGAATGCACTGAACATCAGCGATTTTTCGGACTCCGTAGGATTGGTTACTTCAACCTGAGCGACGATGCGTCCCATTTTCTGCTTTGTTATTCTACTTTGTCACATTCAGCCCGACTGTCTGCCGGATTATGTTATTTTACGGATTTTTTATAGATTCAGTGAATACCTTGTAATGTGACAAAGTAGAAACGCAGAACTAATGATGTTTGGAATAATCACCTAGCCGCCTTGAGATTACATACACATCTACATTCGACATTGAACATTCCTGGCTGGATACTTCGTTAACAGTTATCGCCATAATCGGCTCTCCTGATATCTTGGGGAAGCGAACGAGGTGAACCTGTCGATAGAGATCCTTTCCAATTTCCTCCGAGGTCAATCTTGTAAGCTTTGTGTTCTTGAAATCCAAGGTATCTTTATTAATAAGGCTCTCATTCTTAAGGTGGGTAAATGCCATTCCGGCAGGCCAAGCATCCGGACTCGTACAATCCGGAGGATTGGCAATTGTACATCCTGATATTGCAGCCAAAGCGAAACACACGATCATTCTGGAAGGGTTGTACACTGTTATCTTTCTACGATGCTTTCCTTAATAAGATTCAAATTCTCGCCGATAATTTGATACGGCTCCTAACATAGATTTGGCAAGTCATTACAGCAATTCCCTTTACATAAATATCTCTTATCAATTAGTTCATCCTTATACAAATATCCTGCTCCCCCAGCTATTATTTCCCATTGCAACAATTCG
>JANQEY010000066.1 GCA_028278125.1 bacterium | reverse complement strand
GTTTATAGATTCTGATAGCGACGGCCTTGCTGACTGGTGGGAGCGGCGCAATGGCACAGATCCAAATGATCCAGATACGGATGATGACGGTCTGAATGATGGAGATGAAGTAAATATTCATAATACAGATCCAAATGATTCAGATACGGATGATGATGGTCTGAATGATGGAGATGAGATAAATATTCATAATACAGATCCAAATGATCCAGATACGGATGATGATGGTCTGAATGACGGAGATGAGATAAATATTCATAATACTGATCCAAATGATCCAGATACGGATGATGACGGTCTGAATGACGGAGATGAGATAAATATTCATAATACTGACCCGAATGATTGGGATTCAGATGATGATGGATTGACAGACGGATGGGAAGTCGATAATGGTTATGATCCCCTTATCTCGAACATAGTTGAAGAGGCTCAAACAGGCCAGTACTTTGATGGAAATGGATCTTATGCTTCAGTAAGCAATACTGCCTTTACTGACTTAGATTACTCAGAGAATTTTGCTATTGAATCTGTTGTATATATAAAACCTGATGAACAAATTGTCTATGGCGGGATATTAACAAAATTATATAAATATGGCCTTTACAGCAGTTCATATCCTGGATGGGGATTAGGGATATACCAGGATGCCATGGCGGATTATGCAACAATTAATATTAAGGTGGGTGACGGTACTCATCATGTGGCCAGATCTTTTGCTGTAGATATGGGTAGAACCCATATTGTCATGACATGGAACGCTGCCAGTAAAACAATTACGCTTTTTGTAGACGGAGTACAGGTTTCTCAGGCCACAAATACAGATATTGATTTAAATGACATTGCTACTGCTGAAGATCTGCTTATCGGAAAAAGTTCAAATCCATTATTAAGCTATATCATGTATATCAGGCTCTGGAGCAGAGATGTTTCAAGTGATGTAACTACATTGTATGATCATTATAATAATACAAAACAGCATCTGTTGCCATCATCAGGTGTTAGTACCAATGATCTCCATGCTGAATGGTTAATGCATGAAACATTTAAAGTTAATGGCAGTACCGGAACACCCTATATTAAAGATACAGCTGGTTCTAATCACGCGGAATTAATTGAAGATGCTTATATTGCAGACAGCTCTGGCGTATTGTCTTTGGATGCACCTGTTGGGAGCGCTTCTGATCAAGACGCCAGTATTACCCTGAAGGTTAGCGGGGGCTATGATGATTTAACCAGCCCAATTAGTCCTATTCAGTATTACTTTGAAGTTGATACAAATAGCGACTTTAGTGGTAATCTCTATCCTGATGGTGATCGCAAAGAAACCGGATGGATGGCTGATCTTCAGGAATGGCAGCCAAAGTTGAAGCCAGGGACAACATATTATTGGCGAGTAATGGTTCGTGACAGCAATAATTCAACACCAACAGGATACACAACATCAACCTTCAGCACGCAACCAGGGAAAAACTGGTATGTACGTCCGGAAGGGGAGGGCAATCCTGCCGGCAATGGTACCAGCTATGATACTGATGCCTGGGATGGTCTTTTAAATGTAAAATGGGGAGAGGGAGGTGTTGAAGCCGGTGATACTCTGTACATCTGCGGTACTCATGTCTGTTATATGAATCAATGGTTTGTCAATGGCACGCTAAAAGTATCCGGCGGTTACGATGATAATAATCGCGTTACCATTACCGGGGATTATGCTGGTGATCCAGGTGCTGTATTTGGCGCATATACGATCGGCTCAGGCTATGTATGGGAAGCAGTGCCAGGTACGACTAATGTATGGCAAGTTGTTCTCAAAAGCCACCATGAGTCTGAATGGTTTTTTCAAGAAACAGATGCAAGCCCTTTTCATGTGGTTCTTGATCCTAAGGAATCAGTTGCTGATGTGGATGCAAATGCTGGATCGGTTTACTATGATCCAACTACAAAAATATTAAATGTGCATTGTACTGATGGTGGAAGCCCGGTTGACAGAATATACGCCAATAGCTGGGGATACTATTTTAATTTAAATGATGAAAGCTTTATCGAATTTAAAGCCCTGGATTTTTATCAAATGAAATGGCAGGGAAATAAAAACCTTATAAACAGCACTCATCTTCGTTGGGAGGATTGCCTATTTACTTATGGCGGTTATCCTGAACTTATCGGTTTTGACGACAACAATGACTACATGGAAGTAATTGGCTGTGAGCTTAGCTGGGGAAAAAACGGGATCTATAATGTGGGTACTGGTGCTGACACTGCCCCAAGCTATTATCTTTTTAAGGATAATTACATTCACGATATAGGTGTAAGCCTAAGCACCAGGCACAGATACGCGCATGCCATTGCTGCCTATGGTGGTGGCACTGGCGGATATATTGAAAATAATGTTATCGAAAGGGCCGGGTCTGGTCCTTACATAAATATCGATCATCAAGATATTGCAAAAGATAATGTGATCAGAAGAAATATTATTAAGGACCTGCATCAACTGGAAGTGCCGGGCTCAGACCCTCTGCAACAGCCCACAGGATCGGGTATTCTCTTGATAAC
>JANQEY010000040.1 GCA_028278125.1 bacterium | reverse complement strand
ACAGTTCCCTTAACCATCGCCAGCATTTCACTGATTTTAATAGGATATCCTTCTAATGCTTCATCTCTTCCAAAAGGACTGGTTGTGGTTTTCTGGTTAATTAGTGTCGTAGGAGCCATCTGGCCTCCGGTCATACCGTAAACCGCATTATTGATAAAGATGGCAGTAATCTTTTCTCCCCTGTTCGCAGCGTGTATGGTTTCTCCCGTACCGATGGCTGCAAGATCACCGTCTCCTTGATAGGTAAATACAATGGCATCCGGATAGGCTCTCTTTAGGCCGGTTGCAACCGCCGCTCCTCTGCCGTGAGCCGACTCCACAAAGTCCACATCGATATAGTTGTAAGTAAAGACCGAACATCCCGGCGGAGGAATACCGATAAGTTTATCCCGTATTTTCATTTCATCGGCCAATTCACATACCAGCCTGTGAACGATGGAATGACCGCATCCAGGACAGTAATGGTATGGTGTTTTAATTAAATAACGGGGTCGTTTAAATACCTTTTTCATATACCTGTTATAATCCTTTTTGGTAATAGTGACGAGTGATAACACGTGCAACTTCACTGGGAGTTGGAATTACACCACCCGGTCTTCCATAAAAGGTGATGTCTCCTTTTCCTTCCAGCGCAAGTTCGATATCTTCTTGCATCTGTCCCATATTCATTTCAAATACTAAAAACTTATTGGTCTTGTCAGCCAATTGTTTAACCTTTTCGGTTGGAAACGGCCAGAGTGTGATCGGACGTATCATTCCTACTTTCAAACCATTGGCCCGGACAGATTTTATTGCCCCTTTTGCAATCCTGGCTGCCACCCCAAATGCTGTGACAAGTAATTTTGCATCTTCGGTCATAAACGTTTCATACGTCGTTTCTTTATTTTTTATCAGTTGATATCTTCTAAACAGACTCCAGTTGATCTCTTCCAATTCTGTCGGTTTTGAAGTAAATGTTTTAACGATTCTTCTGGCACGGTTACTCGCGCCCCTTAATGCATCTTTTCTTACGGGTGGTTTTTTGGGTGCTTTATACTTGAATTCCACGGGTTCCATCATCTGACCAAGCATGCCGTCACCTAAAACCAATACCGGAATTTTATAGGTGTCGGAAAGGTCAAAAGCTCGATGGGTAAGATCTGCGAGCTCTTGAACTGAGGATGGTGCCAGAACAATGGTCCTGTAATCGCCATGACCACCACCTCTTGTTGATTGATAATAATCGGACTGTGCTGCAATGATGCTGCCCAGTCCGGGACCACCTCGGGACATATTTACAATTACCGCAGGAAGTTCACAAGCTGCCAGATAGGAGATTCCCTCCTGCATGAGGCTGATCCCCGGACTGGATGATGATGTCATTACCCGAGCTCC
>JANQEY010000331.1 GCA_028278125.1 bacterium | reverse complement strand
CCATAGGTTGTTTCACCAATGGCCACCTGATGCTCATTCATGTTACCAACCACCGAATAGGTATGCGACAGCTGGGGTATTTGTCCCAGGAATTTGTTGGTATCCCATTCGTAAACATCCAGCATGGTACCCGGGGGATAATCGGCTGCGGGTCTGAAATAGAGTTCTCCGTACAAAACATGGGCATCAGCTGCGTAGGTGATCATGGATGTACCCATAGCTGAAGCACCTGGAGTTACCAGGAAATTGGTACAGGCCATGGATTGGCTGCTCCAAATGGCCAGGGCCAGCATCACTGTAAATAAAGTCCTTTTCATTTTATATGTCTTATTTTTTTAATGGCGGATGCAAGATTTCATTTTTCCATCAATCTCGCAATAGAAGCTATCAAATAACATGCTTTTGTGGATTATCCCTGAAATTATATCAACAATTTCAAATATGATTTCTATTAAAACTACCCCCATATGTATATATAACGAATAAAAATATTATGGAATTTTTTTAATTAATACCACACATAAAACGGGGGTATTGGCAGAAGAAGTTATAATATGTTAAATTAACTAAAACTTAATTTGTTGAAGCTTGCCGGATCGAACCCGTGTAATTATCTTTGTGGCATATTATTTGTGGCAATTACAAAGAGTATTAAGGTAGTTTACTTAATAGTTTAGTTGGTAGTTTTAGTTAGTGTTGTGGAAAAGGGTCAATCGCCAGATTGAACCCTTTTCTCTTTCTAGCCTGCATTATTCATAAATAAAGGAGTGATTGTTCCCTGAAAGTGCTGAAGTATCAGTAAATTCAGGGTGTTCACAACAACCAACTCCTTTATACAATGTTAAAGAATTTTTCTGAGACCACCCCATTAGTTCACGAGCTTTTTCCAGTCGAAAACAAACCAATCGAAGTCAGTTTCACCGGTGACGATATCAGCAGCGATGGAGGCCTGTTGCTCCTTCGGGAAGTTGATAAGCATATGGGTTTAATCGATCGCATAAGTAGCTGTATTACAGACGATAGGGATCAGCGCTATATTGATCATACGATTTCTGAGATGCTCACCCAACGTGTTACCCAGATAGCAGCAGGTTATGAAGACTGCAATGACTGTGATGATCTCCGGGATGATGCAGTCTTTAAGATATGTGTCGGTCGTGCTCCTCAAACAGGTCAGGCTCTTGCTTCTCAGCCCACGATGAGCCGCCTGGAGAACTCCGTCGACAGTAAGGATCTGCGAAGGATAGGGCAGGAACTTATGAACATCTTTGTAGAGTCTTATGACAGGGAACCGGAAGTTATCATCCTGGATTGTGATGATACCAACAACAATACCTATGGGCAACAGGAGTTGAACCTTTACAATCATTATTACCGTGACCATTGCTACATGCCTCTGCATATTTATGAGGCCCTTTCGGGCAAGCTGATCGCCACGGTCCTTAAACCAGGAAGAAGGAGTAAGCAAAGTGATATTGCTTCGTTTCTGAAAAAACTGATCCTTCATCTCAGACAGGAGTGGGCCAATACGATGATCATAGTCCGGGGTGACAGCCATTTTACTTCTCCCGATTTTATGCGATGGTGTGAAGTGCAATACAATACCGGATACATCACCGGAGTGAGTGGCCACCCGGGACTGCATAAGATGGCAGCGACAACCATTAAAGCGGCTGAAAGGGAATTTGAGCAATACGGCAGATATGTCAAACGCTATCATTCTTTCGCGTACCAGGCCGGAAGCTGGGCCAGTCCTCAAAAGATAGTCGTCAAGGTCGAGGTATCCACAGCGGGAACCAATGTGCGGTACATTGTTACCAACCTGGTTCAGTTCAGGGCTAAGGCCCTGTATGAAAAAGGCTACTGTGCCCGATGTGCCATGGAACTCCGTATCAAAGAGCATAAGCTGTATCTGAAAAGTGACCGTTCGTCCTGTCATAGCTTCAAGGCTAACCAGTTCCGATTGTTCTTGCACTCAATGGCATATATCCTGCTTCACACCTTCCAGAAGGAAATGCTTAGGGGTACCGAGTTTGAGAATGCTACCTTCAAAACCATACAGAACAAGATCATTAAAACCGCAGCCTGGGTCAACGAGTTGAAAACCAAAGTGAAGATCGAACTCCCCAGATGCTGTCCCACTAAATCCATACAGTCCAATTGCCTGGAGATGTTCGCTATAATGAGAGTCTGATCCAGTTATTGTCACGTTGATTTCATGACATATCACTGAGAACAACACCAGTTGTCCGGGAAAAATATGCTCATATATATTGAAAACAACTGATTTTAAGCAAAATCACTACCCATGGATGACAAATCACAACACCGGTTCGGTGAACACGGGCCAATCCAACCGGGTAATACCGGGATCGACATCTTGACGGGGTAACTAAATCCAACAGGAATGCCTAAATTGTGGGTTTATGAATTAATCAGGCTAG
>JANQEY010000265.1 GCA_028278125.1 bacterium | reverse complement strand
GCAACTGTTGTTACTTCCTGGGCCTTGTAGTCAATATAACGAATCCGATGATTACCTGTATCTGCAACATAAATTCCCTGTTCGCCAAAGGCCAATCCCTGTGGCGAATTAAAACGTGCCTCCTCGGCAGATCCATCCACCATACCGGCAGATTTCCCGCCAAATATCTTCAGTATCTTTCCCTCATGGTTCAGCAGCATAACGCGATTATGAAGGGTGTCGCTAATCGCGACATACTTCTCTGATGTTGTTATTTTCCCGGGCGCTGCCAGCAAAGATGTAGCCAGCTGTTGTTTTTCCAGTTTAAGAGGCACTGGCTTTGAATCAATGATGTCCTTATGTTTTTCCAGCAGTATGGCAATATGCATATCTAACAATTCGAATTTATCTTCACCTTCCGTCTTACCAAGTACCTCGCCCGCAGGATCAATCAGTACTCGCGTAGGCCATGCTCGCATGCCGTAATATTTACCCAGCACAAAATTAATATCATTAACAACCGGATACTCAATTCCATAGCGAAGCACGATATTTCGAAGGGTTTTGATATTTTTTTCATTGTCAAATTTTGGTGTATGAACACCAATAACCAGCAGGTGGTCTTTATATTTTTCCTCAAGCCTGTTGTTCTCGGCCAGAACGTGAATACAGTTGATACAGCCATACGTCCAGAAATCCAGAAGCACGACCTTCCCCTGCATATCCTCAAGGGTTAGCGGGCGTTCAACATTCAGCCATGGCATATCCAGTGTAAACTCTGTTGCCTTTACAACCTCTTTAATATCCACCCTGACCGGCTCAGCAACAGCCTCATAGATCGAAGGAAATAAAACAAAAACAAGCAACACCAGCCTTATCAAAGGGAGACTGGTGATAAGTCTGTTAACTGAACATTTCACGCTGGCAGGCCACCGGTAACGATACTGTCTATACCTTCCATGCATTTAATTATAGAACGTGAGGTTCATCATGGAACGATAAACCACGGCCAATGCAGCAACATTACAACCTA
>JANQEY010000238.1 GCA_028278125.1 bacterium | reverse complement strand
ACCATTTTCCAGGATATCCGGTGAAAGTTGTAGATCATATCCTGCTTCGATCATCGCTGCCATGTGATGCAACGGATCCATTGCCGTGGCAAATGGAGGTGCATAGGCGTGTTCAACGCGTTTTATTGCTCCAGGATCACCATCAGCAAGATCGAGAACCTGGGCGAACGAATTAATCCAGCGTACTACTTCACCATTTCCTACTGCCTGTATCCCTGCAAGAGCGCCATCTTTGTGTCGAACAATCTTAAGATGAATATCATGGGTTTCGGGATAATAGTGTGCCGCTTCGGAAAAGCTGCCCCAGTATTCTTCAGGATCTTCACCTTTTTTCCTCAGCATTTCCGCGCTGGCGCCACATGTAGCGACATTGATATCAAATACCTTTACAACAGCGCTGCCGTGAAGAACCGGCATTTCATCTTTTATACCTGCAATTGAATTAGCGACAACTCGTCCCATCCGGTTGGCGATTGATCCCAACGGCAATAGATGTGATGTTTCACCCTTTGGCATCTCGGCACAGTCGCCCGCGGCATATATATAATCATCTGAAGTTTTTCCTGTTGAATCTATCAGAATACCGCCATTAGCACCAATCTCAATTCCTGCATTCATTGCCAATGAACTATTTGGCGCTACTCCTGCAGCCATTATCGCACGGTCAACGTTCACAACTTCAGAATCATTATATTTAACAGTTAAACCTTCCTCTGCCAGTTCTATCGATTTGACTGCTACACCGCATTTTATATCAACATCCTGCGCCGCCAGGTGTTTCTCCACCAGATGCGCTACTTCTTTATCGAGCATCATCGGCAGGACATGGTCTTCCCGTTCAAGTAGAACGATTTCCGCGCCCCAAAGGGCGCCAAAAGCTTCACAAAGCTCGAGCCCGATATACCCTGCACCGATTATGGCAACTTTACCAACTTGCCCCGTTTGTAAAGCCTGCCTCAATGCCTTAGCGTCTTCAGGCCGTGTAAAGCATGTAACACCGTCATTCTCAATTCCGGGGATATCCAGCAGTTTTGGTGAGGCTCCGGTGGCGATAACCAGGTAATCATAGCTGTAATCGGTTTCTTCTCCGGAATCTACGTTTTTCGCTGTAACAATCTTGTTCTCTTTATCGATCGCGATCGCTTCAGTGTTTATTAGAACGTCCAGGTTCTTGGTATCCTTAAAATATTGAGGATCTTTTACATCACCCCAGGCAGTCTGGATCAACTCGTTGAATGAATCGACGTCACCAGAAAGGAAATAGGGTAAACCACACCCGGCATATGAAATTATATCACCCCGATCGAGGACAGTAATCTCTGCATCCGGCTGTAAACGCCTCAACCTTGCGGCGGTTTTAAGCCCTGCCGCGTCTCCGCCAATTATTACCACTTTCATCTTTCTATACCCCTGGACTTTTATACGATAGAATATTGATAAAAAACTCAAACCACTTAAAATCCCGGCTGTTTTACAGCCGGGACAATAAGATATAGTTAAATAATCCGGAACGATAGTTTAAACAAGCTGTTTCCGGATTGTCAGTACCATCTTGTAAAGAATAGTCCAGATTAGTATTCCCAACGCCCATACCATCAGTGTAATCATTACTTCGGGGAACGTAGGGGCATATTCAGTAACACTGTGCAACGGATTCGGGATAAAACCGGTTACAACCATTCCCATCCCCTTGTCAATCCAGATGGATGAGAATACCGCAATACATCCGATTGCTAACCACGTTTCGTTCCTCCTGAGTTTAGGCACAATCAGCAGGATCATTGAGATAACCGCCAGTATAGCAGATGCCCACATCCAGGGAACCAGCGTTGTTTTTCCATCAAGACCAAAATAGAGGTATTTGAAATGGTCAAGGTGTTCAGGAATATTGCTGTAGCCAGCCGTAAATAGCTCCATAAGCAGGAGGAAAACGTTCAGATACATTGCATAGGTAACAATGACCGCCAGCTTCTGGATCGGCTCTTTTCCGGCATCGAACCAGCTGACTTTCCTGATTATCAGCGCAATCAGGATCAACAGTGCCGGACCGGCGGCAAACGCTGTAGCCAGAAATCGGGGAGCCATCACAGCGGTCATCCAGAATGGTCTCGCTGCAAGTCCCGCATACAAAAATGCGGTAACTGTATGAATGCTGACTGCCCACGGGATAGAGATGATAATAAACGGTTTGATCCACTTAGGTGGAGCAATACCCTTTTTCTCAGCGTCGAGGGTAACAAAACTGATCAGGATATTAAGAAGCAGGTATCCGAACAGTACAACCGTATCCCAGAACATCATTGAATTCGGAGACGCGTATATAAAAACGTTGGGAATCCGGAACGGCTGTCCCATATCCACGAAGATAAATCCCATACACATTATACAGGCGCCGATGGCGATAAATTCACCAAGAATAGTAATCTTACTGAATTTTTTATAATTATGGAGGTAATATGGCAGCACAACCATCACCGCTGAAGCTGCCACACCAACCATAAAAGTAAACTGGGCGATATAAAATCCCCAGGATACATCCCTGCTTAACCCGGTAACAGTTAAACCTTGTGTAAGTTGATGTACCCAGAAGAGGAACCCAATTCCAATAAAGGCAAGCAGGAACACTATCCAGCTCCAGTATCCTTTACCTCCCTGTAATGCTTTCTCTATCATAAAAACCTCACACGATGTAGTAAACTTTGGGTTGGGTTCCAAGAGCTGGTTTACGTCTCAAACTGAAATGACAACCCAGCATCTTTCGAATTGTTGATTTTGGATCAAGCAGGTCACCCACAATCAATGTTCCGTTGTCACATGCTTCAACACATGCAGGTAACTTACCCTTGACCAGACGTTCCTCGCAGAGTGTACATTTTTCAACAACACCCTTTGTCCGTGTCGGATAATCGAGCTTGATCTTCGGATCGTCACGATCAGGCCACGGTTCCCTGTAATTAAAGCTTCTTGAACCGTAAGGACATCCGGCAATGCAGTAGCGGCAGCCAATGCAACGGTGCCAGTCCATCATCACGACACCATCTTCCTCACGTTTCCAGGTAGCTCTTGTGGGGCAGACACGCGTGCACGGAGGCTCATCGCAATGGTTACACAACAGTGGTGTTGATGTGTGCTCGAGGTTTGCCGGCAGATGATTATTTGCCTGCTCAGGCATGGCATGGTGGAAAGAATCTTCCCAGATCCATTTCAATTCATCCTTAGTGCCATCAAAATCAGGAACGTTATGAATCGAATGGCAAGCCTCTATGCTTTTACTCCAGTCGCTCGCCTCATACTTACGAAGGTCAACAAGGATTCCCCAGGATCTTTTTTCTCTCTTGAGCGCTGCATTTATTTCATCAAGAAGGCGGTCCTTCAGGTTGTCTTTACAACCTGCGCATGGACTTGCGACAGCTTCAGCAGATTCAAGATCCTCACCCTTGATTACATTTCCATGTCCTTCGGAGGCGAAGATTTTACCGGATGGACTTGCGGCTACTCCGAGGATACCGAGACCGGCAAGTTTGACAAATTTTCTCCTGTCAACAGCCATCAGTTCACCTCCTTTGGAATAATGTGACAATCCCAGCAGTAGGGTGAAACATCCAGGTAATCGTGGCATTTATCACAGAAATTCTCTTTGTTCGAATGGCAATCCATACAGGTATGAGTCAGGCTTTTTTCATAATATCTGCCATCGCCCGTTTCGAACGTCCTGCTGTTTTCACGGATAACTTCATCGCGCCATTCATTGAGAAGATCCATGTGCTGTGATGTCATGTAATCAGTTGGCATCACACACTGGTCTTTACCCTCCACTCCTGCTGTGGCAATTTCAATCTCGGGTTTATATCCGGCCTTGCCCACCGCGAAATTATACCAAATCGGGAGGGTAATGATGATCAGGAAAATCAACAGACCGAGGATAATTTTACCTCCATCATACATTTTCAGCACCCTCCTCTACTTCTTCCTGCGGCTCATCTTCCTCAACTCCTAGTAAAGGTTCACCACGCAGGTCTGTTGTACGCTTTTGCTCCCCTGTCAACACAAGCGCGTTACCTACAAGCTCGTGTACCCCGGCGACCTCAACATCCGGTACCCAGTATTCCATCAGTGGGTGCAACGTTGCTTTATCGATTGCGCACATGCACAGTAGCCTGTTGACATCATACTTTTCATGAACGTGACGAACAGCATTTGCCCTGGGAAGTCCACCACGCAAACGGGCTTCCATATTTTCATCAGTCCCTAATCCGGCACCACTGCCGCAGCAGAATGTCTGTTCACGAATTGTATTTTCCGGCATTTCATGGAAATTATTGCTGACTGCGTTGATTATGTAACGCGGTTCTTCCAGGAGTCCCATCGCTCGTGCTGGATTGCAGGAGTCGTGGTATGTTGGGATCAAGTGATCGTTACGGCTGGGATCAAGCTTGATCTTGTTATTTTTAATCAGGTCAGCAGTAAACTCGGAAATGTGCACCATCTTTGTAGACCGGGCGTTCTCGAATACTGTTCCCGTTACAGGTGATTTGGGAGCCTCGAGGAAATCTGTCGGGCCGTTCATGGTATCCATATACTGGTGAATAACGCGCCACATATGCCCGCATTCACCACCCAGAATCCATTTCACGCCAAGTCGTTTAGCTTCCATGTACATCTTGGCATTGAGACGCTTTATCATATCGTGAGAATGGAACAAACCGAAGTTACCACCCTCAGATGCGAACGTACTCCATGTATAATTCAGGCCTATTTCATGGAACAACGCCAGGTAACCCAGCAAAGTGAAATAATGTGGATTAGCGAAATAGTCCGCTGAGGGCGCAATAAATAATATTTCAGCACCCTTACGGTTGATCGGTAAGTCTATTTCGATTCCCGTAATGTCTTTGAGTTCATCAGCGGCAAATTCAAGGCTGTCAACAACACCATGCGGTTGAATACCAAGGTGGTTACCGGTACGGAAGCAGTTTGATGCCGGTGTAGTGATCCAGTCGATATTGATACCTACAAGATTCAGCAGCTCCCTGCCGATCATGGTGATTTCAGCAGTATCAATCCCGTAAGGGCAGAACACGGAGCAGCGCCTGCATTCGGTACACTGGAAGAAATAGTAGAACCACTCCTTTAATACATCAATTGTCAGCTCACGGGCGCCCATCATCTTGCCGAGGATCTTACCCGCAGCTGAATATTCCCTGCGGTAAACCGAGCGAAGTAATTCCGCACGGAGAACGGGCATATTCTTGGGATCACCTGAACCAATGTAAAAATGGCATTTATCTGAGCAGGCACCGCATCTTACACAAATATCCATGAAAATCTGGAGGGAGCGGAATTTTTTAATCCTTTCCCTTAAACCTTCAAGGATTATCTCTTTCCAGTTCTCCGGTAAAGGCCAATCCTGGTCTGACGGTTGCCATTTTCCCGGCGTACGGAGATCGAGATACTCCATAGCATCGGGAACGGCACTATAGCACCAGTTACCTTTAGATTTTTCAAAATCTATTGTCGGGTCCATCCACCCTTTTTTGGGCGGACAATACTCGATTTTCAACAGATCTTCCTGTTTGTATTGTTCTTCCGCCATAATTAATCCTTATACTCCTTTTCAAGGGGCAGATTGGCTGCCTTCATCACCTGGTGGAATTCTTCCTCGTATTCCTCGTAAGTATGCACCTTCACATCCGGATTCCATGGATTCACATGACGTTTCATACGATTATTATTGGCAAGGTTACGAGTAGGACTGAGGAAAACACCACCCATATGCATCAGTTTGCTGAACGGGAAATACGCTATCAGTGTACAGACAAAAAAGAAGTGTACGTAGAACAACGGGCTGATGTTTTCCGGGATAGCAGGTTGTAAACTGAGTAAACCAGTTCCCAGTTCTTTTACACTTACAATATCAACCTTGATGAAATAGCGCATCAGAATACCTGTTATCGCGATTCCAAGGATGAGAAGCAATGGGAAATAATCGTTTATCAAGGAAATGTACCTGATCCTGGAATCGAATATGCGTCTCAGGAATAGGAATGAAGCCGCAAGAACGATAAAGATATCCGTTAAATAGAGAAGGGGTAAACCAATCTCAAAGATACTATCAACGTATTGAATCCAGGTAACAAATACCGGTGTTGGTTCAACGAAATACTTAAAATGCCTCAGGAAAATGATCAGGAACGAATAATGGAAAAGCAGGCCTGCAGCCCATAACCATTTATTACTACCGTAAACAAGTTTCTCGTTGTTTTTAAGTTCAGCACTGGTATTCCTGAACAGTGAACGGAAAAACAGAACTTCAAGAAGCATCCGACCAACTACTCCAGATGAGTTGTGCGGACTTTCCAGGTTATTGTTCTTGATCCACGGTAAACTCTTCTGCTGTCCACATGTTGTCGAAATTCTGAATGGTACAGGCGCTTTCGCCCACTTAAGAACACGAACAACAATCCCCACCAGGAAAATGGCAATAGCCGCATAAGGGATAACAACACCAAACAGGTATTGCATACTTGTGCTCCCGGCGGCAAATAACGGGATTAGGGTAAGGACCAAAATTATAAAGAGGGAAACCACAATATTCATGCGGCAGATCCTCCTTTCCGACACAGTACCTTAGTTTTTTGCATCATCATCCTCCATGACCTGTCCCATATTCTGAATATTTTTCTTATCTCTTAATCTATCAAACAGATATGTTTCTCTTTTTAATGCGTTCAGCCTGAGTTCGTACATTTTTTCACGACGTTGCATAAAAATATTAAAAGCGAGTAGAACCAACTGGTCTATCTTGAAATCAACCTTGTCGAGATCGAGTCCGGACGTAATATGTTCCTGTTGTTCTTTTAGCACATCGCGGACAATTGTCTTTAAGCTGAAGAGAAAACCGACAGCTTGAGCGGGAGAAAATTCCTGGACAGCTCTTATCCTTATTATTTCATCCAGTGATTTTTCAATCTCGTCCGGTTGCGGAACTGCTATAAGCGAATCAACAATTTTCGGCAGTTCGGTCTTAAGGGTTGTTCCAATAGGGTTGTCAAATTGATTCTTTTTGTGTTTAAAGAATACAGACGAATCCTTCGGGTATGATTGCAGGATTGAATCAATCCATTTTTCCAGGATATTATCTCGATTCTTACTTAGCAAATCTTTGATATTCATGGATTAGCTCAAAACATCCCGTTTAAAAACCGATTTGAATGAAAAATACTTTCAAGAATGAACTGTAAAATTATACCCGATATATTAATTACTTATCTGACGAGTTGTTGGAAAATTTCACACCAGCTTCTAAAGCCGTTTTTTTATACTCCTCAGCTTTTTCCTCATTCCCCATAGCCTGATGGCAAAGTGCCAGGGCGCCAAGAGCCGATGGATAATTCGGTTCTATCTTGATGACTTTTTCCATCGATTCGATTGATTCCTGGTGACGTCCCAGCCTCATCAAAGCTACACCAAGGTTTGCCTGCGCTGGTAGAAAATCCGGTTTTAATTCCAGGGCTTTCTTTAAACTGGTAACTGCATGTTCGTATTTGCCAAGCTGGAAACATGCAGCACCATGATTAACAAAAGCCTCCATCATTTCCGGGGCATCTTTTATTGCATGTTCAAAGGCATCTTCAGCTTCCTTCCAATTCTGGAGTCCCAGGTATGCAACTCCCAGGTTGTACCATAATACCGGAGTGCCTTGTCCAGCGTCTATCATCTGTCCGTATCTGTCTACCTGCGACTGGTATTCCAGTGAAGCCTGTGCCTGGTTTACCTGTTCTTGAGATGGCATTTTTATCGCCATCTTATCCTCCATAAAAATCAAATGAATATAAAAATATCTTAAGTCAGTAGTTCAAATCCGGTCTGAAAGGCTCTTATAGTTTTGAGCGGCGTTCACTAATCCTTCAGTCCACTGCGGCAATCCTGCAGCATGCACGTGTGTATAGAGTGCCAGTACGTTGTTGAATAAAAATCCTTCCCGTGATTCACCAACACCTTTACCCCGTTCCATGGAAACCACAGTTGAATCATTATGGTCTTCATCGAGGATTTTTATTCTCGAATAATGAAATTCATGTCCCCGGATTTCGGTACCGACCTTGTAAAAAGGATTCTCCCTATCCACAATACCAATTGTATATCCGTGCCCCGATGGTTTTTTTGACCAGGACAATTCAGCAGGGATAATCCCCGCCATCGGGTAATTTTTCCCCTCGTATTCGAAAGATCTGCTCAACAACATCAAACCACCGCATTCTGCATATATCGGTAAACCGTTATCAGCGGCATTTTTCAAAGAATCCAGGAACTGTCGGTTCTCAGATAATTTTGCAGCATGTGTTTCCGGGAATCCACCACCCAAATATAATGCATGCAGATTATCCGGCAGTAATCTCCCCTCCAGGGCACTTATCTCTATAACTTTCGTGTTCGAGTTTTCGAGTGATTCAATATTTTCGGGGTAATAGAACGGAAACGCCCGATCACGCACTATCCCGATATTTAATTCCTGTTCACTCTCGCTTAGGTCGCGCTCCCTCGTGATTAAATCATCCTTTTCATCTACCGAGCGTTTATTTATCAATTCATCAAGTAGATCGAGATCCAGGTAGTTTTCAATTGCTTCTCGTGCATTGGAAATAATTTTGTCAACAAAGGGAAACTCATCAGTAGTTACCAGTCCCAGGTGCCGCCCCGGGATCATTTTATCACTTTGAATCTTTGGAATGGCGCCAATAACTGGCACACCGGTTTCGGTTTCTATCGATTCCCTGACAACCGCTTCATGACGTTCCCCGCCAACACGGTTTAGAACCACTCCCGCTAAATCAACATTGTTCTGAAGTGTTTTAGCACCAAGAACAATCGCGGCAGCAGTCCTGGTCATTTTAGTTACATCGATCACCAGGATGACAGGTGTTTTGAGAAGCGCGGCAAGACTGGCGGTGCTGTGGCTTCCCTGAGAATCCATACCGTCAAAGAGCCCTCGATTGCCCTCAACCAGGGCAATGTCTGAATTAACATTTACTTTGTTCCATGTTGCCTTGATAACATTTGGGGTCATTAAAAATGTATCAAGATTGCGACATGTATTATTCGCGGCGATGGTGAGCCAGGCAGCGTCAATGTAGTCGGGGCCTTTTTTATAGGGTGCTACCTTTCTCCCCATATGTGTCCAGGCGGCGACCAGCCCGAGGGCGACAAGTGTTTTTCCACCGTCGCCGCTCAAGCCGGCCACCGCCACACCAGGACACGACATCAGAACTATAACCTACACACAACCAGTTGGTTTAGGCAGGCCGGCAACCTTACAGGCACCCTTTGCAGGTCCTGAAGGATACAGTTCATAAACGCGCTTGAGAGGAATTCCGGTTTCCTTACAAAGCTTACGTACCATCGGTGCAATACCGAACTGATGGTAGTAGTCACGAAGATAATTTACCAGCTTCCAGTGCTCTTCCGACATATCGGTCACACCTTCGGTTCCGGCTAATGCTTTTGCAAGTTCTTCGTTCCACTGATCCGGTTCCTGGATGAATCCATCCTCATCCACCTCAACCGATTTTCCGTTGTACTCAAAATCTGGCATGATTTAGCCCTCTTGTTGTAACACGTTCTACGTGAATGTGTATTGTTAATTAACTTGAATTACTTCATATCTATATACCCACAGGGGCAGACTTCTTCACATTTTTTACAGCCTTTGCAGGTTTCCAGCTTGAACTTGTATTGCTCACCCGGTTTCAGCGGTTTGATAACGCAACTGTCCTGGCAATAGGTCCAGCACTGGCCGCATTCTATACACATACCGCAGCTCATACACCTGTTCACTTCAGCGACCAGTTCGTCTGAAGTGATCGTCTCAGCAATTTCGCGTTCAATGTCGGTGAATCTCTGATCAACAGGAAGATCATGTTTTGTCACACGGTCTTTCTGCTCAAAGTAATCGAGGAGCAGGTTATGACGTTCAGTGCCGTCATCCGGATCAGTCCAGGTTTTCGGGACTATTACCGGGGGCAGCTCCGGGATTTCAATAGGCTGGTTCCTGAAACGGGCATGAATAGTGTCAGCCGCACGACGTCCCTGGTACAGAGCGATCGTCACCAGGCCGAGATCGAGAACATCTCCACCTGCGAGAAACTCAATGTCCACGTCCTTTGACTGCATAAAGTCATCGGCATGTACCCATTCCCGTGGACCGGCTTTGAGAGGTTCAAGCCCTTCAAAATCCGGTTCCTGGCTGATTGATGGGATCAGACAGGTGATATCCAGTTCGAAATACTCTTCAATCGGTACCGGGCGACGTCTGCCTGAATCGTCAGGTTCACCCAGTTCCATTTTCTGGCATTTAATCCTGGTTGCTTTATCACCTTCCGTGAAGATTTCAACCGGTGTACAGAGGAAATGGAATTTAATTCCTTCATCTTCGGCACCGACGATATCTTCTTCAATTGCGGGCATTTCGTTCCGTGTACGGCGGTAAACAACTGTAACATCAGCACCCATACGTAATGCCACGCGAGCTGCATCCATAGCGGAGTCACCACCACCGACAACAGCTACCTTGTCGCCAATTTCCGGTGGTTGGCCGGAATTAACCATATTCAGGAACTCTGCTCCGGTAAACACATTGGCTGCGTCTTCACCGGGAACTCCCAGCATTTTGCCCTTGTGAGCACCTATGCCGACAAATACAGCATCAAATTCACTGGAAACTTTTTCGTAAGGAATATCCTTACCGACGGTTACTTTTGTTTCGAGTTCGACACCTAGATCGAGAATACGCTGGATTTCACCACTTAATATATCGCGTGGCAGACGATAGGCCGGGATACCGTAGCGAAGCATTCCACCCGGTTCGGAGAAAGCTTCGAATATCTTTACCTTGTAGCCTTTTTTCGCCAAGTGATATGCGCATCCAAGTCCTGCAGGACCGGAACCGATAATTGCGACCTTTTCCGAACGATCTTCAGCATCATCAGCCTTTTTCAGGGTGAGATTGTTCTTAATTCCCCAGTCACCGATAAACCTTTCGATCTGGTTAATGGAGACTGCGGTATCGTTCGTTTTTAATTTACGATTACATTCACCTTCACACGGATGCGGGCATACACGTCCGAGTACTGCCGGAAGAGGATTTACTTCCGTCCATTTTTCCCAAGCCTGGGTAAATGATTCCTCGAGTGTAATTCCCTGTTTCTCGTGGAGGTTGATAATATTGATAGCATCACGGACGTCCGTTCCCTGGGGGCATCCCTTCATACACGGCGCGGTTTTTTCCACATGTTCGGGCCGAAGATCGGACATCTCGCGCGAGGATCCACCAGCACCTCCGGATCCAAGGCTTTTTGCTTTCAATTTTTTCTTTTTTGCTCGCCCGATAGGCATGATTCATTTCCTCATTTAGTTAATATCAGGCTTCTTTCGATGGGATCTACCTGTTTTCCGGAAGTTTAATGGTTTTCGCCCCCCCTTGCCGGAAAACAGATGTGTCAACCGCTTGAACCGGATAGTTCAAGCGGAAGACGATCACATCTGAAGAACGATTATTTTCTCTCAGAAATTCTGTATGAATCAGTCGTTTGAAGCACCTTCTTTACGAGGTATTTCAATGAAACTGCCACCGAAATATGTGTAGACACAACGACCATTATTCACTAATTCCTTAATGGCAGCTTTACACATTTTTTTATCGACGCCTTCTTCTTCATACGCCTGGAGAATATTCTTGGTCAAATCGCCTGGTTTCAGTTTTTTCTGCAACTGTTGGGCTTCTTCGACCATTTTATACATGATATCAGCGATCTCTGGTACTGTCATCGCCATGGCAACACCTCACTATTCGTGGGTTAAATGGGCACTACGTTTGTAGCTGAGTCCGGCATATTTGAAATCGTCAACATGTTCTTTCTCAAAATCAATACCGGTAAGTTTGAAGAAACGTGGCCAACCTACCCTGTCAACCCACTCGCCAAGACGTTCGTAAGGCCGTGCGTTTTCAGCCCATACTTCGACGATCTTGCGGATAGCGTCTGTAACTTCAGGCCAGCGCGGTGGATTATTCGGGAGAAATGGAATCGCAAGCTTCGAGAACATTGGTTCGCTGCGGGCATTGGAAACTTTACCGCCGACCCAGATTGAGATACCGTCAGCTTGCGGATCAGCCAGTGGCATTGCCGGGCAAACTGTGAAGCAGTTCGCACAGAACATGCACTGTTCTTCGATTAGTTCAACAGAAGGATTACCATCAACCGTGGCAGGGCGAATCGCAGCTGTAGGACAAGAAGCAGATAAGCTGGGAATTTCGCACATCTTGCCTAGGTTTTCATGGTCAATCCGTGGTAAACCGGTATGAATTCCCAAGATTGCAATATCGCTACAGTGAACAGCACCGCACATATTCAGGCAGCA
>JANQEY010000213.1 GCA_028278125.1 bacterium | reverse complement strand
TTATCGGTCCTGCGGAGGATGGCGGTTATTACCTGATAGGAGCCAGCTCGGCTCACAAGGAAATATTCGAAGGCATATCGTGGGGCAGGGAAACCGTGCTTGCCGATACCCGTGAAAAGCTGAAAAATTTAAAACTGAACTGGTTTGAATTACCTGAACGTTGGGATCTCGATCACCCGAAGGATTTGCAAAGGTACCGGGATCTTATGATTTATGATTGAATTATGTTAAAGAATTCAGGAGCCGGAATTCAGAATAAAAGGCTTGACAAGGCAAAATGGAAAATCAAAATTCTTCTGACTTCTTAATGACACAATATCATCGGCGTTTTAACGTTTTTATATTTTCCCTTTCGAGTTTTGCAATCATTCGTGATAATTCCTGTTCATCGGCATGACTCAGATTGGTAAACCGGGCGCCTATCCGGGTATTTTTGAATGGCTCGGTTTCCTCAACACGCACGATTTCAAGCGAACTCACGATCTTTTTGCCGCCCGGTATCTGAATAATACAGGTAGGAATCTCATCCCCTACTCTGAGCCTTTCTCCGGTTTGTGATGTCAGTCTTGCACAGAGCCCGCCCAGGGAGATATCCCGTAATTCCGCATGTATCAGGACATCATTTTGCGTTGCTAAATCCGCCGGTAAGGGGTTGCTGAGGCTTACGGCTACCCGGTAATTTTCACGCTGCTGATGGTAATAAACGTGTTTGGGGATTTCCACTTTATAGTATTCCGAACTATCCTTTTCCGATATCGCCTGAACGGTCACCTCGAACTGTATCAGTATGCCTTCTAATTGCGTTTCAATAGAAAGTGTTTTATCGATTAATTCGGTACTGATATCGTTCTTGGGATATAACTCATCCAATACCAGATAATCTTTCTCATGATTTATTTCGAGTATGACACTGCCATACTGAAAGGAGGGTTCACCAAGGGAAATATTTAATAATGAATGACTTTTATGGAGCCGTTTTAAGAACGCCCTGATCTCGTCTTCTGATGTTACCCGGTGGCTGATGTTGTGGGTAATATAGCTTCTTGGCTTGTCATCGTTTTGTTTTTTTTCATCAATAGCGACAGCTTCACTCATGGAACTCATCTCTTTATCAAACCATCCGGGGTTAATTGTAATTTTTTATATTTTTGCGACGGTATGACCGGAAAGCTGATTGGAGCTCTTACCGTCGGAGTCATATGTGTTATCCGTTCCGTTTACACCAAGAATGATTTCCAGCATCCTTTGGTTGAACTGGCTGCTGACATCGATTATCGCCCCGTTAATTTCATTCTGGTGCTGGCAGGTCTCAAGTAGAGATCTGATCCGGGCTTTAAGCTCGTTTAATGCCATGTCTTCTGCTTCCGGTTTGTCGGAACCGGATGAAGCAGTATGCTCTGGAGTCGTATTACTCTCCTGTTTCAGCGTAGCAAGTTGCGTCAACAAATCCTGTTTTCTGACTGTGCATTGTTCAAGGGCATCGAGATCCCTGTTACACAACGAATCATGTTCGACTTCCAATGTTGTGATCAATTCTTCCAGATGATGTACATAGTGGTTCAACAGCTCAAACTGGTCACCATGATCCTTAAAAGTTGCCATTATTTATCGCCTACTTTACTGGCCAGTAAACTCTCGAATTCGGCCATCTTTTCGGCTGTGCGGGTAGTATCCACCTTGAATGTACCATCCGCGATCGACTTTTTAATGCTTTCAACACGCTGTGTATCGACCACCGGCTGGCTGGCGATTTTTGCCTCCAGTTGTCTTAATTTGGATGCGGTATCTGTCAGATTGACTTCCTGTGCCGGTGATGAAGCAGAGAGATTTTCTTTACTGTCATTCGGCTTGACCTGATTTTCGGTCTGCGTGGTTTGCTGGTTATTTCCTACAGCAGGGTTCTTCACCGTAGTGTTTTGTAACCCTTTGATTTCATTAACCATTTAGTTTACCTCAAAGAATATTTGTAGTTATTGCCACATCTTGTCGGCAAAAACCGGGAAATCTTTAAAATATTTGCCAATATGACTGTTTCACCTAACAAATACTGTGTCATGGTTCACAAGTTTTCCTTCTATAACTCTTCTACTGCGGGAATTACGTACTCGGATTTTATCACCGATGGCGGCATCCGTAAGAGCCTCGCCTTCCATACTCACTGCAAAAGACGTTGATCTGGCGACCAATCTGACCTTATCGCCACGTCTGATCTCAATGGGCTTTTTCAACATACTGGTCAGAACCGGGGTATTAATCTGTAACGGACGCGTCAGCTGCAAGCCGATGATTTTCTTCGCATCTTCGATATATGCTCCCGACAAGTGATTGATACTCATACGTTTTAACTGAATATCATTATCCGTAATGATGCTGTTACGGGCCATTGTTCGTACTGATACCACCACATCTTTGAAGATATTTACGGTCACGCCCACATAGATAGACCAGGGCTTGGGGCCATGACACCGAATGCCTACGGTGGTATTTCGGCCATTATTGTTGGCATGGGGGAAAAACGATTCCAGGGGTGATTCACATAACGGTAATCGCAGCCGCTTATCCAGTGGTTTCGACGAAATCCTGACGTCACTGTTATTGCCGGCTACGTGCTGCTGGACATAATTGATCGCTGTTTCCCGTATCTCATCAATCGGGTGAAACCCCGCATAAACCGTATTCGTTACGCATATGAAGGGCAATAATATGAATAGCCGGGTTTTTATCAACTGATTCATGGCTGTTGGCATAGAATTTGTTGTTTAAATTGTAATTCAGTCATTCATGTTTCCATTAAAAATCAACTTGGCCGCTAACCTGATGGTACAGGGAATACATGCAATTCATATGCCTGGATAACATGTTTTAAAGGATCTTTAATCTACGCCGATGATACGGGTGTATATTGAGTCAATAGGGGACTAAAAATGTCGGAAGTCATGAGTCGGATTGATGATAGAACGCTTCTGGTCGGCCGTAACAGACTGGAATTGCTCTTGTTCTTTCTGGGAGATGAACAGTGTTTTGGTATTAATGTGTTCAAGGTGCGTGAGGTTATCGATTGTCCAAACCTGACCAAAACACCTGATTCACATCCTAATGTTGCAGGGATCGCCAATATCCGGGGGCAAACCGTCAGTATTGTTGACCTGGCTGCGATAGTCGGTAAACAGCCGACCAATCTTGAAGAAAAGTGCCGGGTAATCGTTGCCGAATATAACCGCACTGTACAGGGGTTTTTAGT
>JANQEY010000203.1 GCA_028278125.1 bacterium | reverse complement strand
CCATATGATGTATTTAAAGTCCAATTAAATAATGGCAGTGGATTTAAAAATTCTATTAGTTGGGAACCTTTGGATAATCAGGGCGCAGGCACAAGTAATGCCGAATGGAACAGTCCGGGAGCAAGATTCAGCACTGATGTCTTTATCGCTATGCTCGATATTAACGGGGATGGTCTGCCTGATAGAGTAATGCGAGAACGTGATGGAAACCAGGGAGGTGAGTCAGGTAAATATGATGTTTTCAAAGTTCAGTTTAATACCGGCTATGGATTCGAAAAGGATGATAACGGCGATCCTGTTACTTATGATTGGGGCCCCGTTTATACTCAAGGCCAAGCTGGCGTCGATTGGGGAAGCCTGCAAGCTATTGACGGTAGCGAAGATGCTCAGGTAATGCTTTTTGATATAAGTGCAGATGGTTTGCCTGACCGAATTATGCGTAATGATGTGACAGATTTTTCATATCCGGAAAATGTATTCAAAGTTCAGTTAAACACCGGAACAGGTTTCGAAGATGGAACAAGAAACTGGAAGAATATTCAGGACCAGAACAGCACAGCCGAATGGAACAGTCCATATGGAGCTGATTCGGATGGTGTTCAGTGTATGCTTTTTGATATAAATGCTGATGGCTTGCCAGACAGGATAATGCGTAAAAAATCATCAGGTGGTTACGCGGCTCCTGATAATGTATTCAGGGTTCAGTTGAATGAAGGCCAGGTTCCCGACCTGCTTAAGAAGGTTACAGGCAGGCTTGGCGGTACGGTTGAGCTGAATTACACACCATCTACAGAATATGAAAATGTAGATAACGATGGAAAAGCTATCCTTCCGTTCCCTGTCCAGACGGTCTCTTCGATTACTACAAGCGATGGCCTTGGGACAGAGAGCACAACAACTTATGATTATTCAAGAGGATGGTTTGATACCGACAGGCGTGAGTTCAGAGGTTTTGGCAGAGTTGAAGTGACAAGCCCCGATGGGATCAAAGCTGTTTCTTATTTCCATCAGGGTGGTGGCTATGATG
>JANQEY010000194.1 GCA_028278125.1 bacterium | reverse complement strand
CGAGAACCGAGAACCGAGAACCGAGAACCGAGAACCGAGAACCGAGAACCGAGAACCGAGAACCGAGAACCGAGAACCGAGAACCGAGAACCGAAGAGTATGGCAAAGATCAAAGTATTAATTATCGATGATTCGGCTCTGGTACGGCAGATGCTGACCGAGATCTTATCGTCTGATAGTGCCATTGAAGTGGTCGGTACGGCGGCGGATCCCTATATTGCCCGGGACAAGATAAAACAGTTAAACCCGGACGTGCTGACCCTGGATGTGGAGATGCCGCGTATGGATGGGGTAACATTCCTGTCAAACCTGATGCGGTTACATCCCATACCGGTGGTCATGGTGTCCTCACTAACGGAAGGTGGTGCCGATGTCACCCTGGATGCCCTGGCTTTGGGAGCAGTTGATTATGTGACTAAGCCGAAGGTGGATCTGGCCGCTACCTTTGTCGATTATTCACAGGAGGTAATCAGCAAGGTCAAGACCGCGGCCAGGGCAAATATCCAGCCAAGTGAAGAGTCCGGAGAGCAACAGCCAGGGAAGCCGGTCAAACATTCGGCTGATGTGATCCTGAAAGCAAAAAAGAAGACCAATCTGTCGTTTAAAACGACGGACAGCATCATCGCCGTGGGCGCATCAACCGGGGGTACCGAGGCTATTTTCAAACTGGTGACGGCTATGCCAGCCGATGCACCGGGCATGGTGATCACCCAGCATATCCCCGAAGCATTTAGTGGGACTTTCGCCAAACGTGTAAATGCCGCTGCCGAAATGAATGTTTATGAAGCCAGGGACGGCCAGCAAATTGTACCCGGCGATGTCTATATCGCACCCGGAAATCAGCACCTGCTGGTAGAGAGAAGCGGAGCGAGATATCTATGCCGTCTGGACAGTGGGCCGCCGGTCAACCGTCACCGGCCTTCAGTCGATGTCTTGTTTCGCTCGGTCGCTCAAAATGTCGGCAAGAATGCGATCGGAATTATCCTGACGGGCATGGGGGCGGACGGGGCCCAGGGACTCAAGGAAATGCATGAAAACGGTGCACAAACCATCGCCCAGGACGAGAAGACCAGTGTTGTCTGGGGCATGCCCGGTGCCGCGGTAAAGTTGGGAGGCGTCGACGACGTTGAACCGCTGTCCAGGATACCCAGAAAGCTTCTCGATCTGGTGTCTAAGACTGCTGCTAAGGTATTAAAGAAAGAGGAAAAAATGTCGATTTAATAGGAGTATATGACAATCCCTCGGAAGTGAGGATGGTATAAGCATGGAATCATTGACAGCACACCGTTTCTCTATGCTGATCAGTTTATCGGCAATCATATTTGCATGGACGAAAGCCGGGCAGCAGTATGGGCATATCCTTGTGCCCCTGTTGACCATTGTCTGGCTGATTTCTGTTGTGCGAAGCGGCAATCAGAACCGGACTCACGACGGACCGGACAGTGAGCGACAACCGGAAACGGCGGGTTCGGCCCATCCTCTGTCCGCTTCAACATTGAAATTAATCGCCGGTTTTCAGCATTCTATCAATGAAATTATCCAGTCGTTTACCCAGGAATCATCCCAGATCCGCCGGTTGCTTGCCGAGTCCATCAACAGCCTGAGTCACAGTTTCACAGAAATCAGTAATGATACCCAGGCCCAACATGACATCATGGTCAATATGGTGGAAAGGATAGAACTGGTGGATACCGAACAGGAAGTTGCGGAAAAGAAGGGAGGTAAAAAGGAAACGAATGATTCGGATAATACGGACGAAGAATCGGTCACCATTCTGCAGTTCGTAGATAAAACCTCCAATGTGCTGAAACATTTTGTTGATCTGCTGGTAGAAAACAGCAAAAACAGTATGGATATTGTCGTCAAGACGGATCAGCTTTCCGAACAAATGGAGCAGATATTCGGTATGTTATCCGAGGTCCACTCCATCGCGGAACAGACGAACTTACTTGCTCTGAATGCTGCTATTGAAGCGGCCAGGGCCGGTGAGGCAGGACGTGGTTTTGCCGTGGTTGCTGATGAAGTAAGAAAACTGTCATTAACCTCAAATAACTTTAACGAAGAAATAAGAGAGATGATCCATTCGGCCCAGTCCATGATCATTGATTCCAGGGAGTTAATCGGTGAGACGGCGTCGAAGGACATGAATGTCTTTCTTTCGGGTAAGGCAAAGGTCGATCATATGATGGAATCGATTCAGGAACTGGATGGAAACCTCAAACGTTCGTTAAAGGAGATTTCTTTAGTCAATGAGAGCCTGGCTGAAAAAACAGCAATAGCAGTACGCAACCTGCAACACGAAGATATCATTCGTCAGGTATCCGAACATATCGACAAAAAAGTTGAAAAAGCTGATGGGATAATCCAGTCAGTAATAAAGGAGCTGGATGATCTCAGTACTGAAGTAAATGAGAAGAAATACGAACAGAGATTGCGGCAGATATCCTGCAGAATCAATCAGCAGCTTGAGCAACTCAATGATCAATCGATACATAAAACCGTTGAACAGAATTCAATGACTGAGGGAGAGGTTCACTTATTTTGATATGAATAGGTATGCTGAAACCATCTCATATTACCTGGATGCATAAATAGGGGAGATTATTTTTTAGATTATTACAGTCAACAGGAGAACACATATGGCACTTAATATACGGACCTCGGATGACGGGCAGATGGTAACAATCAGTATGCCGGATCGATTTGCATTTGATATCCATTCGGAGCTAAGGAAATCATACACTGATAATCCTGGGGTCAGAAAATTCATTGTTGATTTGAGTCAGACCACTTATTTGGACAGCTCAGCATTGGGAATGCTCCTTCAAATGAGAGAACATGCCGGTGATACGATAGATTCGGTACGGATAATTAACGCAAAAGACAATGTCAAGGAAATCCTGCACGTTGCCAATTTCCAGCAGATGGTAACGATTGAATGATAATCGCATAGAAAATAATGTTAGATAAAACGTGCGGGCAAGATATTGACTCATCGGGTGCGGAAGGTGAGTTTGGCAGGATAAAGCTGTTACTTGTCGAAGATTCAAAAATTGACAGGGCGTTCGTTAAAAAAGTATTAAACACTAACGAATACCGGATCACGGAAGTTGTCAACGGGTATGAGGCTGTCGAATCTTTTGAACGTGAACAGCCGGATATTATTTTGATGGATATCAATATGCCCATGATGAATGGCTATGATGCGGTGGTCAGGATTAAACAACTATCGGAACAACGTCATTTATTCGTCCCGATTATCTTCCTGACCTCAATCGTAGATGAAGATGCATTAATCAAGTGTTTGCAATCGGGTGGAGATGATTTTCTCTGTAAACCCTATAATGCCACATTGCTTGTTTCCAAGATTGAAAGCCTGATGCGGATCAAGAAAATGCACGATCAGGTTCAGTCCAGAAAAAACGAATTGGAGCATATCCAGCAGATCTATCACTATGATATGGAGATCGCTGAAAAAATCATTACTAATATTTCACGTGCGTCAAATCTCAATACCAATAATATCAAATTTTCCATTTCTCCTGTTGATATCCTGAGTGGGGATTTAATTCTGTCTTCATTGACGCCGTCTAAAAGCCAGGTGTTTTTGCTGGCCGATTTTACCGGACATGGTCTCGGTGCTTCGATAGGATGTATGATTGTTGCGGATACCTTCCATGCCATGGTATCCAAAGGATATACCATGGAAGAGGTAATATATGAACTTAACTATAAGCTGAATATAACCCTGCCAACCGGACGTTTTATGGCTGCATGTATGCTGGAGATACGTCCGAATGAAAAGGCGGTCTCCGTATTTAATGCCGGTCTGCCCGATGTGTTGATATGTTCAAATAAAAACACCATACGTTTCAGAAGTTCTTCTGGAAACCTCCCCCTGGGGATCGAGAAAAACCGCAACCTGGATATCAAAATCAATCATTACCAGGTGATGGAAGACGATCGCATCTATCTCTATAGTGATGGACTGATTGATGCAAATAACGTAAATAATGATGCATTCGGCTCGGAGCGACTGATCGATTGCATTCGTAAAAGTACTGACC
Source organism: bacterium (assembly GCA_028278125.1). The sequence goes on along the minus strand of JANQEY010000194.1, from coordinate 7,376 downwards.
AGGACGCAGTATTTGAAACAATACTGAATACCATCGAACAATTCAGAAGCGGAGTGGAACAACTGGATGATATCAGTATACTGGAAATCTCATGCAAGGATATTCTTATCGATGATGATGAATTCCGTTCCGGAAAAGATACACGTGAACCTGGTACCTGGAAGTTTAGTATCTCCCTGAATACGGATACCCTGCGTGAATTAAATCCGGTGCCCATGATTGTACAATTGCTTACCGATATGCAGGGGATTGACAGTCATCGACAAAATTTATACACCATAATATCAGAGTTGTATCTTAACTCCCTCGAACACGGCATTCTGGACTTGCCCACAAAAACCGATCACAGCACAATCGGTTTTTCCGACTATGATTTCCAGCGAAAACAGGCGCTGGAACAATTGAAGGATGGGGAAATCGATATAGATATCGTACACAAACCCTCCGGAGACGGAGGTACATTCTCTATTCGTATCAGGGATACCGGTAATGGTTTTGATGTAGATCAGATATTGTCGCAGGAACAATCCGCAAGAGGCATAGGCCTGGTGAAATCCCTGAGTGACAGTATTGATTACCGGCAGAGTGGCAGAGAAGTTGAAGTAAATTACAGCTGGTAAACACTAGAGCGAGCGTATAATGAACTGGGATACCTCTGTAATGACTGGATTGATCGATATCGTTATGATCCTGGTATCCGGGTATCTCGTTTATCTGTTAATGCGTGATCATCAGACCGATGAAAGGCCGGAGTTTTCCGTTCCGGTTGCCCTGCTACTGGTCGGCGTTATCCTTATCACATTATTTTATTTTTTCGATTTGATAAGTGTATTTTTCTCGCCGCCAGACAAAGCTTTATCAGGGGTGGCAAGACATCCGCCAATGAACTGGCACTGGATTGCTATTCTGGCAAGCCTGAGTTTTATGGTATTCGGGTTTACCAGATTTATTAATAAGCTTAACCCTAAGATAGTTAAAGATTACCCCTGGTCCGATCCGGCAAATAGCAGTGATTATTATACGGTTGCCGTGAGCGAAGTTATCCCACAGGGACAGATGGAGGAGATACTCAGGCGGGAGGACAACCGTCTCCGTGAAGCACAAAAAATCGCACGCATGGGTTTTTTTGAGAGAGATATCCTTGCCAACAAGATTTACTGGTCAGATGAAGTCGTTAACATATTCGGCAGAACCCCGGAAGAATTTTCCCAATCCAGCGATCCGATTATGGATTTTATTCATCCTGATGACCGGCAAGCCTTTAAACATGAAAGGGACAAGGCGATCAGAACCGGACAGAGACTCAATCACGAATACCGTATAGTTACAAAAAGCGGTGAGGTACGTCATATTTTCTCATTGGTAAACTTAATACGTAATGAACAAGATGAGATACACCGCGCCTTTGGAATTATTATTGATATTACCGAAAGAAAAGTCGTAGAAGAGGAGTTGCGGCGTTATAACAATATCGCTAACTCATCAATGGATTTAATGGTATTTGTCGACAGCAATTATATCTATAAAGCGGTGAATCAGCGTTATCTTGATGCCGTGAACAGGGAAAGGGAACAGGTGATGGAAAGGCCGGTATGTGAAGTACTGGGCGAGGAGAAATTCCGGAAATTTGTCAAAAAAGATATTGACAGGTGCCTTCAGGGTGAAGGTTTCAGGCTCTGTAAATGGTTTGATTTTCCCGGTTTAGGTCGCCGTTATCTTGAGTTCAGTCATACCCCGCACTGGGAGGCAGATGGAAAGATCACCGGCGCGGTGATTACAGGACATGATATTACTGAGCAGAAACTGGCGGAGGATGCCTTGCAGAATCGGATCAATCAGCAGGCTGTTATTGCCGAACTGGGTAGACAAACCCTTAAGAGTCACCGGCCTGAAGATCTGATGAACTATGTTGTTAAACGTGTCGCCGAGACTCTTTCCGTCGAGCATTGCAAGGTATTTGAGTTTTCACCGTCAAAAAAGGAATTACGGTTGGCCGCTGCCATGGGTGGGGATACCGCACTGGTAGGAAAGATGATGATCCCGTTCGATGCCAGGTCACAGGCTGGTTATACATTACTCGTCAATGAACCGGTTATCGTGGAAGATTTGACGCTTGATAAACGTTTTTCGGATCCCCGGATAATGGATCAGGACAACCTCATCAGCAGTGCCAGTGTCATTATCCATGGACAAAAAGTCCCCTGGGGGATACTAATTGTATATGCCTGTGAGAAAAAGGCTTTTAACAAGGATGATATCAATTTCCTGCAGGCAGTCGCCAATATTTTTACCGAAGTTCTGGAATACAAATATTCCGAATTAACACTCAGGCAAAGTGAGGAGAAATTCAGAGGATTGTTGGAATCCGCGCAGGATGGAATAGTCATCGTCAATTGTCACGGGGAGATAGAACTGGTCAATGAAAAACTCCAGATAATGACACAATACTGTAGCGATGAGTTACTGGAGCAACCAATAGAAAAATTGTTACCTGACAGATTTGCCGGAAATCATCAAGGTCTGCGGCGAAATTTTTTTCAGGCTCCCCATACGCGTCAGATGGGAGAGAATCTGGAGCTCTTTATCCGGAGGAAAGACGGCAAAGAGATCCCGGTGGAAATCAACCTGAACCCACTGGTAACCGAACAGGGAATGATTGTTTCTGCAGTAGTCAGGGATATTACAGATCGGAAAAATTCAGAAAGGGAGTTACAACGTTACCGTCATATCGTGGATACCACTGCGGATTTGATGGCATATCTGGACTCCGATTATGTTTACCGGGCAATCAACCAGAGTTATTTAGATCTGTTTAAGAAAGATGCCAGTGAAGTGATAGGCCATACGCCGGTTGATGTGATCGGCATGGATACTTTCTATAATGATGTAAAGCCGGATCTGGATCGGTGTCTGTCCGGGGAGAATATCCATACACTAAAATGGCTGCTGACCCCGGATAACCACCGGATTTGTCTGGATATCAATTTTAATCCCTATAAGGAGCATGATGGGACTGTTTCGGGTGTTGTTTTCAGTGCGCGTGATGTTACCCAGGCTAAGCTGGCTGAACAGGAATTACGGCAATACAAACATATCGTCGACTCTACCAATGAAGCCATGATTCTGGTAGACAAGGATTATATTTACCGGGCGGCAAATAAGAGTTATCTGGATTACTATCTGAAATCGTGGGGTGAGGTAGTGGGTCATGATGTCATTGCCGTCATCGGTGAAGAAGCTTTTCGAACCCATGCAAAGCACAATATCGACAGATGTCTGCAGGGAGAATCGGTTACCAATTATGTGTGGCGTGATTATCCTGCAACAAAGGGTGTACAACTTTATATGGCGGTGAGTTTTAGTCCGTATATTGATGAAAATGGCAAAATAGCGGGAGCCGTTTTAAGCATAAGGGATACATCCGAGAGAAAAATAGTCGAGGATGAACTGCAGATATATAAACATATTATTAACGCTACCCGTGACAGTATGGCGTTTATTGATACGGATTTAATCTACCGGGCAGTAAACCAGCAGTTTATCGACACTTTCCGTTTACCAAGAGAAAAGATCGTCGGAAAATCAATCGTCGATATTATCGGTGTTGAGTATTTTGAGACATCCGCCAAGAAAAAACTGATTTCCTGTCTTGACGGTGAGGTAGTTAATTATCAGATAAAAAGAATGCGGGATGGAAGTTACAAATACCTGGATGTCAATTTAAGTCCGTTTTATAACGAAAAAGGAGTGATTACGGGTATAGTCAGCAGTGTCAGGGACATCGACGGGATAAAACATGCTGAGAAAGAGTTAAAACGATACAAACATATCGTTGACGCTTCCAATGAGATCATGGCGTTTGTTGATGTGGATTATATTTTCAGGACCGTCAATAACACTTTCCTGCATATGATGAATGTGAAACCCGAGGAGGTAGTAGGGCGCCATGTATCAGAGGTTATCGGCAGGGAGCGATTTGAAAAGAATAAAAGAAAATATTATGGGAAGGTGTTTGCCGGTGATACCCAGAAGCAGAACAGCTGGTTCCCATTCCCTGATATCGGTGAGCGCTATCTGGAGGTAACCTATATCCCGCACCGGGATGAAGATAATACGATTACCGGTATGGTGATGACTCTCAGGGACATGACGGAACATAAGCTGACACAGGAAGGTCTGGCCCGGGCAAAACGCGATAATGAGTTGATACTGGAAGCTGCCGGCGAAGGAATCTACGGTGTCAATACCGACGGCTGTATTACTTTTATTAACCCCACTGCGGCACAAATGCTGGGTTATGAAGCCGATAAACTTATCGGGTCTCGCCAGCACGAACTCATTCACCACAGCCGTGCGGATGGCAGCCCGTATCCACGCACCGAATGTCCCATTTATGCAGCATTTAATGATGGCAATGTTCACTATGTTAGTGATGAAGTTTTTTGGCGGCAGGACGGCAGTAGCTTCCCCGTCGATTATGTTAGTACTCCTATACAGCAAGATGGCGAATATATAGGTGCTGTCGTTGTTTTCCGTGACATTACCGAGCAGAAAAAAGCAGAGGAAGAGTTAAAGCTTCATCGTGAAAACCTGCAGACACTGGTTGATCAACAAACAGCGAACCTGGTAGAAGCCAAACATGAAGCGGAAAGAGCCAATGAGGCCAAGTCGGAATTCCTGGCCAATATGTCCCATGAGTTGCGTACACCAATGCACGCAATACTTCACCTGGCCAACACCACGATGAAACGAATTGAAACAAATTCACCGGAAAAAACCCTGAAATCTTTGACAAGGATTGAACAAAGCGGAAAGCGTTTACTGGATCTTATTAATGACCTGCTGGACCTTTCAAAACTGGAAGCGAATAAGGTGATATATAACTTCCAGGAAATCGAGTTAACCGAGATACTGGCATTGGTAGTTGATGAATTGTCATCATTAATGTACCGGAAAAATATCAAATTAAATATCAATATAAATGATGTGCCGACCGCGGCAATTGGTGATAAACGTGCGATTTCCCAGGTGTTGGTGAATCTTTTATCCAATGCAATTAAATTCACACCGGATGAAAAATTTATCAATGTAGAATTTTTTAAAAGCGAACTGTCGGCCAAGGATTCGGGCAATGTTATTCCCGCGGTAACCGTATCGATCATTGATCAGGGAGTAGGAATACCCAAAGGCGAATTGGAAACTGTCTTTGATAAATTTGTACAAAGTTCAAAAACCAAAACAGGTGCAGGAGGAACGGGATTGGGCCTGGCGATTTGTAAGGAAATAATCACGCACAATAATGGGAGGATCTGGGCGGAAAATAATCCTGAAGGAGGTGCCATATTCAACTTTAATTTGCCCCTGGCGGCATAGGTTGAATAATTTCGGAGAATTATTATGAAAAATGGAAAGATAAAAGTTTTGGCGGTTGATGACGAAGAAATCAATCTCGAGATACTTGAAGATGATCTTCAACTGGCCGGGTATGAGGTGCTGTGTGCGGAAAATGGAAAAAAGGCCTGGCAGGTGCTTGAAGAAAACCCGGACATAATGGTTATTCTGCTGGACAGAATGATGCCGGAAATGGATGGTATGGAATTTATCAGCGAATTAAAAGCGAATGATAGATATAAGGATATACCAGTAATTATGCAAACCGGTGCGGCGCTTACTGAACAGGTCAAGGAAGGTATTGAAGCCGGTGTCTATTATTATCTGACCAAGCCCTATGATGAAGCATTGTTGCTTGCGATAGTAGATGCGGCGGTCAGTGATATAAAGCGAACGAATTCGACATATTCCGAATTATTGCAGTTACAGACCAAGCTGGATGATCTTAATACAGGCCTGGGTAAACTGGTTAAAGGCCAGTTCGAATTCAGCACCCCGGAAGAGGTTAAAAACATCGCTTTCATTCTGGCCAGTAGTTGCCCGGATCCTAAAAAAGCAGTATTGGGGATCACGGAAATCATGCAGAATGCAATTGAACATGGAAACCTGGGAATCACTTTTGAAGAAAAATCAAAGTTATTACTCGGTGGGACTTATCATGACGAAATCAAACAACGTCTGGAACTTCCGGAAAACAGAAATAAAAAAGCGACAGTGGAAATAAAGCGAACATCCGAATCGCTGGTGTTGATTATCACTGATGACGGTGAGGGATTTGAATGGGAAAGGTTCATTAACTTCAGTCCGGAGCGGGCCACCCTGCCTAACGGCAGGGGGATAGCAATGGCCGGGTTACTTAGCTTTGATAAAATTGAGTTTGTTGAGCCGGGGAATAGGGTAATATGTAGTATTGATACCGGATTAAGTTAACAAATGGAGACCTTCGTTTCCGGTTTTGGAATTCCATACTGTGTAATTCAGTTGAAAACGACGGTAGGTATCAGCCATAATTGTTGCTATTTGGCATGGACTATGCCTTATATACACTGACTATCAATGGTAACTGACTATTTAATAATGAATACTTCAAGCTTCAAATCTTATCAGCCGTCACTGTTTCTCAGGCTTTTTGTAATGAGCATCGTGTTTTTTGTCCCCGGGCTTGTATTTGCGGCGGAGACAGTGCAGTTACAGGATTTTACCCGTCATTGGGCCGGCATATTGTGTCTTGCCATTTTTTTTCTGGCGTATAGCCTGGTCATTCTCGAAGAGCATATCCATATGCGAAAATCCAAACCCGTTATTTTTGCGGCGGGTTTAATCTGGATTTTTGTTGCTGCTGTCTACGCTCAGCATGGTGATCAACATACGGCGGAAATTGCAGTGCGTCATAACCTGCTCGAATTTGCAGAGCTGTTTTTATTTCTTCTCGCCGCTATGACATATATCAATACCATGGAAGATCGGGGAGTATTTGAGGTATTACGTGCCTGGCTGGTGAGCCAGGGTTTTTCCTTAAAAGCCATTTTCTGGTTAACGGGTGTTATCGCTTTTTTCCTGTCTCCCATTGCCGATAATCTCACCACCGCATTGCTCATGTCGACGGTCGTTATGTCAGTCGGACAGTCCAATGTAAAATTTGTCAGTTTGGCCTGTATCAATATTGTAGTTGCAGCTAATGCCGGCGGCGCATTCAGTCCCTTTGGTGATATTACGACATTGATGGTGTGGCAGAAGGGAGGCCTGGTTGAATTCACCCAGTTTTTCCACCTGGTGATTCCGTCCATCGTAAACTGGATCATTCCAGCGGCTATAATATCCTTCTTCATACCCTCTGGAACAACAGAGATGATGGAAGAACGCGCTCAATTGAAGAAGGGTGCCGTTGTCGTGATGATATTATTTCTTATTACTGTGTTTATGGCGGTATCCATGCATAGTTTCCTTCACCTGCCGCCGGTTATAGGAATGATGACGGGACTCGG
>JANQEY010000152.1 GCA_028278125.1 bacterium | reverse complement strand
TTCTATGTCACCTGCTCGAGGCCGAAGAAGCGCTTGGCGCTTCTCTTCACGCAGAGAATCAGCGACACGGCGCTGGGCACTCTCCGGAGGTGGTTCGGGGAGCGTTCTATCGGAGAAGTCGCCATCTAGGTGTGGGTCCTGGGGGTTCTGTTCATGCTGCCCTCCGGATTCGTGCCTTGGGTGAGATCATCCCGAGCGCCCGATGGGGCCGCTCATGGTTGTAGTAGCGCAGCCAGGAGGGCAGAGCCTTGGCCCTCTGGGTTGAGGTTCGATAGGCGCGCTTGTAGGCCCAACCCATCAGCATCGTCTGGATGAAGCGCTCCGCCTTGCCGTTGGTCTGCGGCCGGTACGGCTTCGTGCGGAGGTGCCGGAGCTGGTGGCGCTTGCAGGCCTGTCGGAACTTGCGGCCCAGCAACAGCTTGAGGAAGATGCGAGGAACAAGATTGCGGACGCGGATGAAAAAAGTGGAGCATCACGTGTAAGTTCCGAGGATAAACGCCGGCGAGAAAAAGGTTCTTCAAGAAAAAGAGGGAGAAACCAACGGGCTGGTGCTAACGGCGAGGATTCAGAAGCGGAAACTGATCTGCGTTTAAGAAACAAAAAAGATGATGAGGGTAAGGGTTCCAGGATTGATATAAAGGGGTAAAACCGGGGGTATTTGTGAGGGAGGAAATAAAAAAGCAGATATTGGAGGACTTGGATATTCCTCCTATTCCACAGGCTGCGATCCAGGTTCAGAGCCTGGTAGAGGATCCTGACACCACAGCACGAGACCTTGCCTCAGTAATATCTTCAGATCCAGTCCTGACTGCGCAGTTATTAAAACACGCCAATTCAGATTTTTACGGTTTCCCACGCACTATCGGTACGGTTCCATTGGCAGTTGTAGTTCTTGGGTTCGATGCTGTCCGTGAGACAGCATTGGGCATAAGTGCACTGAGTGTTGTCAACGCCGTTTTTGATCAGGATCTGTTTGACCAGGAAAAATTCTGGTCTCATAGCCTGGCTGTCGGGGTAGGAGCAAGGATTGTCGCTCGCGAATGGAGAATAACTCTGCCGGGAGAAGCTTTTGTTGCAGGCTTGATGCATGACCTTGGTCGACTGATCCTCGCGTCGAATTGGGCGGAAAATTACTCGGAAGTTTTCAGAAGGATTATGTCTGAAGAACGAGACGCTTGCAGCGTAGAAAAAGAAGAATTAGAAACCGATCATGCCGAGGTTGCCGGATGGCTGATTGAGAGGTGGAATCTTCCAGAACGGCTGCATGAATCCGTTGCACAACATCATCATGCCGACGAAACAATTACACTGGATCTTGCCAGGTGTGTTGTAATTGCTGACTGGCTGGCTCACAGGGCAGGTTTTCGTCATGGTGATAACGCTCCCTATCCGCCGGAACCCTCACTGTTAACACAGGCACTACCCGGTTTCGACGAAAAGGCTGTCAGGGAGAAAATGCACGAGGGATTCAGGCAGGCAAAGGGTTTGCTGGAAATGATAAAAGCCAGGGTATAGTAGAGATACTGATAATATATAATCGGGAGTTATTTTGGAGGGAAAAGAAACCCTCAAGAAACTTGAACAATTTCAAAGGTTATCCGAACAGATACGGGTAAACCTCAATCCTGAGATGATTGCTACTGCGTTTTTCGAGATTATACGTAATCTCATCAGCGTGAAACATGTGGGTCTCTATATTTACAAAGATTCCCAGTCAAGCTTTGAGTCTGTAGGTGTGGAATCGCTGGAGATGCTGGACCAGGCGTTATCACTTCATGATGAAGGGGTTGTCAACTGGGTATTTGAACAGGATCACCTGATAATTACTCCCTCTCCATCACTGATAGATGTTAAAGAAGAAAATGTAGATAACCTGCTGGTGATGCCCCTGAGAGTTGGGGCTAAGCGGATCGGAATATTTCTTGCTAATCTTGATATCCAACCGGATTCTATAGATCAGTATTCGCAAACCCTGGTCTCGTTAGCCGCCAACCAGGTAGCTATAGCTATAAAAAACGCCTATGAATACAATGATGCTGAAAATGCAAAAATAAATCTTACCCGCATTCTTGAGACAGTTTTTGACGTTATTTATACAACAGATGAAGCCGGGTTAATAACCTTTGCAAACAAAAGAGTTGATCTGTTCGGTTTTAAACCTGAAAGGTTAATCGGTCAGCCGGTTTATACATTATTACCAACCGACCTGGATGACGGCAGAACGGTGGAAGTATTAAAAAATGGATCATCAGAGACTTTTGATGTTCGAATGACCGTCAAGAAAAAAGAGGAAAAGTTATTTACTGTCAGTCTTGTACCGTTACGAGGAACCGGGAAGAAGATTACCGGGTGTCTCGGTATTTTAAGAGATATAACAGAAAGTCACTTACTCGAAGAGGAATCGTTACGCAGGAAACGTCTCGAAGCTCTTACCGAAGCCGCAATCAGCATTAATCATGAATTTAACAACCCACTGACTGTAATCCAGGGAAACCTCTTTCTACTTGAAAAAGCATTGCCTCTGGATGAAAAACCTGATTTATCAGCAATAGTCAGCACCCTCAAAAAACACTCTCAAAGAATCTCAGAAGTTGTAAAAAAGTTCGAAAAAATCCATGATATGAGTTCAGTAGAATACCCCGGCGGATTGAAGATGCTTAATGTCCATGGTGATAATGACGATAGTGAAAATGAGGGATTGTCTGAAAAGAGCTTCAACAGTGATAAAAATGTCATTACAGGAAGCAGTAAATAAGCGCTCAGGGAATGTGATGAAGCTTGTTAAAAAATATCTCATGCTTGCTTTTTCACTGGTTATGATTTTCGGTATGTCCGTAAAGGATGCTTGCGCCATTAAACTTGTATCCGGAAGTGCCGTTACCCAGATCGAAGGCACTACCCTGGTTGTGCTTACCTTTGATGAGCCAGTTGATGCAACTTTAGCTGCCCCTGCTAGTAGAAATATTCAGCTCAATGTTCCCGGCCTGGAAATAAGCTCTCCGGTTCTTCATAAAACCGGAATAGTAAATCGTTACTATATCTCTCCCGGCAGGATTGTGATTGAACTATCACGGTATGTAAAAGCCGAGATGATTCCCGCGGAAACCGGCAAACTGGTTTTAATGTTAAGACCAGCGAATGAGCCACCCCCGCCACCAAAACCAATCGAAATTGAACAACCGATCATCGAACAATCGGAACCTGACCTAAGTGAAACAATTGTAGAAGAACCCGTGAAGGAGTATGAGTTCCAGGAAGAATTATCTCCCGTGAATTTATCTTCGGAAGGAATTGAAGAATCAGCTAAAAATGAAGTTCCGGTTGATGTTCAGGAAAACGTAAATAAGGCAGAATTGCCGGGGGATAACAGCGGTGAGGTTGAACCGGAAGCCATAGACGAAACATCCGGTGAGCTGGTAGATGTTGAATTGCCGGAACGAATAGATGTTCAGAGGCAAATTGAAGATCCATCAAGGATTGTCCTGAAGAACGCTGAAGATTTAATCAGTCTTGGAAGCTTTGATGCCGCACTGGATATTCTCATCCAGGTGAAAAAATCATCGTCAGTATTTGGCGAAAGCAGGATCATGGCTGGTGACCTTTATTTTAAACTAACACAATACGAGGAAGCTGAAGCCGCTTACCTGGAAGCAAAGGAAGATCCCGGATCAGTCGAGATTGCCACCATCAAACTTGCTCTGACCTATAAGAATCTCGGCGATAAAGCGAAAACAGTAGAATCATGGGAGTCTGTCCTTGCCCAGGCTGGAAATACTCGCACCACTATTGATGATGACGTTCCGGGAATATCTGACACACCGGTGGAAACAGCCACACCGGTTCAAGAGAAATTTCGTTCCATCATGCCGTTTGTATTTGCAGGTATAATTGCAGCTTTTGTCATAATCATAGTTATTCTTATCATCCGGAGCAGGGCAAAGATGAACCGGATGTTCGAAGAAGCTTCGGGTGAAGAAAGTGAAGAAGAGCTGCGTCCTCTTTCTGAAAGAATTCCCAGCGAATCAGAACCGAAAAAAGAACGCAAAGTTGTCCCGATAAAACGTAAAGAGGAAGAGAAAAAACCGGCTGAAAAGGAAGAACCTATCCTTGACGAAGAGCAGGACGATGGTTCAAAACTTGATGAGGTTCCACCAACACCGCCCAGTAACCTGGAATTACAAAAAGAGCTGGCAAACTGGAACGCAGCCCAGGAAGAGGCAGAGAAAGAAAAACAGGCGGCAGTAAAACCAGAAGAGGAGAAAAAAGAAGAACTTCCCGATGAAGAGATAGATGCCAAAGTTGTTGTAAATGAAACTGAGAGCGAGTTGGATAGAGAGCTGGAAGCACTAGATTTTGAAAATACCGGTAAGAATGAATCCGAAAACAATGGAAAAAAATCGAAACCTGATGAAAAGATGGAAGTTATAGATACAGGTAAAGTTTCCTGGGACGAAAAAGCTACCCAGGAACCTCAACCTGAAGGGGGTGAGGATCAGAAGAAACAGGAAATAACCAATGAAGCTGCCATTAAAGAGAAAAGAAAACGAGCCTCGAGGGTAGGCGGAAAACGTCCCTCAAATTGGGATGCAATAGAATCTCTGCAGGAAGAAGGGATGGAAGTTCGTGATATCGCAGCCACTCTCGGTCTTGGACAGGATGAAGTACGTACCGCCATCCAGCTATTGGCTGAAAAAGAAGCAACCTGAACCTGACAATTACATCATATTAACCCTATTCCAGATTATCTATGACTCATCAGAGGGCAAGAGTTTCCTTATCCCGGTCATGCCTTCCTTCCCGAATTTATGTTTGACTGTTTAAACTCCACGTAATTCTAATATTTACATACATAAAACCACGCCATAAAGCTAGGCATACCCTTTGCGATCAATGCTTGTGTGTAAAACTGTTTTTGTCAATACAGGACAGGATTTCAGCTATGATCAAGGGTATTTATCACTCCGCGGCAGGGATGGTTCCCCGCTACATAAAACTTTCTTCAATCTCCAATAACCTGGCTAACGTCAATACTACCGGTTTTAAGGTTGATAAGGTTCATTTTGGAACTATCCTAAATAATGAACTTACGCAGCCTTTCAATAAAGGATTACCTGAACGGGAGCTTGAGCGTGAGATGTTGCTGCAGGTCAGGTATGACCAGGGCTCATTTGAACACACCAAACGTCCAACCCAACTGGCACTTCATGGGAATGGATTTTTTGTAGTCCAAAGCCCGGATACAACCGAAGAATTTTATACACGTAATGGAAATTTCATCATCGACGCTGAAAAAGAGCTAGTTAACAGCGACGGTTTCCATGTGATGCTGGAGAGTGGGCAAACCTTGAAGATTACAGGTGATAAACTTGGAATATCGGAAGATGGCCAGGTATTGCAGGATGGCACAATCATCGGAAAACTGAAACTGGTATCGTTTGAAGATTTAAACTGCCTGGTTAAGAGGGGTGACAGCCTCTATTCCTGTATTGAAAATGAAGTTCCCATCAAGGCTGACGAAGTGACCGTCCTCCAGGGTTACCTGGAAACATCTAATGTAAATCCGATTCAACAGATGGTTGAACTGATAACCCTGAACAGGACCTATGAATCATCGCAGCGCGCCTTAATCGCACAGGATGATACACTTAAGAAAGCTGTCCAGCAGGTAGCAAAATTTGCTTAAAACATATTTTTCATAATGGCAGGAGGATATAACCATGATGCGAGCACTTCATACTGCCGCAAGTGGGATGTACGCACAGCAACTGAATATTGATACGATTTCAAATAACCTGGCCAACGTTAACACCACCGGTTTTAAAAGATCACGGGTTGAGTTCCAGGATCTGATCTACCAGTCACTCCAGGCAACAGGTTCTGTCAGGAATCTCAATACCGTTGTTCCTAATGAATTACGGGTTGGTCATGGTGTTAAGTCTGTTGGTATTGAAAAGATGCACAGCCAGGGCGCACCGGCGGTGACAAATAATCCACTTGACCTGCTGATTGAGGGTGAAGGCTTTTTCAAACTGCGCCGTGCGGATGATTCCATTGCCTATACAAGAGACGGAAGCTTCAAGCGCAGCCCCGACGGCAGGATAGTCAATTCCGACGGTTACAGCCTCGATCCCGACCTGACTATCCCGGAAGATACTCTCGACATATCGGTATCGCCTGATGGTCTTGTTGAGGTGCGTGTAGTTGGATCCAATAACCTTGATGAAATCGGACAGGTAGAACTGGTGCGGTTTTCCAATCCCGAAGGGCTTCGTCCCATCGGGAAAAATCTATACATCGAAACGGACGCCTCCGGTCAACCTATCCTTGGAATAGCAGACGCTGAAGGTTTCGGCGCAATTCAGCAGGGATTCCTGGAATCGTCAAATGTTTCGGTTGTCGAGGAGATGGTAGGTCTGATCGTTGCACAGCGGGCTTACGAAATCAATTCAAAAGCTATCAGAACAGCTGAAGAACTGTTATCACTGGCAAATAACCTCAAACGATAAAATGAACCTGAGATACCGGAAACATATCCTGGTTTTTGTAACCCTGATTTTGTTCCTGTCAGGGGTTGAAATTGTATTCAGTAATGATACCAGGCAGGAAAAGCTATCGGTGGTAATATCCTTTGTTCTCGAATCTGAATGGGGAGAAGGGAATGTAGTCTGGATGTATTCAGGCAATATCCGTATTCCGGAATTCGATAATTCCGCTGAGTTATCAGTTGTTTCAGTAGATAAACCGGTTGGTTCGGTTGTTTTAAAAGCTCGTATTCAAAAATCCGGGCACCTGCTGAAGGAATTTCCAGTCAGCATCAGGGTAATGCCTTTTACCTGGATACCTGTCGCGTCCCAGGTTATGGAACGTCATACGGTTCTCAATTCCGAGAACGTGAAATGGGAGCGAAGAGAAGTAACCCGTCTCAATGGTTCATGGCCGGAATCTGTTGAAGAACTGGCCGAGAATGAATGGTGGACCAAAAGGAAAGTACAGAAGGACGAGATACTCCTGAACGGTAGGATAGAACGAAAACCCGACGTCGCTTACGGGGATTGCATTGAGCTACTGGCAGTTCGTGGAAGCATAACAATATCAACCGAAGGAACTGCTCTGCAGGATGGTTTCACTGGGGAGAGAATAAGGGTTGAGAATGCCAAGAGCGGGGTTCGGCTTAAGGGCGTAATTCAGGATAAGGGAGTTGTCCTGGTTGAAGGATATGACGGGAGGAATAATAAGTGAACTACAGGATTATTTCCAGAATTTCAGTGCTGTTATTCTTCGTCTGCCTGCTATTTACCCTGCAAACTGCACAAGCGCAACGGTTCGAGGGACTGGTTTCCCGGTCAATGTACACAGATAAACGTGCTTTCTATGAAGGTGATGTTGTCACAATCCTGCTCATGGAATTCACCGAAGGGCAGGCTGAAACCGGTACAGCTACTAATTCGGACAACCAGCTTCGAGCGGATGCTCAATCTACCGGTATCATGGATGACATTCTCCCAAGTTTCGGCTTGAACAGCCAGTTAAAAAACCGCCATGACGCCTCAGGTTCTACAAAAACTCGCGGCAGACTCAGTGGTAAGATGACTGCCAGCGTTCTCGAGGTAATGGAAAATGGTCTGCTTTCAATCCAGGGTACACGGATGATCGACTTGAATGGTGAACAACAGACAACGGTTCTCACGGGTCTTGTCCGTCCTGAGGATATTCGCCCGGATAATACAGTCTACAGCTTCAATATCTCAAACGCCGAGATTTCCTATAAGGGTAAAGGTGCGGTAACCCAGGCGGGTAAACCGGGGATCATAGCACGTATCTGGAACTGGATTTTCTAGCGAGAATAATATGCGTAAATATATAATAATAATCTGTTTGATTTTGGTTTCGGGTATTGTATTCGCACAACCGAGGATCAAGGACCTGGCGAGCATTGAAGGAATGAACGATGTGCCTTTGATCGGGTATGGGCTTGTTGTTGGGCTTGATGGAAGTGGTGATACTCCTCGCTCGATTTTCACCAACCAGTCCTTGATGAATATGCTCGATCGTTTCGGCATTTCAGTTGAACGGGACAAAGTCCGAATCCGGAATGTTGCAGGAGTGATGGTTACAGCAAGCTTGGCAGCCTTCTCAAAGCAGGGACAGCAGGTCGATGTGCAGGTATCGTCAATTGGTGATGCCCGGAGTCTGATGGGTGGGACACTTCTCCTGACACCATTGGTTGGACCTGATGAGCTGGTATATGGAGTTGCCCAGGGTGCTGTCAGTATTGGTGGTTTCTCAGTCCAGGCACCAGGCGTGAGCCTGAAGCAGAATGTAAACCTGGTTGGTCGTATTCCGGGCGGACTGCTTGTCGAACGTGATGTCCTATATAACCTGGAAGATCGTGAAAATATAAGATATACGTTGAATGAGGGTGATTTTACCACTGCCATGCGGATCGCGGATGTCATTAACCAGTCCATGAATGACACCCTGGCGAGGGCAGTCGATCCTGTCAGTGTTGAAATCCAGATCCCGGAGACCTACCCGGGAGGTGCGATGGGGATAATCGCCGCGACAGAGATGCTCCCTGTTGATCCTGATGTTGATGCCAAGGTTGTGGTTAATGAACGTACCGGGACAGTCATTATCGGCAATGAAGTCCAGCTTTCGAGTGTCGCAATAAGTCATGGTGCTTTGTCGATCTCAGTCGTTTCAACGCCGATAATCAGTCAACCGAATCCCTTTGCCCCCGGACGTACGACTGTCCAGTATTCCAGCCAGATCCAGGTCCAACAGGAAGGGGAAGGAGTGGTTGTACTCGAACAATCGTCAAATGTTGGCGACGTTGCTGCAGCGTTGAATTCACTTGGTGTATCACCTCGTGACATTATCACAATTTTCCAGGCTTTGAAGGAAGCTGGTGCGTTACATGCTGAGCTGGTGATTATCTGATGATTTCGGACATCATCCCAAATCCTACGTTGACCGCAGTAAACAGGTCAACGACTAAAATTCCCGAGGATGTCAAGGATCCGGAATTGTACAAGGCCTGCCAGGGATTTGAAGCCTATTTCGTCCGGCACCTGGTGGGAAAGATGCGTGGATCGATGAACCTGATGGGAACTCAAAATGCGGGTTCTGAAATCTACCAGGGGATGTTTGACAACGCCCTCGGTGAAGAGATCACTAATAACGGGTCAGTCGGTATTGCCAGGATGCTTTATCGGCAGATCACCGAAGGGAAAGGTATTACACCTGTAAAATCAGATGGATTTAATCCGGCGGGGCCGGTTGAAAAAAGAATTGACAGCTTTAATAAGATCATCAGTAAAGCTGCTAAAAAGTATGGAGTTGACAACGAATTAATCCGGGCTGTGATCAGTAACGAGTCTGGTGGAATGCCACGTGCAGTCTCCCCGAAAGGTGCAAAAGGTTTAATGCAGTTGATGGATACGACTGCCCACTACCTGGGAGTTAAAGACTCATTTGACGTAGAGCAGAATATTGACGGTGGGGTTCGTTATCTGCTCGAACAGATCAAAGAATTTAACGACCTGGAAAAAGCATTGGCTGCATACAACGCCGGGCCTGAAAGGGTCAGGGCTGTATCAGGTATCCCGGATATAATCGAAACCAGGCAGTATGTGACCAAAGTTCTCCGTGATTACGAAAATTATAAAGTTTCCAGGGATAATAACCAGTCAAAGGTTCCCTGAAAGGTGAGACTGTGTAATGGATAAACTGATAAACACACTTATCCGGATAATTAAGGAAGAAGAAACTCTTTTAACAGAGTTTATCAAGCTGTTGGAAGAACAGAAAAAACTGCTTGTTGAGAATGATGTTGAGAGTTTTGAAGAAACAGCTGTTCGGCAGGAAGATTTGGTTGAACAGATCCGCAGCCTGGAAAATCGTCGTGTTGAAATAGTCAAGGAAGTAGCGACAAATACTGAAACCGCCGAATCTGAAATCACCTTGACAAGGCTGGTTGAAATGAGCCTTGGGAATGTTTCCGAAGAACTTGCAGACGCCAAGAAAAACCTGACAAACCTGGTCAGCAGGATCAAAAAGATGAACCAGGTAAACCAATACCTGATAAAACGTTCATTGAATAAAACACAACGTACGATTGACTTTTTGATTGACAGCGATGAGCAGGACATAACCTACGAATCAAACGGTTTAATCCGTGATCGCAACGCTAAAGCAGTTCTTATAAACAAGACCCTGTGAGAAAATCATGAGCCTTGTAAATCATCCCAGCGAAATTCCACTACAGTCACAGATGCGACTGACTCGTGATGCGTTGATAGCATACCAGAAAGCAATGGGCGTTGTCTCTAATAATGTCTCAAATCTTGATACAGAGGGTTATCACCGTCGGCGCCCCATTCTTGAAGAACGCGAATCCCTGGATTCCAAACCAGGACAAATCGGAACAGGTGTTCGACTCCAACAAATACAGCGAATCTCGGATGCTTACGCGGAAGAACAGGTCACATTTGAGAAAGGTGAAGTTGGTAGATGGGATGCACGTCAGCAGGGACTAAAAGAAGTTGAAGAAATCTTTTCGGAAATACAGAGCTTCTCAATTTCTAATGCCATGAGGGAGTTCTGGAACTCATGGGAAGACCTGGCAAATGATGTAGACAGTGTGCCAGCCCGATATAATGTTCTCCAGAAAGCGGAAAACATGTCAGCAGCATTCCATGATACTGTAAGAGGACTGGAAAATATCAGGGAGACTCTCAACCTGGATCTGCAGGACATTGGCAACCGGATCAATTCGCTTTCAACTTCGATCGCTGACTACAACAAGGAAATTATCGGCGCCACCAATCGAGGTCAGAGTCCGAATACCCTCCTTGATAAAAGGGACTTGTTGATACAGGACCTTTCAGAGCTAACGGGTGCAAATGTTGCAATAGATGATAATAACAGCATGACTGTTTATATCGGGCGAAATGTTCTCGTTCATCGTGAAGATGCCAGCCTTCTTTCCTGGATTGAAGGTGGTGGCGGTGGGAAAAGTGGTGGAGAACTTGTCTGGGCTGATAACAGTCAAACAGTGACATTTGAAGGTGGTGAGGCGCGTGGGAAAATTGATGTCCAGGGAACAATTATCCCCGGTGCAATTGAAGAACTCAATTCATTGGCTACCACCCTTCGCAACCAGGTAAATGAACTCCATCGCAGTGGAATCGGGATGGATGGCACCACCGGTACAAACTTCTGGCGCAATGACACATATGGCGCCATCGACCTCCAGTTGAACGATGTTCTTCGTAATCATCCGGAAAAAGTCGCTGCATCTACTACTAGCTCAACAGGTGACAACGCTTTGGCTCATACGATGTACGAACTCCAGTATAATAAAGCATTTGTTAACAATTCAGCTAACTATTCAGAGTACTACCAGGGGATCGTCGGTAATATCGCAAATGAGATAAACTTTTCAGAATTACGATATGAAGCTTCAGAAGCTGCCCTCGAACAAGCCAAAAACTGGCAGGAGAGTGTTTCCGGGGTGAGCCTTGATGAAGAACTGGCTCGGATGATCGCGCTTCAAAGGGTATACACGGCATCAGGACGTGTATTAATGAAGCTTGACGAGATGACCACTATTGTCCTGTTAATGGCAAGGTAAAAGGGGACAGGTATGCGAGTTACATATAATCAGCAGATAAATACGATGCTGGAGGATATCCGCCGTCACCAGGAGGATATCTACCGGTCACAACAGGTGATCAGTACCGGCAAGGAAGTTGAGAAACCTTCTGATGATCCGGTGAGGGCAAGACGGATTTTCGAGATAGATGATGAACTATCTCGTTTGGGACAATATCAACAAAACCTGGCTCATACCCGTTCCAACCTGCAGTTTGCTGAGAGTGAGCTACAGCTTGCTGATGACCTGTTTGTTGAAGCACGTGCACTTGCTGTACAGGGTTCAACTGAAACGACAAGCCCGGAAGACCGCATAGCTATCGCGGAACGTATTGATCACATCCTTCATGAATTCGCTTCAATCTCAAACGCTCGCCGTAATGGGACATACATCTTTGGTGGATTTAATACCCGGGAAGCACCATACCAGCTTATTGAAGATCCTGCGAATGGCCAGGTTATCAGGGTACAGGATTTGCCTCAAGGCATGGATGGAATCATTCAATCGATCATCGGCGATGATGATAAAATTCAATCTAATATTCCAGGTACGGAAATATTCCAGATTGGGGAGCCGGGTGATGAGGGTGACGCTTTCCAGGTACTGATCGATTTACGAGACGCTTTGAATAACAATGATACAGCAGGCATCCAGGAAAGCCTTGATCGGATTGACGGAACATCATCCAGGATACGTTCTATCATAACAAAAATAGGTGGAATGGTGCAGCGGTTGGATAGTGTGGATGTCCGCCTTGAAAATATGAATATCCTCTATAACGAACGATTGCAGAATGAAGAGGAAGCTGATCTGACCGAGTGGATTAAAGCGTTTGAATTACAAAGAATAGCATTGCAATCGACAATGCAGATCGGAACCCAGGTAATAACCACCAGCCTGCTGAATTTTATTCGATAGGAGATAATTTTAATGCAGTATCTGGATTTTCTTCAAGATGATTTGAATGAACTTGTCAAGCGTATCCGGAAGGATGGTTTTGTCTCAGATAAAAGGAAAGGAAAACCTGATATACTATCCACAGCTTTCAGCCTCCCAACTCTTGCTGAAAGAGGAAAAATAGATGAAACGAAACAACTTGCTGAAGTTCTTCTAAACAGCCGTGACGAAGAAGGTGGCTGGGACGATGACTGGAACACAATTATTTCTCTTGAAGGATTAGTCGGATTAAAGCTTAGAGGATTTCAGCTTGATGAACTGGATGACGCCATTAAACAGGCAGTTACTGTATTAAAAGGAATCCCTGCTCAAAGTTCTGCTGACCAGGAACTCCGTTTATCACGTTCACTTGTTCTCGCTGGCCTGGCTTTAAATGAAGCGAAGATGATTGATGTAGGCCTTCTCAGGGTTCGTGCTGTTCTTGATAAGGGATTCAGTGACATAATTGAGCGGAGTGAAGCCATCCACGGGTTGTTGTCCCTTGCTGATCTCCACACGATTACAAAGGATCCTTCGATAAAGGTTGTTCTCGATAAGAGGATTGAATTCCACGAGCTTTCTAATCCTGATCAATGGGCTGAAGGTGAAGATGTAAGTGTCGTTGCCTGTGCCGGGACTATCCTGGAAAAAACCGGGAATAAAACTGCGGCGCAGAAAGTTTTTGAAATTGTCAGCGATAAAAAACCGTCAAGTTTAGATTCAATTTCCCTAAAACACCGTACAGAACTTGCAGTAAGATTGTTTGATCCTGATTCAAAACATGTTGAACAGAATAATGCTGATGAAAAGGAAAAATCATCAAAAAAGAGAGCAGTTGAAAACCAGGCAAAACCTGGGAAACCTGAACCTGGTGAAGCTTCTAAAGAACAGGAAAATCGAGATATAACACCTGAGTTGACAAAAAAGCAAATCGAGGAATCAGATGCAAAAATCCCATCGGGAGAAATATCCGGTTTTCCAGCGTATCAGTCATTTGAATCACAAATTCCATCCGTATCTGTGATAGTACTCCAGCGAGGTGATGGTGATGATCTGAAGGAAACCCTCACAGCATTATCCCGTCAGTCTGTTAAATCATTTGAAGTAGTTGTAATCGCACTTCCCGGTACAAGAGTGAACCTGAATCGACTTACTACCTCGAGTACCTTGCGCATAATAATTCCCTCAGCCCTGGAATCTGAAGGCGAACGGTGGAACCGGGCACTGGATATGATTTCTGGTGATTGGACCTGGATCATTCCGTCGGGAATTATTCCAGATTCTGGTACACTAAAGAAAATGCTCAAGGGTGTGGCGGATGATATTGACGCAATTCACCTGTCAGATCGTAAAGAAGAATTTAAACAGGTGTTCATCGATATCCAGGAAGGACCGTCGATACAACCTGAAAGAAGCTTGATCAGGTCATCAATCCTTCAGGATTCGCGATTCAATGATTCCATGAACGCAGAACCCCTCTGGCGATTTATCCTTGATGGTTTTATAACAACCTGGCAAGAGGTTGTCACAAGCAACAATGCTGGATTCTCTGGTGAATCACCACAGGATCTGAGGTTGCTGGCATACCAGGCTGCTGATATTTATGAAATAGAGAGAACACACCCGGCAAAAGATACAAGGGTAAATAATAAACGGCTGAATAATGCCCTCTTTGCCCGCAGGGTTGCGTACGAAGAATACAGGCGGCATGGAAAACCCCTTGTGTCAATTATTATTCCGCATTATAACCTCCCGGATATGCTGGAGACATGCATTAAGTCTGTCCTGGAAAACACACAGCAAATACCCTTCGAACTGATTGTTGTTGATAACGGGAGTGATAATACAACAGAAGAGATGATTGACAAGTTCGATGATTACGGCGTTCTCTATCTGCGCAATCGGAAGAATGAAGGATTTGCAAGAGCTTGTAATCGTGGAGCACGTGAAGCCAAAGGTGATTACCTGGTTTTCCTGAATAATGACACTGAAGTCCAACTGGGTTGGTTGAGGGCAATGATGCGTGGGATCGATGAGGAACCGGATGTTGGAATTGTCGGTGCCCGTTTACTATTCCCGAATAGAACTATTCAACATACCGGTATCGCGATTAGCAGCGATCTTTTACCCGCGCATATCTACTCAAACGCACCTGCAAATCTCCCTAATGTTTTAAAACGTCGATTCTACCAGGCTGTTACTGCAGCCTGTATGCTTGTTAAACGAGAATTATTTCTCAATTTAAACGGATTTGATGAAAAATATAAAAATGGTTTCGAGGATGTTGATTTCTGCCTTCGTTCTAGACAGAAAAACTTCAGGGTTCTCTATGAACCTGAGGCCGTAGTAATCCATCATTCTGAGCAGACACCGGGTCGTAAAGAACATGATGTTGAAAACGCACATCTGTTCCTTGATAGATGGTCGGGAATCCTGAAATCGGATTTCCAGATGTATGCTGAGATGGATGGTTTTAAAGTGGAAGAAAAAGAAGGTTCTACAAAATTAATTCCGATAAATCCCCAACTGTTGATAAACGCAGAGGAGGAGGGGCGTCTTATGGACAAAGAACTGAAATTCAGCGAACCGAATCTTGCTGAAGATACCATAGTACGGGAAAAACCTGAGAATGAGGAGGAAAGTCTCCTGGATCTTCTCTCCCGTGCTGACATGATGATCAAGGATGGCAGATTCACTGATGCTGAACAAACGCTCATTGGTGGCGCAAAAAGAGTAAACGGTAATGTTCATCAACGTGCCATGTACTGGACACTACTCGGTGATGCACGATTCCGTTTAAACCGTGCTGAAGAGGCCTTCACATGTTACAAGAAGGCAGTATCAGATGATCCAAGTATCGAACGTGCCTGGATCGGAATCGGTACATACCATCTTATTAATGATGAGCTTGAAAAAGCCGAGGACATCTTCACCAAGATCATTAAGCTGGCGCCTGATTACGATCGTGGATATATGGGTATCGCAAATGTTCAGCTTAAACGAGGCAAATATGACGAGGCGATCAGGCATTTTAAAGAGGCTTCTCGTCTGACTCCTGATCATCGTCCAGCGATTGTTGGTCTTGTTGCTGCGGCTGTACAGGCTGGAAAATTGATGGAAGCCCAACCGTCGGTTGAACGTTACCTGAAAATTCATCCTGATGATTTTGAAGCTCGTTTTCATCACGCTGCGCTGCTCTATGGTGGGAAAGAAATTCAACGGGCTAAGCAGGAAGCTTTGGTGGTCCTTGAATCAGCACCGGACCACCACGGCGCAAAAGAACTTCTTGAGCATATAGAATCTTAGGATTCAAGAACGTTGTAATGCTGAAGATTTAGAACAACACGGCTTAAACAGGAATGAATGAATGATCAAGGAACGGATAGCCCTTGTTCAACTGGCGCGTTTTGGCGACCTGGTTCAGACCTCTCCCTTGATCCAGAACCTGTATAGGGAACCCGGCTATCAACGTGAAATCACGCTGTTTGTTGATAGCAGGTTTGTAGACATTGCAAGTCTTCTGGAGGGTGTAAATAAGATTGTTCCAGTCAACCTTGCTGAAGCAGCCAAGTTTGTCCGAAGGTTCGATTCATTCACTTTCTACAAGTTTAAAGATTGGGTTAAAAGCTGGCGTGATCAGGAAGTTTTTGACCGAGTTATACTCCTGAACCAGGGGGTACTGACCTCTTCTATCGCCGCATTAATTAAAGGAAAAAGAAGAGAAGGCCCATTCAGCAACAGGATGCTTCCCGCGCCACATCGATACCTGAATGCCGCGATTCTCGATCGACGATTTGCACCACTTCATTTATGCGAGATATGGGCAGCGTACGGCCCAGCGTTGTGGCCGTTACCAACACCAAGGATAAAGCAGGTTAGTGGCTCAGAGGTCATCCGTGAACGTTTAGATGGGGATAAAAACGATAGGAAAATACAAAAAAGGTATGCTATAAATCTTGGTGCTGGTGGAAAAACAAGAATCTGGCCTGTATCCAAACAGGTAAAACTTATCCGGGAGCTGGTCAAATCGGAAAGCAGCATGGTTTACCTGTTGGGGACTGAACCCGATTGTGGGACTGCTGAAAAAATTATAAACAGGATGAATCCGGATATTAAGCACAGGATAACTGATCTCACCGGTAAAACCGGTATTAATGATTTGCCCCAGGTTCTTAATCATTGTGACGTTTTAATATCGAGCGATACAGGTACGCTCCAACTTGCAGCAGCAACAGCCACGGTTCCTATTGGTTTGTTTTTCGGTGGGGCAAATCCCTATGAAACAGGTCCATTTAAAGCGGGATCGATAGCATTTATGGATGATGCAGAAACTTATGATGGTATTACCCATGATAATATCGATCCGTTAATGGTTTCTCGAATTGCGTCAGAGGTTGCAGACAAAAAAGGTTATTGGAAAGGATCATTAGATGAAAATGGCATCACTGTGCTGGTGGCCGAGCCTTCATATGTGGCTCCCCAATATCAGCCGACCAATGTTGAAGCATCCAGGTATGACGCATTGCAACGACGCAGGGCTTGCGCGAGATCCTTTGTCTGGGAAGATAGATATCCATTCACACAAATACTGCAGTTCCAACCCATACGAAACAGCGTTGGCGGGCGGAACGGAACAGATGGATCAGGTATAATCGACAAATCAATTGAAAAATCATTTGATGTGTTAAATAAGAATAAATCAATGAATAATAACAGCTCGATTATAAATCATAGCGATAATGAAATGCCTTTTTTCACCAGTGACTATCCCAAGTTGTCTCCAGGTGAAGCTGAATGGTACAGCAGAATTTTTAAAGCATTTATTGATGATTCCTTTGATATCAATTCCACAACGTGGAAGGAGAAATAGATGAAACAGGTTGAAAATACTGCAGGCGGTGCTGTTGCTGAAAAAAAACATGATGAAAAACAGATTTTCCAGGCAAAATCGAACGACAGGTTTAAACTGATTCCTGTTACTCCATACTCTGTATTCATCAGGTCATCACCGGTCTATATCACAAGCCTGCTGACTTCCTCAACATGCAAACAGGTGAGCGCACGTCCCCGCAGGATGTCCAGCAAACCATGTGGTTCGCGGCAGGGCAGGAGACTTCCATACCGTCCGGATGCCTATCCTTATGCCGATGCTCGCTGGAACAGGATACGAAATTCGGAAAGGAACGCGATTAAAGAAGATGAGGAATCCTGAAATGCGTCTGCTTTTGCTCAATGATCATTATTTCTCAAATACGCTTAAAATTCCCGGTTTGGAGATAGTAAGCATTAACTGCGGGATGGATACTGATGTACCGTTTGATCATCAAAATGATTCACTACCGGAATTCCTTGCTCGGATCGGTTTTAAGCCGGATGTAGTCTTGCAGGTTGACAGTATCGATACGCGGATATGGTACAAGGGTATAGAAAAAATTGATGTCCCGGTTGCCTTCTATGCTATTGATACACCCATAAACGAATTCTGGCAGAAACATTGCGCCTATGGCTTCGACCGGGTATATGTCGATCAATATGAATCATGGCGCAACTGGAATGATGAGGGGATCAACTGGGTGAGATGGCTGCCGCTTGCGGCTGATATTTCAGTATTTAATACTCCACCCAATGGATCGGAAAGAGATATTCCAATTGTATTTGTCGGGACGCTCGATAGCTCACTTCGTCCAAAACGTTCCGCCATCATCCACCGTCTTCAGAAATTAACGGACGTAAAAATTATTCACGGTGATGGTACCCGGAACGTTAATTCTGAAACTGTTTCCAGGTACTACCAGCGATCTCGGATTGTTCTTAACGAAAATCTTTTTGACGGTATCAACCTGAGAACATTTGAGGCAATGGCAACGGGGGCAGTTGTTCTTACTGAAAGGAACAGGGGAACTGAACGGCTGTTTAAAAACCAGGAACACCTGGTAACATTTGACAAGGATGATCTCGAGGAAACCGTCCAGGAACTCCTTGATAATCCGGGCAGATGTGAAATAATCGGTTCAGATTCTGTCAAGGAGATCAGGACTAAACACACTGTTTCTCATCGCGCTCTGCAGGTGTTGCAGGATTTGAAATCGCTTCGAACCAGGCGAGAACGTCTCAGCATGAAGAATAACCTTGAATATAACTGGGGTTTGTGGCAGGCATCCTGGAAATGGCGTGATCTGGAAAATATCCCCTCCGAAGAGGCTATTGAATTTTTACTGAGAAACGCGGATCTGCTTGGCAATAAAAAACTTGCCCAGGTACTTGAGGGATTGGGTGAGAGGGAAAGAGCGATTTCTGTATTATGTGAAGAGATTGATAACAATGACTATAAAGACAATACGGTTTTAAAACTGGCTTCTATACTTGTTAATAAGGGACACCTCCTGGAATCGTGTAGACTCTTGAATATTTCCGAAGGATGTAACGCTGGAGAAATTCACACTGAAATTGGACTCCGGTTATCAAAATCAGGTGGCTATTTTACCCCGGGTTATAACCGGGATAATTACCCTTCAACGGGCTGGAATGCGCTCGAACATTTTAAACGAGCGATTAAGCTGGATATCAACAACCTGGAAGCCTTAAAAGGTCTTGATGAGGTCCTGGCAATTAAAAATTCCTCAGAATTCTCCCTCTCATTATGGCAAAAGTATCATGCACATAATCCTGAAGATGATTACTCAATGAAAATGCTACGGAAAAGAGCTTTAGAAGGATATTTTAATCCTGCTGCGATAAAAAGGAGTAAACCGCATACCTGGAAGTATCGCAAATCAAAATCTGTTCTCAGGAACAATGAGCAAGAACGGACAAGCTACGCGGGGAGTTTACAATGATCCCCAATGGTCCACTCAGCGAAAATCTTGCAGCTTTAAAGGCACAACCCCTGCATGAAAAACTGGGAAAAGCTATAACCGATAAAACTCCGGAATGTGAAGTTATCCCATCAAAAAAAGGGGCACCAACACTCTACGTGAATGGCGT
This sequence comes from bacterium, assembly GCA_028278125.1. The sequence goes on along the minus strand of JANQEY010000152.1, from coordinate 24,079 downwards.
TGCAGTACACAGCCGATATGATCCATTGAACGAAGCCAGAACCATGGCCGGGAGGATCCTGGCAGACCTTAAATCCAATAAAATTATCCTCATAGGCATGGGCTTAGGTTACCTGGCTGAAGAATTGATAAGGCAACGTACCGGGATCGAGTTAGTGATCGTTGAGGTCAGTAATGATGTCTACTCAATCGCTATGCGCAACCTGGACCTTACAAATGTTATCCGGAACTCGAGGTTAATTGTTGAAGAAGATGTTGACGAACTGTATGAAGAAATTATCTCCTTAGTTGGTGGAAAAAATGAGCTGAGAAAATGGAAGATCGTTAGGTCTGGTTCCGTTAAAAATTACGCACCGGAAATTTCAGAAAAACTTGTCGCAAACCTCCATCGAACACAGAGGCTTGAAGGAAAAAAATTACGGATTCTTGTTGTCGGTCCCTTATATGGCGGCAGTTTACCGGTTGCGAGGTATGTCACTAACGCCTTCAAATCTTTGGGGCACAAAGCCGAATTACTTGATAATAGTATTTTTAATCCAGCCAGGAATCATCTTGAAGGTTTAAGCAGCGATCAAAACCATAAGTTCCAACTCCAAGGATTACTTACTGGAGTGATGGCGGAATCCATCACGGCACGTGCCCTGGAGATTAAAGCGCAGATAGTCTTTTTTATTGCCCAGTCACCGGCAACACCGGAGGTATTAGCCGAGCTTAAGAGAATTGGAATTCCAACTGCTTTCTGGTTTGTTGAAGACGGCTATGTTTTTGAGTACGGAAAAAAGGTTGCTCCGCTATATGACGTGTTTTTCCATATCCAGAAGGGCACATTCGAGAAGGAACTGCTGGAATCCGGCGCAAGATCTATTCATTATCTGCCAATGGCTGCCGATCCGGATATCCATCATCCCCTACCCTTAACAGCCGCTGAAAGAGAAGAATTCGGCAGCAATGTCAGTCACCTCGGCGCTGGATACTTCAATCGACGCCATTTTTTCCTAGGCCTACTTGATTATGATTTTAAACTCTGGGGTAGCGATTGGGAACAGCCCGGAGTATTGGGGAAATATCTTCAGAGAGATGGTCAAAGAATTTCCACTGCAAATGGTGTGAAAATATTCAATGCTACGGAGATTAATCTCAATCTCCATTCTTCGACTTATACACAGGGTGTAAACCCGCATGGTGATTTTGTTAATCCGAGAACCTTCGAAGTAGCTGCCTGTGGCGGTTTCCAGGTTGTTGATGAGCGTTCCTTACTCGGTGAAATGTACCAGCCGGGCAAAGAGCTGGTAACGTTCACTGACCTCCAAAGCTGCCGCGAATCTATCGACTATTACCTCGCCAATCCGGGAGAAGCAGAGGTTATTGCAGAAGCCGCCCGTGTAAGAACTCTCAAGGAACATACTTACCGGCACAGGATGGAGGAGGCGTTGGAAGTAATTCTTGAAAACCACGAACCGGCTTTTCCCGAAGCAACACTTGATACTGTCAGCTCACTTGTGGAAGAAGCCAGTGATGACGAGGAGCTTGCGGAATTTTTCCGGGGACTGGGTGAACCGGATGAGGAGTTAACCCTTGAAGGTATTGCTGATACCATCAAACATAGGCAGGAAGAACTTGGTGAAAATGAGGCGCTTTTCCTGCTGATGAATGAGTTTTACCAGTGGGCAAAACAAAAGGGTGTAGTCCAGTAATTATAGACATTTGCAAGTATATTATTGAAGCATGGCATATGGCAAAGCAAAAAGATAAGATAGCGATTATCAACCTGGCACGGATGGGTGACCTGTTATTGACGGGACCGATGATTGACAGGATAAAGGAGAAATATCCTGATTCCGAGATCCATCTGATAGCGGTCACCAGGTATATGTTTATCGCTGAAGGGATGGATGTTGATTTTATCATACCCTTTGATTTTAATCATCTCACCTCTATTGCTTTACGTGCCGCATCAAAACGACGTGACGATTCTTTTCGAGATTTGCTCAGAGAATTCAAAGAAATCTTAAAACCGATCAGGGATATCGAATATAAAGCCATAATAAATGTCAGCCACACAGATCATAGCGCGGTTCTGGCTTTCCTGTTGAACGGGCCTGTTGTTAGCGGTTTATGCCTTGACACCGAAGGATTCCGTATCGTTCGAAGTGAGTGGGCTCAGTACTTCTTTGCCGGAAACCTTAACCGGGGATTAAACCCTTTCCACCTCGCCGATGTTATGTACGGATCTGCAAATGAGCACGTTGAAGATGTCGGTAGAAAAAGTGATCATCCCTCAACAAGGAAAATGAGATTTAATCTTCCAGTTGAATCAGTAAATCTAGTAAGTGACCATGCCCAGAAGCTTGGTATAGAAGAAAAAGACGGCTACAGGGTTGTCATTCAGTGTGGGGCTTCTGAAGATAACAAACGTTGGGAACCTGATAAATTCGGGCAGGTTGGAAAACTCCTGAGTGAAAGAGAAAAAGTTCACTTCATCCTGGTTGGAACGGAAGAGGAGCGCATATTCGCGGAAGAAGCAGCCGTTGTAATTGGTAACAATGCTTATGTTATTGCCGGTGATACAGACCTCTTTTCACTTGCGTCATGGTTAGACAGTGCCGATCTGTTGATAACCAATGATACCGGAACGATGCACCTTGCGCAGGCTGTGGGAACACGTTCAATAGTAATAACCCTAGGATCAGCTCTGTCAGATGAAACCGGCCCATATGGATCAGGAAATATTGTAATCGAACCAGAAATAGATTGTTTTCCCTGCAGTTTCCAGGTGGATTGTCCCCATTTTAACTGCCATAAAATTATCGATCCAGAGCTGGTCGCGCGAGTTGCGGCAAGCATGTTGACAAATGAGGTTAACGCAGAGAGCTTATCACGAGAAATAAATGGCGGATGTATAGTCTGGGAAACCGGGTTTGATGAAGATGGCTGGTGGATAAAGGAACCTCTTATACCACCCAGGCTCGACCAGAAAAGGATTATCCGTGAATTCTTCCGTGAATTCTGGAAATCAAAATTTGAACCTTCATCCAGGCCGGACGGTCCTGATGCTGGGTTGATACTCAGGAACATAGAAGGATTTAAGTCCTCCAGGATCGCAGATCTTCTTAATGATCTTATCTCCAAACATGAACAAGGTTTACGAGATTTTATCACAGATGCGAGTAAGGGTGAAAAACTTGCTCAAGATCTTGGACTTCTATGCGAAAACGATCAGGATAACTTTGAAGAAATTGCAGGGGTTGGTGACCAGATATTTGCGATCGACCAGAATATTGATAAAACAGGACTTGTGAATGAATCGTGGCGTCCTATCCTGATGATGTTCCATTTCGGGAAAGAAAACCTGTCTCCTGGAAGCCTAAGTTTACAGGCACAAGATACAAGACTGGTTTACAAGGACCTTAAAGAGAACGCGGTATTAGCCGCTAATCTGCTTAACAGGTTAAAAAGAGTAGTAAGCAAGGGTGAATCAAGTATCCAGGAAAAAACAGCGATAAATATCCTGAAAAAGCATTTAATTGGAGAAAATGGATTACCGAAAAACGGCATGAGTGGTCGAGATCATCGACAAAGAGAGACAGTTTCCTTAAAAAAATCACCGACTCAAAGAATATCCAGTAAAAGACCTCCCCCAGAATTTGGAAATCTTAGAGCACTTTCACGTCCCCGCATGAAGGGACGCCAATATAGTATCCTTATGCCGATGAGTAACTATTATGTCCAAAAAGAACTGGCAAAATCGTTCAGGAATCTTGGCCACCGAGTTACCGAGCTGCAGTTTGAATCCAATCCGAACTTTATTGAACAATTACTTAATTCAAGTATAAATGCTGATCTTCTTGTAACAATCAATCACCTAGGTTTTGATCAACATGGTGAACTTGCGAACCTGTTGTCAGGTATAGAGTTACCGTATGTCTCGTGGTACGTCGACCGACCAGAATTTATCCTGCTTGACTTCCCGGTTAAGCCATGTGATATGTCATTTATTTTCACCTGGGAAAAGAAAACGATTGAAAAAATAAAAGAATATGGTTTTGAGTCGGTTACCTACCTTCCATTGGCTACCGATCCTGATGTGTTTAAAAGAGGGGTTGATAAAGGGATTGGACAATTCCGCTGGATTGCCAATTCTATGGTTTATCCGAGTAGAAAATGGCAGAAAAAGGCTGAAGTATTTCCACCTGATAAAAACAATGAACTGAAAAATCTATTTTCAAATTCAATCAACAATTTACTCGATGGTCGTGAAGAACCAGTAAATGTCATCAATCAGGCAGCTGAATCACTGAATTTCAATTTGTCCTCATGGTCAAAACATCGATTGCTCACCTTTGCATCAGCTGTTGCTTTAACGGCAACACAGGAACTGCGTCGCGACCTGGCCAAGTCTTTTATCCCACATAACCTGAACCTTTATGGTGACGATGGGTGGAAGGAACTGGCTCCGCAATTACCCTACCGCGGCTGGATTGATTATCCGAATGGATTGCCGTTTCTCTACCGTGGCGGAATACATCTTAATGTGACCAATTACCAGATGCCTACTGGGGTGAATCAGAGAGTATTTGATATCCCTTTGTGCGGGGGAACCCTATTGACCGATCAACAGGAAGATATGTTCGATTTTTTCGATCCTGATGAAGATTGTTTTCTGTTTGAAAATTCTGCTGAAGCATTAGATATTACCGCTTATATATTGAAAAACAGCAAAAAAGCAGAGAAGAAAATGAAAAACGCCGGAGAGAAGATACTTGCTGAGCACACATATAATCATAGAGCTCGATTAATTCTTTCAAAAGTAAAGGAGAAGCTGGGAACTGTCAGTATCGCTACTAATGGAGGTTAAAATGATAGATGTATTAGTTGATGGTGTAAATGTTGAAAAAGAATTAAAAGCAGAGGAAACAGTTGCTGAACTTATAAGCTCAATCGCTTCAGATCTCGATGATGGTAGAAGTATCGTTCATGTAAATCTTGATGGAAGGGATGTTACCGGCAGATTTGAGCTCCAACAGCAATCCGTCGATGATTATGCCAAACTTGAGATCAGCACCGGGGGCACGATCCAGGTAGCACTTGATGTTCTTGGTGGTCTGATCGAATTTCACCAGGCGCTAGTATCAGAATTTTCTAATGCCGCCAATGAATTTCGCCTTGGTGAACAGGAAAAATCCAACCAGTTATTTGCTCGTGGGCTTGATGGTCTCCAGATACTCCTGAAAACCACTCTCTCCTCTACACATCTCTTAAAAGTCGATCCAAAAACGATTGTCGTGAATGATATAACGTTAGAGAAAGCAACAGAGATGGTGAACTCATTGCTGGATGAGATAATTGAAGCCCAGACTCAACGTGATTTGATACTGCTGGCAGACCTGATTGAATATGAACTTAATCCTCTGATTGAAGATTGGAAAGGGTATCTGCTTACGCTCCAGGCAAAAGGTACCGGTGATGAAGAGTCAAAGGGATAATTACGTTCTCCTTAAATCTATTCTTGAAAGCACAAAAATCGCTCTGAAGGCAGCAAAAATAGAGCATGATTCATTATTGCTGGAAACTTTGGAAAATCGAGGATCTTTGATAGCGGATCTGTTTGGAAATTACGAGGAATCACTGGAACAGCATTTCGACAGTAAGTCCGGGGAAAAAATCAAGCTGACATCAAAACCGGAAAAAGAGATATTGAAAAAGATTGCAAATCTTCAAGTAGAACTTGAAGATGCGCTAAGTGTCAGATGGGACCGTTTGTTAGGCCATAGCAATCATTTACGAAGAGGTTCTCAGTTTATGCACCGGTTACGTGATTCCTACAAAGATAAAGCCGGTGTTAAGATTGATAGAAAAGGTTGACCGGGAAATAGTTCTTTGAAAGCCTGCGTTTTTCTCATAGATAGAGGTATCTGAATGTCCTCTCTCTGCCGATTTATCTAAGCATTCCTGCCTTAACTGGTTAAAGGTTTCCTCAAGCTGTCCGATAATATGAATGCAAGGGGTTTCTTTTCAGTTCTATAAGGCAAGGAGGTGTTCGCATGAGCACACGTATCAACCAGAACGTGCTCTCGTTGAATGCCCAGCGTAACATCCATATGACCCAGAGGGATCTTGATAAGGCAGTTACTCGACTGTCTTCTGGTCTGCGGATAAACTACGCATGGGATGATCCGGCAGGATTGGCCGTCAGCGAGAGAATGCGTGCGCAAATCTCATCAATGGTTGAGGCTGAGCGTAACGCAAACTATAATGTTAACCTGCTGGCGACTGCTGAAGGCGCCATGAGTGTGATCGATGAGAAGTTAATTCGATTACGATCACTGGCCATTGAAGCATCGAATGGTGCGTTGACGCTGCTGGACCGTCAATACCTTGATGTTGAATTTCAACAGCTAAAAAGTGAAATCACGAGGATTGCCAGTACAACAAACTATAACGGTAATTACCTCATTGATGGATCCTACAGTGGTGGAGCTGGACTGAAATTCCATATTGGTACTTATAATATTCAAAATCAGGATTATTACCATATTCACATCAATGAATTGACGTCAAACGCATTAGGCATTGAGGCTACTGATCTTTTAAACACTGTAAACGCGCAGAACGCTATTACAGCCCTCGATGAAGCGATTGACTCGAAGGATACTGAACGAACGCGGATGGGTTCATATGTAAATCGACTGCAAAACACCATCACCAACCTGCAGATCAGCCGCGAGAACGCGGTCGCTTCTGAATCGCAGATTCGTGATGCGGATGTAGCCGAGGAAATGAGTAATTTTGTGCGAGCACAAATTCTATTTTCTGCCGGTACATCGATGTTAACACAGGCGAATATGATTCCGCAGATAGTTTCTGGATTAATTGGATAGAGTTACGGTCCGAGCCGGAGTGGTTACCGGGATCGGATCTGAAAGTTGATACCCCTATTACCCATGGAAGGCGCAGGTTCCTGGTGGTCCGCGATTCCATGGGTATTTTTAATATAAGCTAAAGCAATTATAATTAATTGTTAAGGCTTATGTAAATGAGGTGAAAGAGGTAGATAATGCCTTCAACAACAATAACAGGACTTTCCTCGGGAATTGAATGGTCTGATACTATCGATCTGATGATGCAGATCGAAAGCCAGCCGATGGAGAGGGTTCTCGAACGCCAGGACGAGATAAAGAGAAAGAAGACTGCCTGGAATGTTATCCGGGGTAAACTCGATACTCTCCAGTCCGTATCGAAGGATATGGATACTCGTGAAGAACTTTTAACTAAAACAGCCACCAGTAATGACAACGATAAACTCAGCGTTGAAGCAAGTTCTGAAGCAATTTCATCTAAACATAACGTAGTCATCAATCAATTGGCGGAAGCTGAGGTTGAGGTACACTCTACCGGGTGGTCAGACCTTGGTAGCACAGCGGTAATAACCGGTGCGGATGGTCAATTCGATTACCAGTATGCCGGTGATACCTATTCAGTCACAGTTCCTGATGGTTCTACCCTCGCTGATTTAGTAAGACTTATTAATGATTCCAATGATAATCCCGGAATTGTTGCTTCTACAATTGATGATGGAAGCGGCACAAACGCGATTCATCTTGTGTTGGCGTCAAAAGAATCCGGTGCGTCAAATTCAGTTGATATTCTCGATTCAACAAATCTTGGCGGTACAGGAACAGAATTTGATTCCGGATCATTTATAGAAACTCAAAACGCACAGGATGCTGAGATCCGGGTAGACGGATTCCCCACAGTTGGCTGGATTACCAGGGACAGCAATACCATAGACGATGTTATTACAGGTGTCACACTAACGCTTAAAGACGCCGATCTCTCCGGAATAGAAATACAGATTTCTGATGATACTACCCAGATAAAAAGCCAGGTTAACGACTGGGTTGAGAGTTTTAATGATGTCATTTCCGATATTGGCATTTTTACCAGGTATGATGAAGAGACCGAAACTCCGGGAATTCTCCAGGGTGATGGACAGCTTTATAGTGTTCGTACCAGCCTGCAGGACATAGTAGCGCGTGAGATACCTGATCTACCTGAAGATTCCCCATATCCAAACCTGGCCGCTATCGGAATCCTTGTAGGCGCCGGTGGTCAGCTGGAAATTGATGATACAAAACTTCAGGATGCTCTTGAAGATAACCTTGAGGCTGTAGTTGATTTATTTGTTTTTACACAGAGTTCGACATCAGCTGATTTAACTTATTTCTCACGAACTGAAGATACGGCCGGTGGAACATACGATGTTGAAGCCACCTTTACAGCCGGTGGAATTCTTGATCCATCCGGCACAAATACAATTGGCGGATATCCAGCAACTATAGAAAATGATACTTTCCTGGTGGGGCAGGAAGACACCGAGGTTGAAGGATTAAGAATTAATTTTACTGATCCCGGGGGTGGTCCTGGGACAGTTACCTCCACTGTCAGGGTTGGAACAGGTGCAGCCGTTCTCTCGGATAACCAGATATCGAAACTTACCGATTCTATCGAGGGTTTATTTAAAATTGTCACCGACAGTTTTGATACACAAATTGAGGCGCTGGATGATCAGTTACTCGCGTGGGAACGAAGGTTGGAAATCACCCGTACACAACTGGAAAAGAAATTTATGGCCATGGAGATGGCGGTTTCACAGGCTCAGAGCCAGGGTTCATGGTTAGGCGCAATAGGATAATAAAACAACAGTTTAAATAGAGGTTTAAAGATGGCTCGGTTTAATCCATATGAGCAATATAATTCGATTAATTTCGAAACAGCCGATCCCGGATCCCTGGTAGTAACTACCTACAATGCTATTATCAGGGCGATAAAGGAAGCAATTCGTGCTATAAAGGATAACGATTATGTAGCCAGGACAAAAAACTTTGACCTGGCGTTCGACTTGATCAGCGAACTCAGAAAATCGTTAAATCCTGATGCGGGCAGCGAAATTGCCGAAAGGCTTGATGCACTATACGACTATTTCGGCAGGGAACTGCTCGTGGCAAATGCCAATAGTGACGCAGAACGCCTCGTTCCGGTTCTCAATATGTTAAATAGTCTACGTGATGCCTGGAACCAGGCTAGAAAACAAACGGCATAAATTTTAACCTTTATTTATCTTTTCCAACTTCGTAGATTACAGGGTGGAGGATATATACAATGATAGATGACGTAACAAACGGTCAGGGCCCATCGGGGATAAGCCCAAGGCCTGTTGACAATATCCGCAAGCAGGAAAGTCGGGAAATTGAAAGAACTAAACCGGCTGAAACTACACCTGCTGCTCCGGATTCAGCGAAAATATCCGACAACGCTGCTGAAATCAGCCGTTACCAGGAGCTTGTACGTCTTCACAGGGAAGCGTACGGCGAGACGGATCGAAGTGAAAAACTCAACGAAGTCCGTGAAAAGATTAAGAATGGTTTCTACGATTCACCCGAGATGATCGAATCTCTGACGGAGATGGTTGTTGAAAGAGCTATTCCTGATGCCGTGAAAACATACGATCTTGAGAATGTTCGCAGGAGGGTTGATACAGGCTATTATGACCGTCCGGATGTCCTGAATAAGACCGCGGAAAATATGTTGAAGGACGTTAATATCAAGAAACCGGAGTAAAATTTACCAGCAAGCTTATTGTAGTTATATCATAAATTAAAAGAACCGCTTAAGCGGTTCTTTTTTTACCTGATAATGACAAATTTTCCTGTCTCGATGTGTCCTCTGTTTTCGGGTGTTTTGTCTTCCACACTGAAAATATACAATCCGGAAACAACCTGTTGCTGGTTGCGGCTGTTCAGGTCCCACGGCTCGGCGTGATCTGAAATCCAGGAGGAGATGCGGTTTCCCGCAACATTGTGGTCTATAATTTGAACTAAATCACCTGATACAGTAAATATTCGGATCAAACACTGTGTTGGCAGGTTGTAGAAATAAATCCTGCGGTCGGTTTGAGGGAAAAATTCCGGGGTACCGTCATTGCGATTTTCCCACGATACGTGAGTTGTATCCGATTCAAATACCAATTGTAAATGCCTGGTTGTATAATTTCTATCTGCTCTATATGGATTCGGCACAACTCCCGGTTTTTTATTTCTGGATCCGGATGGAGCAGTATAAATGGTGTTAGCCATTTTTGCCGTTTCCAGGGGTTCCAAACCTGTCCTCGGATCCCCATAATCGTACGCGGTAACCGCATAATACCTGGGAATTAAAGGACTGACTTTCCCAACGTTAAACCGGTAAAGCGAATCTGTATAAACTATTTCCGACATCCCGGTATTAGGTCCCACAGGTCTCAGGTATCCATTTTCGGTAAAGGAAGGGTAAGTTTCCGGTCGCAAAACCGGGGGAAGTGTATCAGGAATATCTGTTTCCACCGGAATGGTCATCATCGAATCAATTTCGCTGAAATAGGCATAGTTTATTTTGTCAAATTCTGCCAGGAAGGTAAACTCATTCTCCATTCCCGTATTTGATACATATACTCTGTAACCTTCGAAATCCTGTTGACGACTGAATGGATCGAAATAGGTTGAATCTTCGCTTGGATACCTGCCCCATTGCAGGATTACTTCCCTGTCAGATTCATTGCTGTTGAGAATCGGTATTGGTGGGGGAGGAGGTCCCTTAAAATCCGGGATACCATCGCCAGGATCGAATAGTTCATTATATGCGGTATATTCAAACTGAATTGGACGAGGTGCCTGGTCTTCGATTTCCTGCAGTATCCCATCACGTTCACCTTCGTCGGGTCCATTATAAACTGTATTGATAAAATTGCCTTCCCAGTCTATGAAACTGATTGTATCTCCAATTTCTTCAGCGTAAATACCATCAATCCCGGTATCTTCACCATACCAGTTATCTCCATCAGTATCGACCATGGGATTATCATATACCTTGGCTGCCCAATCTGCGTTGTTGTAAAAGTCATGGAAATTAAAGAGAGTAGGGTCAATATTTGTGTTTGATTGCTGGGGATGGTTCGAATCGTGGAAGTTTTCACCAGCCACAAACGCCACTGTCATTGAAAACTTCTCACCCGGATTTAACCGATACACTCTCTTACCCGCATCATCAATGTAGTCAAAAATTCCCAGTGGTCCCCAGGATATCAGGTACCTTGCGTCGTAACCAGCCGCAAGCTCCTGCCTGTTAGCCGCGTCAGGTTCCCGCCAATGATGTTCTTCCAACACCTCACCGGTGAATCTATTTGTAAACTGTTGAGGATTAGCCGATATCCAACTCGGTTCATCTATTCTCACCTGGTCGTAATCGAATTCCCGGTTGGACATGATAAAGTACTTCCGGGTGTCTGTCTCAGGAGATCCCATGCTGGATGTCCAGTTTGCCGGAGCTCCATCATCCTCCCATGATGGGCCAAAATCGTTTTCGTTGGTGTAATCCGAAATCCACCAGTTAAATGAAGTTCTCAACTTTGGATTGGGAGCTCGAACCACCCTTGCCCCTGTAATATCAGGGACCGTCAGAACACCTCCGCTTCCAACTTCTGCAGGTCGCCCATCATTATCCGCAACCCATGCGCTGTTTATTGTCAACTGGACAGAATCCTGCTGGCCAGGTGGCAGATAACTGAAGTTTTTTATAAATCCTACAAGGTCATCCGTGAATCTTGTCTGGGAGGCGGCATAACCTGCGTCGCCATCAACAAATAAACCTACATAAAGGTTTTTCAAATAATTGTCAGCAATATTCTCAATCTCGTAGTCAATGATGATAAAATCACGGGCGAAGTTATATGACCAGGCATATGAACTCTGTGTAATTTTCACTCCAAGGGGAATATGTGCTCCATCATTCGGATGTGAGATGAATCTTCCCAGTGCATCGTATCGGCTTGTATCGGTATAGGTTGCGATAAACTCCTGTTCCGAAACTGCATCCTCATGGCTGGTAAAATCACCAAGGCAGTTATATGATTCCGGCCTGGTTGTTCTTTCAATAATACCGTTGTCAGGGGTAAGACCAGGGTACATTTCCGTAAAATAGTTGCCGGTTTCGGCGCCAATAGATACTCTCGGATACTCGAATCCTTCCTCCTGGATGATCGCGCCGATCCATAAACCGGACTGATAGAGGTATTGCATACCACTGCCACCGGGGAATTCAAGCTGAGGAGCCCATTCATTGGTACAGGGATCACGCTGGAAACCCGCAGCCCATGGATCAAGATTACCGATATATCCGTAATTGGTTATGTTTAGCCAGAGGTTACCGACGTTATGTACCCGGTTTTCCAGTTGAAGTTGGTCAACACTTATTGAACGGGAGGGTGAGTTTTTATTGTCAAATTCCGGTCTAATGCCTATTCTTGCGTCAACGCCTCTTAGTGTAAATAATATCAAGCATATAGCGATAGAGAACTTTATCAAAATCCTTCCTCTGTAAGAATCCATCATTATCCCGTATCAGTACAACCAGCTCTCACAATGATAAAATAGCAGTATAAGTTCATGTGATCCACAGCAAATCAAACAATTCGTGGTTTTTTTATTTTCAAAGATGACTTAAATCTAACGGTTATCGTGAGAAAATACGGCAAAGGCACAAAATAATACGCTTTATTAGAGCAATTTCGTTTTCCAGTTTTATTCATTTTTTATTATACTTAGTTTAAGGACGAGTTAATGGTCTGGTTCGCTTTTAATGGTATCGGCACTGAGAGACGAATACGAAAAATGAACCGTTCGTATTATGAAGAACTGGGAGTTCAGCCGGACGCAACCCCGGATGAAATCCGTAACGCTTATCGTCGCCTGGCGAAAAAGTATCATCCTGATTTGAACGCAGGTGACAGGCTTGCCGAGGAGCGTTTTAAACGTCTCACAGAAGCGTACCGTATTCTTTCCGATCCTTCCAACCGTATAACTTTCCATCAGAAAGAAGCAGTCAGGACCAAGGCAAAAGCGGCTGCAAAAAATCGCCAGACAGATTCCTTTTCCGAATTGTTCAAAAAGGTATTTAAAACAGGTTTCGGTTCTTTTGCGCAGAATGGCCAGTCGCCCAGGAAGGGCAAAGATCTTCAAATAAATCTCGATCTTGATCCTCTCGATCTTAGCCTTGGTATCCAAAAAAAGGTGATGATAAAGCGAGAGCAGAGTTGCAAGGTCTGTTCCGGTTCGGGTATGATGCCGGGGACAAAACCTGTGCAATGTAGCATCTGCCTGGGTATTGGTGAAATACCCGGTTCAAAGGGTGGCAAGACTGTTTTCGAAAAATGTACCAATTGTCATGGTACCGGCCAGGTGATAAGGGAACGTTGCCTTGAATGTGGCGGCAAGGGATTTGCAAGAACTAAATCCTACATAAAAATCGATATTCCCAAGGGTATCAAACCCGGTGCGACCCTGACAATACAGGGATATGGAGATGTTGGGAGGGGCGGAAGGCCATCGGGCGACCTGAAAGTCAAAATTAACGCCAAGAAAAACCTCTACTTTGATGCAAGGGATTATGATGTAATCTATGAATACCCGATCTCTCTGAAAGAACTGCTGATCGGTGGTGACATCGAAGTACCCACGCCCGACGGGAAAAAAGTGAAGCTATCTCTCGAACCAAATATCCGGCAAGGGAAGATGCTGAAGGTGAAAGGTAAAGGACTATCGAAGGGTAACGGTGTTAGAGGTGATCTACTTGTCAGGATTAAATACCACATTCCTGAAAAAATCTCCGCAAAAGCAGATAAAATCCTTGATGACCTTATGTCCCTTCCCGGATGGACACCTAAAAAGGATAAATCTGGGTTTTACAGGAAAGAATAATCGAGCATCTCGAGAAACTACACTTTCTAATCTGTTACTATTTTGTCCAATAGGTTTTGGTAAGTAGAACCAGAACAGTATAGAGCTCAAGCCTGCCTGCAATCATCAGGAAGGAAAGCATCCATTTACCGGCGATGGGGATAGAAGCATAATTATCGGTGGGGCCAACATCACCCAGACCGGGTCCAATATTACTCAAGCAGGCTAAAACACTGGAAAATGATGTTATGTGATCCAGTCCGAGAGCTGCCATAAAAACAACACCTATAAACATCAAAAGCGCATAGAGGAGGAAAAAGGCGAGGATATTAGCGACAATACCTTCTCCCAGGACTTTTTTCCCAATCCTGATTGGATAAACGACATTCGGGTGGACAAGTTTGTTCAGCTCTACCTTGGCCTGCTTAAGGAGGATTTGCACCCTCATTGTTTTCATCCCGCCACCGGTTGAACCTGCCATACCACCGATAAACATCAGCATCACGAGTATCACCTGCGCCAGGGGATGCCAGATTTCGAAATCGGATGTGGCGTATCCTGTGGTGGTTGAAATAGCCGCGACTTGGAAGGCGGCATCCCTGACAGATTTCTCGAAACCCGTTCCGTCAAAGAGAAGGAGGATTGTGATTAACAACCAGCAGCCGACTATCAGTCCCAGGAAAAATCGGAACTCCCTGCTTTCCCAGTATCTGGTGAACTTCCCACGCAAGGCAAAATAATGCAGGCTGAAATTAACACCGGCGATAACCATAAAAATGGTGATAACGTATTGAATATAAGGGGATGAATAGTGTGCGATGGATGCGTTTTTTGTTGAAAAACCACCCGTTGCCAGTGTGCCGAATGAATGGCAGGCACTGTCAAACCAGTCCATCCCGCCGAGTTTTAAAAGGACTATTTCAGCGGCAGTAATTACGACATAAACAACCCAGAGAATTTCAGCTGTGTCTTTAATTCTCGGGGTAAGTTTGTCAGTGGTTGGTCCAGGAGATTCCGCTTTGAACATCTGCATCCCACCGACGCCAAGGAACGGCAGGATCGCGATAGAGAATACAATAATCCCCATCCCACCAATCCAGTGGGTAAAACTTCGCCAGAACAGGATTCCGTGGGGTAAAGATTCTATATCGGTAAGGATAGATGCCCCGGTAGTTGTAAACCCGGAGATTGATTCAAATAACGCGTCGGTAACATTGGGGATCGATCCGGAAAAAAGGAATGGTAACGATCCGGCAACCCCCATTAATAACCAGCCGAAGGTAACTACCGCGAATCCGTCCCTGACGTTAAGATCGGTTCCTTTGCCTGCGAACAACATCATCAGTCCACCGGCTACCATGGTGATCAGGGAGGAGAAGAGAAGGCTCAGGGCATCACCATCGCCATATAACAACGAAACGCCCAGTGAAAGCAGCATACTCGCACCGAGCATAATCAGGATCGCGCCAAGCACCCGGAAGATTGCATGACGGCTTTTTCTTTTTTTTACGATATTATTCAAAAAGTTTTATTACCGATTTTACAGCCTCGGGAAGACAGAACATAACAACTTTGTCGCCCACAAATACCTTTGTTGTTCCAACCGGGATTTCAGTCCCTTCCTGGTGCTCAACAGCCATAACGATGGAACCGGTAGGGAATTTAATATCTTTGATAGTTTTTCCAACCACCTGCGAAGTTGCGGTTACCTTGAACTCTATAGCTTCAGCTTCTGTACCGATCATGTGTCTTAAGCTGACAATATCACCGTGCCTGATAAATTTGAATATAGCGTTAGAGGTCAGGATGTTGGAATTTATTGTAATATCCAGGCCGATAGTTTTTACGATAGGTATATAATCGGATTTGCCAATCAAGGTGATTGTTTTCGGCACCTGGAGGTGACGCGCAAGCAGCGATGTGACAATATTGGTTTCATTGTCGTCGGTAAGGGCGATAAATACATCCTGGTCGATGATACCTTCCTGTGTAATTAAATCCAGGTCAGATGCTTCACCTACAACGATCATCGCTTGTTCAAGTCTTTCAGCGGCAATTTTTCCCAGTTGTTTATCGCTCTCGATAACTTTAACCAGCACTCTTTTATCTTCCGACAGTTCCTCGGCAACCATCATGGCGACGGGTGTTGCGCCGTGGATCATCACATGTCGTGTTTCACGCTCATCATGGCCTGTCATCGCGAATACATCGGGTAGAGATTCCGGCTGACATGAAACGTAGACGGTATCATCAGCTTCAATTCTGTCGTGTCCGCGGGGGATGATAGTAGAACCATTCCTGGTGATCGCAATGACACGGTAAGTCACATCAGTAACAGCTTTTGCTATTTCGATGAGGGAGCGTCCATCCACCGGGGCGTCTTCATTAATCTTAATCCCGGCAATTATAACTTCGCCCTGGCAATAAGGGATAAGCTCAATAGCCTGTGGGAATTTTATCAGGCGGACAATTTCGCGGGTTGCTTCCAGCTCTGGATGGATGATTAAATCTATACCAAGGTCAGCAGGTGAAAGGATGCCTTCTGTTTCTGAGAATTCACGATTGCGAACCCTGGCGATTTTTGATTTAACATTGTGCTGCTTGGCGATCATGCAGGCAAGAATATTTACCTCATCGACAGCCGTTACGGCAATGAGCATATCCGCTTTTTCAATTCCGGCTTCCCGAAGGATACGTGGGCTTGTACCTTTGCCTTGAATGGCGAGAACATCCAGCGTCTCAGCGATTTTTCCAATCTTTTCGGTGTCATGATCAATGACAACAATGTCATGGTTTTCTCTGCTGATCAATCCTGCCAGATGACTGCCAACCTCTCCAGCGCCTATAATAATGATCTTCAAGAAGAAGTACCCTTTATCTGATCAAGCCCACCCATATACGGCTGTAAAACACGTGGAACCAATACCCGTTTTTCAGGTGTTTGATAATTTTCCAGTATCGACACCATTATCCTGCAGGTGGCAAGTCCCGATCCATTTAACGTGTGTGGATATTGAGGCTTTTTATCTCCCTCAGCCCTGTACCTGAGGTTCATCCTTCTAGCCTGGAAATCCAGGAAGTTGCTGACACTGCTGCATTCAAGCCAGCTATCTGTCGCTGGTGACCAAACCTCAATATCATAACATTTAGCGGCAGCAAACGACAATTCACCAGCGCAAAGTTCGATAACCCTGTATGGTAATTCAAGTAAATCCAGGATTTTTATCGCCTGGTTGAGTATTTCCTGTTGTGCTTCAGCGCTCTTTTCAGGTTCCACAATCTGAACCAGTTCTACCTTGTTGAACTGGTGTACTCTAAGTAGACCACGAGTACCAGCGCCATATGCACCGGCTTCACGACGGAAGCAGGCGGAATATGCGGCATATTTTGTTGGAAAATCGGATGCTTTAAGGATTTCATCACGATGCAAATTTGTAATAGGGATTTCCGAAGTTGAGATCAGGTAAAATCCTTCTTTCTCAACCTTGTACATATCTTCTTCAAGTTTAGGTATTTGACCCGTCCCATATGCGGATTTCTCATTGACCATAAACGGAACAAATAATTCACGATAACCATGTTCACGGATATGAATATCCAGCATGAAGTTGATCAGTGCCCGCTCCATCGTGGCGCCTTCACCAACATAAACCGGAAACGCGGTCCCGGTAACTTTTGAACCACGATTCATGTCCAGGATATTAAGGTTTTCCGCCAGCTCAAGGTGATCAACCAGTTCAAAATCGAATTTCGGAATGTTTTCAGCTTCTTTTAACACGACATTAAAATCTTCGTTTAATCCTTCAGGAACATCGGTTTGTGGTTCAGCTGGCCAGGTTTGCATAATCTCACTGATTTCAACCTGGAGCTTTTTCTGTGATTCATCTGCATGCGTTATCTCTGCCCTGATTGAACGTGCAGTTTCCATCTCCTGTTCAGCGCTTTCACCCCTTTTTTTCGCCTCACCAATAGCTTTAGAGGCTTTATTCAGTTCAGCTTTGAGATTATTGGCTGAATCGACAGCTTTCCGCCACTGATCATCAAGTTCGAGCACCTTATGGGTATCAGCTTCGAAGCCTTTACGGGAAATATTGTTTTTTACTTCTTCGGGAAACTCTCTCAGCCGTCTAATGTCATGCATGTTTAAACCTGTAAAAGATAGGTAATTACTATAATTTATAATTACCTGGTTTTATTATATCACCTGTTTTGAACGCGGATAAGATGGAACTATTTCTAATATATGTCAAGCGGTAAGTTATAGAGGATTTCTATCGTCCTCGGAAAGTCAGCATCACCCAGATCGTATTTATCATAATCTTAATGTCTAATCCAATAGATATATTTTCGAGATAAAAGAGGTCATAGGGCAATTTTTCACGAACATCGTCAATTGTAGCGTCATAACCGCGTCTTATCTGTGCCCACCCGGTGATACCCGGTTTGACGTTATGACGCCTGTTATAGAAAGCAATTTTTTTAATAAATTCATCCACGAATACTCTTCGTTCGGGACGCGGTCCCACAAGGCTCATGTCACCTCTGAGTACATTAAAAGCCTGCGGGATTTCATCAAGCCTTGTCTGACGTATAAATGCGCCTACCCGTGTAATTCTAGTATCTTTATTTTTAGCCCATACTGCGCCCGTTTTACTTTCCGCGTCCTGAACCATACTGCGGAACTTGTAGATATTAAATTCCCTGCCACGATATCCAACCCGTTTCTGCTTGTAGAATACCGGTCCTTTGGAATCCAGCTTTACCGCGATCGCCACCAGGAACATTATCGGTAAGCCAATAACCAGCACTGTTAAAGAGACGGCTATGTCCATTACACGTTTAACAACCTGTGTGAATGGTGACATCAGCTGCGGGAATACTTCCATCAGGGGAACACCATACAATTGCTGGCTTCGTACCAGGCCGGATAGTATCTGGAAGAAGTCCGGAATTATCATCATACGGACATCATAGCGAGATATCAGGTCCATAATCTCCAGGACTTTTTTACGGTTTGATGGTTCCATGGATATAAGGATAAATTCAATATTATTATCGGAATCGAGGAATGCCTTAAGGTTATCAAGGTCTATATTTTTGATCCGCTCAGGGATACGCGGTTTTTCACTCTCTTCTACAATCGAAATAGTTGTGACATTGTATCCAAATTCAGGTGTTTCATTTAATGTGCGAAATAATTTACGGCCTCTTTTACCAAATCCGATCAACAGGGCATTATAACTTCCAATCCCCTTACGAAAACATTTCCTGATCAAGTTCCTGAATAATGCCCTACCTCCACCCGAAAGTGCGATAATTGCTGCAACGTAACTGATGAGTACAAACTTCGAAGTGGCTGATGAGATATTTTTATCAGCGAGAAGTACAAACAGGATTATAAAACCGATAAAACAGCACTTAGCCACTTCCGCGAATGCCTCGTAACGGGACGTGCTTATTCCCGTTCTGTATAATCCACAAAAGAGGTAAAGGATCAGCCAGAATAGAGAGAGTGCGACAGCAGCCGGTAACAGGTATGGCTGAAGCGGGTTTTCAAATACACCGGCTCTGAACCTGAAAAAATAGGAGAGCAGCAGCGCCAGTTGAAAAGCAACCAGGTCTATAATAATTAGCGCCGGTGCCTGATGTCTGATTAACCATTTCACCGGGAGTGATCCCAAACTACAACACTACCATGAACGAATGCCTTGTACATCCCCAGGGTTGCTGCCTTAAACATCAGGAAAAGGTAATAGGCGAAGGTAACAACCGGGATCGGTTTTTCGTCACCAAGACCACGACCAAGGATTGCAGCAAATCCGAAAAGACTGCTCCCGATCAATAAAGGTAAATCAATGCCCTTTGAGTTTCCTGTAACAACCCTGATAAAGGAGATCAACAGAATCAAAGCCATCAATGGGGGTGAGAACCAGCGAAGAACCTTGTGACTCCAGAGAAGGATCGCTATTCTCCCGGTCAGCATTGGATTCAGCAACCAGGGATAAGCGAACAACAGGCTATAAACTGTCCTTTGGACAACCAGTTCTTTGCGTTTGTATTCATCGGCGAATGTTTTTTCGGCCTTCTCGTGGGCAATTGCCATCGGAGCGTAGACAGTACGGAAACCTTCCGCGGCGATTAATAAAGGCCCGAACATATCATCAGTGATACCGGGGGGAAGGGGGATATACAAATCCCGGCGGATAGCGTAGATTGCACCATTAGCTCCAATAACACCACCGGTTTTGTCCTCAGCTTTTTTCAGGTTATTCTCAACAAGGCTCCAGTATGAGCCTTCGGTGGCACCGGTTGACTCTTCAAGGTTGACATATAAATGCCTGCCGCAGACCGATCCAACAGTTTTATCAGAAAACGGTTTTACCAGGTTTCGAATCGATTCAGTATTATATGGAGTATTGGCATCGGAGAAGACTATAATTTCACTGTCTACCGCCTTAACACCCTCGTTCTGCGCCAGCCCTTTCCCAATATTCCCATATTCAAAACATTCGATGCCTTTGCCAGCATATCCTTTAACTATCTCTTCCGTGTTATCGGTACAACCGTTCGCCAGGACAATTATCCTAATCTTGTCTTCCGGGTAGTCAATTTCCAACGAGTTCTTGAGCTTTTCTTCAATACATTTTTCTTCGTTCCGTGCGGAAATCAGCATTGCAACAGTTGGCAGGTTTTCTTCCTTAAAACCTTCAGGTTCAAACGACTGCCTGAACGCAGCAGATAACAAGAGAAGCGCCGGAAACACCAGGAAATGGTAAATAACCAGCAAAAATGCCACAACAAATATCAGGTTAAGAAGAAAAATCACTTATTAACTCCAGGAACTTAAACATCAACAAAAGGCACAGGTTTATCTATATTTTCATAAGCTTCGAGAAGTTTTTTCCCGGCTTTTTCCCAGCTGAACTCCTCCTGAGCAGCCTTTAACCCCCGTTTACCCATTTCACGTGTTTCCAGGGGATTTTCCAGCATCCACCTTAGAGCGTCAGCCATCGCCTTTGAACTGAAATACTTTGCCGGTAAACCGCAGTTTAGCCTCTCAATATGCAATTTATATAAAGGAGTAGGTGTTGAGACTACCGGTAAACCTCTGCCAAGATAATACATCATCTTGTTAGCAGGCCAGCATCGGATACTGTGAATATCCGGTTTGTTCGCTACTACACCAATATCCATCCTGTCCAGGTATGATAAAATATCTTTCCTGTCAACCCATCCGGCGCATTCAACCCTGTTACCCAGGCCGGTTCGATTTGACCACCTGTCAAAATACTCCTTGTCGCCGGGTTTATAAAAATCACCGGCCGCAAGAAGGTTTATATCCGGGTAATCCACGGCTACTATTTCGAATGCTTCAAGGATAGTTTTCATGCCCCTGTAGAGTGTGAAATAACCATCGTGACCGATAACACTGATTTTCCCCTCTTTTTTCGGAGGATCAGGCCAGGTATGGATAGGTGGCCCGCCAGGTATTTCATAAACAGGAATCCAGGGATTGAGCATCCGGTAATAATTTGCTTCAAGTTCATGAGCCGTGATAATGATCTTAACATGTTTTGAGATCATGTTGTATTCATACTGCATTACACCGTGTTTGATCAATTCACGGAGAAATCTGTTTTTAGTCTTTTCAGCATAGAAATATGGCCATGCTTCATGACTGTCGAAAACTATCGGAACGTTTTTCCCCTGTTTCCCGAGTTTACGTTTTGCCCAGGAGGCAGCCATTAATGAGGCGTCTACTTCATGGACATGAAACACATCGGCTTTGATTTTTAGAATGTTAGATGTGACCGTCTTAAGAGTAGACCATTTTCGCCGGATTCCACTTGGCTTTTTCCTGTATGTTACGATATTTATTCCATCTACATTTTCGGGAAGTTTTGTGTCGCTTTCCGCCAGGATCGTGACCTCGTGACCAGCATCCCGGAGAGTCTTAGCTTCAAGGTGGAATACTCTGCCGTCGAATGGGCTGTGCTGGGTACAAACCATCAATATTCGTTTAGATCCTGTCATGCTTCCTGTCCAGCAGTTTCGGTCAGTTCCCGGTTGTTTAATTTCATTTTTTCATATAAAAACGTCGATGCTGCCAGTACCATCATCCAGATAAATCCGAAACGGTAGAATATCATACAAACGTTTGTGGCACCGGTAAACATGATCGCCAGCAACGCGGATATTAATCCTGCGGCAAAGAGGCGTGTTTCAACTTCCTCAGCGTTCCTGTAAACTTTCCAGGCATACCATAAACCGGTCAAATACAAAACAGATATAAGAAGAAGGTGGGGAATTCCACCTTTGAATAATATCATGATGTAGCTATTATCCATGAAGAAGAAATGAATAGCATTGGGAACGGTCATCAACTTCGATCCAAGCCCCATTCCCAGGATAGGGTTGTATGACACATACCTCATTGCCTCACGAATATCAAACACTCGTAACAATGTTGATTGATCCTGCAATGATCCGAATTCCTGCCATCTCCCCAGGATGATATCGATGTCAACGTTAAAAAGATTCATCGCCCAGATAATAACACCGACCATCAATGAAACCAGCATTACAATACCGCTCAGCCAGAGGATAAAACCTTTCTTTGTAAATCCATTCCTGAACGCAAACAGTGTAAACATGACCATAAACGAAATCGCACTGGCCAGCATTAATGCCCTCTGCTGGGTTATCAGGACATGCATCATTGTAACCAGGAGTGCAGCAAGAATCAGTATCCTGTAACGCCATTTTTTGGTGCTGACAAGGAATGCCAGGAGCATTGGAAAGGAGACAAGTGTAACATGACCCTGACGTGTTATAATCCTGGTAAATAAAAAGTTAAAGATGCTTTCCCAGAGTGTTGAGATGACAGTAAGAAGTTGGAATGCAGTCAGTAACGCCACGCCAATATAAAAAATCATCCAGATATTCAATTCCTTGTCTGACCTGAACAAATGTCGCCAGATAAAATAGCCGGCGATGACAATTGCGTAACAGAACTCAAATATCACATGTTTATACGGGTATCCAAGTGCAAGTCCCCTGAATGACTGGAATATAAGCCAGAACAATATCAGGGTGACAATTATACCGGGGAAGTCAGTTTTTGATTGGCTTCTCTCAACATATATACCTTTGACCGATTCAGCGGTCTTGTTGATTTTAAACATGAAATAACTTGCGAAGATCGCTACCGGTGCCACATAAGGGATATAAAGAACAGCGAAAAATGGTGATTTAATCTCGGTATATAGTGATGGCGCAAGCATGATGTACGCCAGGAATATCGCCGGGATTGTCTCCGAACGAGTCCCGACGGTAATAGCAAAAAGGAAAAGAGCAGCACCTGCAATAGCGTAAGGACCGGGATATCTGTAATGAAAAAAAACAAAAAACGCTGCTATCAATAGAACAATAATAAAAAGCGGGAATGCGGCAGAAACGCCACTTATCCTGCCGAAATAATTCTTATTGACAAATGCTTCCCGGGATAACATATCGAGGTATATCCTCAGCTGCGCGGAGAATCTTCCTTGAAGTTAAACAGGTTCTTTAACTTCAAGCCGTTAATCACTCCCGAAACTGTTGAATAACTCTCCTGGTCAGATGATTTCAGGTAACGCATCCACTCGACGAAGATGATATATCCATATAGAATAATAAAACTTATGAACATCCAGCCAATCACCATGAATGCGCGTTTCGGCTTATACTTCTTCTCCGGAACTTCACCGGCATCGAGTATATAGAGGTCACCTTTTTCACGAAGTTCTGAGAGTCGTGCCTGTTCATATTGTGGCAGCATGAATTCAAGGATTTTTGCCTGCAGTTCTATTTCACGAAAGAGCCTGAAATATTCAATACCCACTTCCGGGGCTACGTCAAGTCCGATCAAAGCAGATGGTCCTTCAGCATCACTCTGACGCATTAATTCATCAACCTTATCCGTCAAAGTTTCTGCTCTTTCCCTGGCCTGGATAACCATTGATGAAGTGGGAGGAAGGGTTTTTGCCAGGACTTCAAGCTCAACTTCAGCTAATATCTGTTCACCCTTAAGAGTAGCGATTGCATCAACGGTCGAACGTAACTGATCTTCAACAGCTATAGCGCCTGTACGTTCCTGGAATGCCTGCATATCTGCTTCGGCTTGTTTGAGTTCTTCAAGGTTCTGGTTAAGCCGTTTTTCGATAAATTCACGTTGTGTTTTGGCCTGTGCGACAGTGACAGCATTATACTCTGTCAATAATTCATCAACAATATAGTTTACAACATCAGCCGTTCTCTGCGCGTCAGTATCAT
>JANQEY010000121.1 GCA_028278125.1 bacterium | reverse complement strand
GGCAACAACAATGGTGTTGTTACGGATAACAGCCTTTGACTGGTCTCTCAATTCAATACCGGTAAATTTTGCGATTGCCAGGTTTTGCCTGAACTCCAGCAGGCTTCCCGCCTGGCAGTGGATACTGCCATCCATAAAGAGACAGTTCGAAATTTTTACCTTCGCATCTCTTCCGAGGTTAAATGTGTTAAGTGATTTTGAAGAATCTATCCTGCAATACTCAATTTCAACAGTTTGACCGGTAGTATGGAATCCAAATACTCCCAGCCCAGTCAGGTTACAGTACCTGAAAACAGATTTTCCTTCAAGTTCTCGTGCTTCGAAGATAATCCCGCTGAGCACACCACCATCTTCCGGGGATATAAAAGTGATCATCTCTTCCGGGGTACCAATAGCGTTAATCTGTCCCTGCACCCTGATTTTTTTCAGGTGTGGGGAATCGCCCGCCTTTATAACCGTTCCCGGATGAATTTCCAGCGTGATATCCGGACCAACCGTGGCTTCACCCATGATGATATACGGACTTCCCTCGGCAGTCCAATTGGACGGATAGATATATGCACCGTCCTTTATAACAGTGGCACCATACGAAATGGAAACAGTGCAGAAAAGAAATAAAAGAACAACTATCGATAGTGATTTTAGACGATTCATAACTAATTCCTCTCCCCGGTTGTTTTAAGAGGAAAACTAAACTAAAACTTCTTATTGATTTTGGATTTTACTGATTCAGTTGATTCAAATTCGTAAAATTCTCTGATTATAATTTTGCAAAATAACAATTTAAAAACGTGAATTTCAATACCCTGAAAAGAAAATTTTCATATTCATCAAGAAATTTTCTTCGTCATCAATTATGTTATAGATAATCAGGAATTTATCAGGATCGATTAATATCCCGCTTTATTCTTATATCTGCAGGAGAAATATTAGCTGTCGTGAGCTGGAAAACAAGTCTCCTGGTTTCCAGTTTACCTGGGATATTATCGGGCATTAATCTTGAACAGGGGAGATAAATGTAACCACGAAAATGTATCCGGGCTTGCATAACACTTCAGCTACTTTGTAACCTTGCATCAAATGATGTTTTCAATATTTTTGTACGGGAGTTCCCTGATGGAAAACCTGTTGGATATAGCTCAGCAAACTTTTTTCGGAATATCTGTCGAACAATATATTTTTGCTTTTCTCCTTATCCTGGGAGGATTTGTTCTCAGATTGATTATTCTCACCAGCATCAGCAGGGGCATCAAGCTGGCAAAACGCACCAGCCACCAGTTTGATGATGTGATCCTTGAGG
Source organism: bacterium (assembly GCA_028278125.1). Next base: position 77,408 of record JANQEY010000121.1, on the reverse strand, counting down.
CGATCCATAAACCGGTAGGACAAGCCGCTATTCTCGCCGGAGTCTGGCTGGCGATAAGTATTCTTCCCCTGCCTGAAGAACCTGTAGATGTAGACAGATTTGTATCAGCCCTGCTTAAAGCGTTTTCCATTATGCTGGCAATCTGGTTAAGTGTCCGTCTGACAGACGGTCTCTCTGTAGTTCTGCTGGAACGAGCGAAGGAAACGGAAACACCCCTGGATGACCAACTTATTCCCATAGGCCGAAATACCGCTAAAGTATTCTTTTTCGTGATCGGTGGCGTGATAATATTACAGGACCTGGGTTATTCGGTAAGTTCTCTTCTCGCCGGCCTGGGGATTGGCGGAATGGCGCTCGCGTTTGCCTCTCGTGACACCCTGGCAAACCTGTTCGGCAGCCTGGTGATATTTATCGATCGTCCCTTCCACGTCGGCGACTGGATAGAGATGGGTGAAATTGAGGGTACGGTCGAAGAGGTAGGCCTGAGAGTTACCAGGATCAGGACTTTTGCCAACAGCCTGATAACTCTTCCCAATTCTCAGCTTACAACCACTCCCATCAACAACTGGTCACGGATGAAAAAGCGCCGTATCAAGATGACTATCGGTTTAACCTACAGCACTTCCCCTGAACAACTTAACCAGGCGGTCGAAAAAATCCGAGAGATATTACGTCATGACAAGAAAATCAGCCAGGACTTTTTCCTTGTGAATTTTCACGAATTCGGTCCTTACAGCTTGGATATTTTTATATATTGTTTTACTATTACCACTAGCTGGTCAGAATACCTCCAGGCACGGCAGGAATTACTTCTTGAAATTATGGCGGAAGTTCAGAATTCGGGACTCGAATTCGCGTTCCCGACACAGACAGTGCATCTGGCAAATGAAAAACTGACCAGCGAAGTTAATCAGAAATCCGGCTCATTAAATAAAGAATTACCTTCTTAGATAGTCGTCATTGATATTGATAAGCAGCAAATTTGAAACCTTTGAATCTATAGTTATTGTTGCTGGTTGAGTTACGTTATTTCATGGAAAAGTCATGCGACGTAAGTTTTCAGTAAATCTTTTAATTGTTATACTGGTAACTATTCTATATGCCGCCACATTTCCGTCATTTTCAAGTTTTCTCTCTCGATCCACCTGTGCATTTTCTATTATTGGCGTTGTTGGCTGGGCTTTGATACTTGGACGTTGGGCTGGCTTGATTGCCGGTATTGCATCATTACCACTTAACCTGTTACTCCTGAAAATATCCGGCATTGAAATTAATTTTACAGTAATGGGAACTTACTTCTGGATGTATCATGCAGGGGCCATTATTCTTGGTTTTCTCACGGGATATATCAGGGACCTGTTCATTCGGATGGAAAAGCAACTGGAAGAACTTAAATCAACCAGAAAAGATTACGCACTTTTGGTTGATGATTTAAATATCAGCGATTCAAGATGGATGACACAGTTCCAGGAGTTACCACTGCCGGCATTCATTTTTAAATTCGAAGATGATAACTTTATACTTGATTCATTTAATAATAGCGCACACGAAGTTACACAGGGACGTGTTGAAAAACTTGTCGGGAAATTGCCGGATGAACTCTACCCTGCAATGGAAACAATAACTGAAGATTTGGCAGAGTGTTGGAATTCCGGCGAGGTTATCCGGAGAGAGATAAAATATACCAGTCCCACCTCAGGTATTACTGTTTACCTGATAAATACTTACTCACACGTTCCCCCTGATTATGTAACCCTTTATACCATTGATATAACAGAACTGAAGAATGTAGAAAACGTTCTCAGGATGAACGAAGAACGCGAAAGAAATATTATTGAAGTATCCCGTGATGCAATAATTCTTGCTGACATGAACGGCAAGATTAAACAAGCTAACACAAACGCATGCGAGTTATTCGATTATAATTCTGAAGATATCGAGGGTGTGGATTTAGCAAAACTATTCCCGGACCTGTGCAAAGAGGATTTGAATACTGGCGTGATTGACCCGTTTATAACTGGAAATATACCAGTTGAGACTGTCGGAATAACGAATGAAAAGTATGAATTCCCGGCAGAGTTAAACAGTGTTCTGATAAATGATACGGATGGCACCTCAGGTTGTCTTTTTGTTCGTGATATCAGTGAACGAAAAAAGGTTGAAGAAGAAAGATCCAGGACTCAAAAGTTACACACTGCAAACCAGCTCGCATTCACCATCGCGCATGAATTTAATAATCCATTATCCATTCTGAAGGGTGCAGCAGACATCCTATCGATGGAAAACATTGATGAAGAGAATAAAAAAGAGTTTCTAAAAAAGATTCCTGAGCAGGTAACCAGGATGCACCAACTGGTAGAAAAATTCATGAAGTTGCAGAACGTTAAAGATGTTGATTATGCATCCGGGTTGAAGATTATTGATATTCATGATGAAGCAGATGATAAAGATGAATCCGAGTTACCGGAGGTGAATAAAAATATTGATGACAAACCAGAGGCATAACCCTCCTTTATTCAGCCTTACCTATAATTATAATTTTTCAACAGTGGGCAGGTTTCGATGAATAAATATTATGCCGAATCTTTATCCGCGAAACGCCTCGAACAATGCTATAAACTGGCCAATGAAAGAATTAAACAATATCTCCTGGAAGAAATTCTATACACTCAAACACACATTTCATCCGGAGATTCAGTTCTGGAACTGGGTTGCGGTTATGGCAGGATTCTAAAAGAGCTTCACTGCAATTCTAAATACCTTTTTGGTATAGATAATTCAATCGCCAACCTTCAGTATGGAAAACAAAATCTCAAGGGAATATCAAACTGCTTTTTGGCCCTGATGGACGCTAAGACACTCGGTTTCCCTTCTGGATCTTTTAACCTCACACTAGTACTTCAGAACGGAATCTCGGCTTTTCATGTTGAACAGAAAACTCTAGTACAGGAAACAATCAGGGTAACTAGACCAGGCGGGAAAGTACTTTTCTCAACTTATTCAGCGAAATTCTGGGATGATCGTCTGCAATGGTTCGAAACACAATCTGACGCGGGATTGATTGGCGATATTGATTATGATAAAACAGGAAATGGAACGATAATCTGCAAAGATGGCTTTAAGGCAACAACTATCTCACCTGATCAATTCAGATCACTAGTTTCTGGAATCGATAGAATTGATTCTTTGGAAATTAATGAAATTGACGGATCATCGGTATTTTTTAAAATTCTTGTGGCTTAGAATCATTAATCTTTAGATATAAAAAGCCCGGACAGACCTGCCCGGGCTTTAGATTATCAGTAATCGTCGATATTCTTACAGCGATTTGATATACTTCGCACCGACTGATTTTGGACGTGTCAGTGCTGTACCTACAGCACGGTTCCAGATCAACTGGCTCAGCATTCCCATGGTACGGGAAACGCTGAAGAGAACTGTGTAGTAGCTGAATTCTGTCAAACCATAGTGGTAAAGCAGTGCGCCTGATCCTGCGTCAACATTCGGCCAGAAGTTGGCGATGGGGTTCTTACCTGCTTTTACACGTTCTTCTGAGAACTCTTCGAGTACCTTCGGGATCACTGTAAATACCCTGTCCACAGTCTGGAATACCGGATCGTCGGCAATGTATTCCTTACCGAACATGTTAAATCCGGTGAAACGTGGGTCAGTTACACGAAGAACAGCGTGACCGTAACCCGGGATAACTTTACCGGCACGAAGAGTTTCGAAACCGTAGTCACGGATTTCCTCTTCTGTCGGTACGCCACCGAACTTGTCCATTGTCTCGAGAACCCAATTCAGGCATTCCTGGTTGGCAAGACCGTGAAGCGGTCCTGCAAGACCATTGAGACCTGCAGAGACGGCGTAGTAGGCATCGGACAGAGCCGAGCCGACTGTGTGGCATGTATTCGCGCTGACGTTTCCACCTTCATGGTCGCAGTGGAAATGCAGGTAGAGACGCATCAGTTTAGCGAATGTGCCCTGAGGATCTTTAAGTCCCAGCATGTTGGCGTAGTTTGCACCCCAGTCGAGTCCGGGTGTCCAGGGAATAAGATCGCCTTTTTTATAACGAATGCGGTAAACACCGGCGGCGATACCTGGCAGTTTCGCCAGGATCTGAAGTGAATCTTCAAGCATTGGGATCCAGTACTGATCCTTTGTCATGCCCTTATCGTACCATTCACGAAATGCGCTTTCTTTTTCCATGCAAAGAATGGCCGTATCGAGCATGCACATCGGGTGAGAATCTTCCGGCATGGCGTAAAGAACATCCCAGACATATTCAGGTACGTAGGCACGTTTGTCGTATTCTGCCATTAAGTCTTTCTTTGTTGCCTCGTCAGGAATTTCACCGGTGAGCAGAAGGTAGAATGTTTCTTCAGGCCATAATTCCATAATATCCAGCAGTGGATAACCCTGGATAATCAGACCTTTGTCCGGTTCCACCAGGGATGTTTCACAAATCATTCCCTTTACGCCACGCATACCTCCATAAGCCTGCGCGACTGTGCAGCCGGATAGTTCAACGGATCCGTGTTCTTTGATCATTTGGGCGCGTTCCTCACGCCACTTCGGGATTATCTCCTGAAGTTTGTTTAACAGCATGGACATGGTTCCCTCCGTTTCGTTTTTTATGGGATAATTCTATCTTACCAGGCAACATCACGGGTGGATTTTTGCGCTTCACCCGTGGAGTTTCAGCAAGGGTAAATCCCCGTACGATTTGGAAATATTAAAACTATTTGCAGTCAGAAATCGAACAGATATAATTCGGGAACCTGCTAAATTGGTTTAGCAGGTTTTTTACCCGGATTTCACCGGGAATTGGATTAAGTTATTTAAAACGATTTTAATTGATAATTTAAAAAACAGAACATTAAGAGCGACTTTGTGCCAACATGCACAAGGAATTGTAAAATATTCCACTTCTCAGCCAGAGTCAAGCTCGATTTTCCACTGCCGAATATCACGATTTCTCAGTTTCTGCATCAATAATCCAAGTTTTTTATGAAGTTTCGATGAGAACGACTTGATTTTGGGGATTTTCTTTCGAAATTTTGCCTCTCATTCTCCGAGTTCCACCTGGCGTTCATGTAAGATCATGCAACTCTTATATTGGTGGGAACTCTAAACACGGTACTAATTATAGAGGATATTGTGGCAACTCCCATGATGCAGCAGTTTAACCGGATCAAGCAGCAACACCCGGAATGTGTCATTTTTTTCCGTATGGGAGATTTTTTCGAGATGTTCCTCGATGACGCCGTCAAGGGACACCAGGTACTTGGCCTTACCCTCACCCGGAGAGCTCATGGCAAGGGAGAGACAGCGGATGTTCCCCTGGCCGGATTTCCACATCACAAGTTGGAATCAAATCTCGCAAAGATGACCCGTGCCGGGGTTCGCGTGGTTGTAGTCGAGCAGGTCGAGGATCCCAAGAAAGCCAAGGGACTGGTTAAACGGGATATTGTCCAGATTGTCACAGCCGGTACCAGCCTCAGCGATGATGCGTCGACAGGTCAAAATCAATACCTCGTTGGACTTGTTAATTCCACTGTCGGCAGATATGGTATTTCCGTTTGCGATGCCACTACTGGAGAATTTACCGCAACGTCATTGTCATCTACTGATATCCGCGATATTCTTGACCTTCTCAATCCCGCGGAGGTTATTTTCCCGGAAGACCAGCGTGATGACCTTTCCGATCTGATTCCAACGGGAACAATGAGAACACAGATTCCTTCCTGGATATTCGAACCGACTTTTGCCCACGACACAATCACATCTCATTTTAAAGTGGAGGGATTGAAAGGATTTGGGCTCGAGGATGATGTACCTGCCTACCAGGCCGCTGGAGCCATACTCCATTATATTAAAGAGAACCTCCGAACCGATCCGCATCATATTCGCAGCCTGTCAAGACTTCCTCATGATAAGTTCCTGGTAATCGACAGCGCCACACGACGTAACCTGGAGATCTTTGAACCGGTCTGGGGCGCCGATAAAAGCAGCACACTTCTCAATCACATTGATTTTACGATAACAACCTTTGGCAGACGGCGTTTTGTCCAGAACCTGCTACGTCCACTTGTTGATATCAAGGCGATAAACAACCGTCTTGACGCCATCGAAAACCTGTTTAAGGAGAATCATACTCGTAAATCTATCAGGAAAGAACTGAGACAGCTTGGTGACCTTGAAAGACTGCTGGCGCGTCTTGCAGCCATGCGTGGAACACCTCGTGACATGGGAGTCCTTAGGGATACACTGGACAAAATCCCCACATTCAAAAAGCTTCTCAGTGAGATTCAAGCCAGATCGCTGAAACAAGCCGCGAAAAAGTTGAATCCCGTCAAGGACCTGGTGAAGTTCCTGGGGCAAGCCCTGGTCGATGAGCCTCCAGCAACATTGCTCCATGGTGGCGCTGTACGTGACGGGTATAATCGACGGTTGGATGATGTCCGTGGTATCGCACGAGGTGGTAAGGATTATATCCTTTCACGGCAGGAGGAAGAACGGAAATCTACAGGTATTTCCAGCCTCTCGATCAAGTACAACAAGGTGTTTGGTTATTACATAGAGGTGTCAAAACCCAACCTCGACAAGGTGCCGGACTATTATATCCGTAAGCAGACGCTGGTCAATGCCGAACGATTTATCACACCTGAACTCAAGGAATGGGAAGAAAAGATTGTCAACGCCGAAGGGGAAATGCTCGAGCTGGAACGTGAACTTTTCGAGGAGATTCGTCTGCGTATCCTCGACTTTACCGACCAGGTACAGTCCAACGCTCAAATCCTCGCTGACCTTGATGTTTACTCAGCAGCCGCGGAACTCGGGGTATCGAATAAATATGTCCGTCCGGAGATAAGAAAAGACGGCAGGATCGTACTCGTCCGGTCACGTCACCCGGTAATTGAAAAACTGCTACCTGTTGGTGAGACTTTTGTCCCCAACGACCTCGACATGGACGGTAAAAACAACCAGATCTACCTTGTCACCGGGCCAAACATGGGCGGTAAAAGCACCTACCTCCGGCAGGTTGGGTTGATTGTGTTGATGGCACAGACCGGCCTTTTTGTTCCCGCAGAAAAGGCTGAGATTCCTGTTACGGATCGGATATTCACTCGTGTTGGGGCGTCGGACAACCTTGCTGCAGGTGAATCGACATTCCTTGTTGAAATGCACGAAGCTGCTAATATCCTGCATAACGCTACCAATAAAAGCCTTGTTCTTCTCGATGAGATCGGACGTGGTACATCTACTTTTGACGGTCTATCCCTCGCCTGGGCGATTGTTGAGTACATGCATGATTTTCCTGGCGGTCTTAAACCGAAAACACTTTTCGCCACCCATTACCACGAACTGACAGAACTGGAAACAACCCTGCAGAGGCTGAAGAATTTCCACGTCGAGGTAAAGGAATGGGGTGAAAAGGTTGTATTCCTGCGGAAAGTTGTCCCGGGAAAAAGTGGCGCCAGTTACGGTATCCATGTAGCGCAGCTAGCGGGATTGCCGAATCCTGTAATCGAACGCGCCCGTGAAGTGCTGGCAGTTCTCGAAGCTTCGGAATTTACCGAGGAGAATATCCCGCGCCTGGCAAAGGATTCGGGCGCAAGAAACATCCCTCCCCCCCGTGAAGATCCCCTCCAGATGACCCTTTTTACCGTCGAAGAACGAGCCGTCCGTGATAAACTTGCCGAGCTCGACCTCGACAACATGACCCCCCTGGAAGCCATCCGTGTCCTCGCTGAATGGAAGGAAAAGTTTGGGACAAAAGAGTAGCCCGGATTGCGCGGCTTTTGCGAATCCGGGGAATAAAGATGTAGCCCTGACCGCCTTCGGTCAGGGAAAAAGATGCAAAACAAATACACAGTGTCAGCAAGCAAACACGGGTACATGCGAATAATTAAATAACTACATTATTACCAGTTTCTTTCAATATTACATAAATGTGTTTAGGTTGTTGTTTTTGTAACTTTTCAATGGATTGAGATTTCTCAGCTGGTGGATCTATTTTAACTTCGATATATGACTTAATCGCAGAGTATAATCCAAAAGCTAAAACTAAAATCCAAATCCAAGTAAACAAATATTTAATAAAGCCTATTAACTCGATTGTAGTGTCTTTAGGCTTTTTAATACCATATCGTTCTTGAATTTCTATATCAATCTCTTTTTCGCCTAGATCATGGATGGGATCTTCTTCAAACATTTGTTGATGGAGATTTTTAGACCTTATTTCATTAGAAATGATTCTATAATTTATTTTTACCAGATACTTCCAACATACGGAATTAATAAACAATAAACCTAACGCAATCATTAACATTACCCAACCACTTTCGGATTCAACAAAAGCTGTGACGAATCCTGCTCCATTTAATGTGATTAAAAGTATCAACATCTGGAGTCTTTGTTTCATACTATCAGTAGTTGCCGTCAGAAGCTGCCGGTATATCTCAATTCTAAATGCCTGTTTTGATTCATATACAGGTAACGGATCAGGTCCATAGTAGATAAGTTCGCTCATATCCTCCTCCTATACCATTGAAGCTAGATGAAAATTACAAATAAAATTCATCTACTTCCAACAGCAGGCTACCAAAGTAAATATTTATTTGCAGCTTCCTTAAATTTTAAGGACGTTAGCGAAATAAACTTGATAAATGGGATGAACAGCATGTACATTACTATTTGCCGAAAATAGTTGAAGATGATTATATGAAGATTTTTATCGATTCTCGAACTGTTAGTATCTTTTTAACATCTTTCTGATGAATTCTGTGCGCGAAGAAAAATTTGATCCTTCTGTACCAGAAGAACTCTCTCATTTCACCCAAGATCATTTCTATTTGATTTTTGTTGTAAACAATACTACAAGCTTTTTTATGAATAAATTGTATGTTAGGAATACGTTACAAAATTCTTTTTGGATAGATCTAAGGAAAAAGAAACCGTTTATGGATCAATTGGAGATCACTATTAAATAATCACTCTAATATTATATTCATTCTCAAACACTATCAGGATTGGTAAAAGCATAATTATTTAGAATTTAACAGCAGATAATAATTCGATGATATAATCTGAGACGTCCAATGACTTTGATGAATTAAGCTTCTATAATTAGTCAATAAATAATGATTATCGATATCTTATAACTATTATGTTTTGATTGAACTTCAAGGAAGCTAAGATGAAGTCAAAGATCACTTTGAAGAAAATTGAACTTCTGTGCAAAGATTTTAAGAAACTAGACGTGGAAACCGAATATGTTAATAATCTAAAATCTGAAATCTGGTATTATAGCTTGAATTTAGTAGAAATATTCCGTCGTTTGATCAATGATATTCCACTTATTATCGTTACCGAGGAAAATTCTATTAATAATATAAATAATAACAATGAAATATTATTTTATAACCTTCCAGCTAATTTTAAACAAGATCGATATAGTGCTGGGATATTATTACTTCCACAAACGAAAATCGATTCTATTAATTTGAATGGATGGATAATAAAATCATTCGATTCATTTTATAATCTAATTAAAAACATTGATATTGATAGTTTTAGAAAGCTAATATTTGAAAATTTTGGAATAGAAAGACTTAATCCTTATCAGACTACCAAATATTCAGAACATACGATGTTTTTTGGAAGAAAAGTTGAGATTGAATCTATAATTAATAGAGACATAAATCATGTCATCGTTGGTCCTCGTAGAATAGGAAAAACTTCATTAGCAAAATATGCCCTTAGGATGTTGAAGAAACAACCTGAAATGCAATTATATACAAAACAGAGATACTTTTACAGGACATGTTTTGTAGACGTTCGGGAATTGACTGAAACTAAGAATCTTTGGCATTTGATTCTGAATGAATTGGGTTTTGAATCTTCAGATATGGTACGTGGTCGAATTAGAAGAGTAGGTTTTCCTAAAAGAATTAAGGAGATGAGCGAATATGAAATATTTTCAAATCTTACAGAACATAAATATAAAAATTCTACAATAATTTTAGATGAAGTAGATCGTTTCATAAAGAAAGATGAAGAAAACGATTGGGAGATATTAACAAAATTAGTGTCACTTGTTGATAAAACAAACTTACGATTAGTGTTATGTGGTTATGACCGCCTCTTTGCAGCTGCCATATCTTCTATATTTCCATTGTCAGGAAGAATGAAATTAATAAAACTTAGTGAACTATCGAAAGAAGACGCAGAAGGTCTAATTTGCGATCCCTTACATGAGTTAGGAGTACTAATTACTAATAAGCAAGATATTGTTGATATAATATATGATATTTCCAGTGGGTTACCTAATCGTATTCAAAAAATATGTAGCGAAATCGTTGAAGATTCGAATAAATGGAATGATCTGCACATTGATAGACTTTACATGGAAAAACTAGAGAACAAAAGATCATTTTCAGAGGAGTTTTTTAGGCGAGATTTTGATGGAATTCGTGAACCATTATCGAGGCTTGTTATGTTTTTGCTAAGTTCAAAAGATTTGTACAAACGACAAGACCTTTTGAATGATATTCGTTTAGGATTAGGTATAAATATTGATGAAATCCAGCTTAACCAGCAATTAGACTATCTCTATTTATGTAATATTATTGAAGATCTTCCAAAAAATGATATAATTAGATTTCGCTCCAACTATTTCAGAAGTAGACTGCTTAGATCATTGAAAGAACCTTCTGGCGAGACTATACTAAATTCTCTTGTAACATCTACAATTGAAAATTTTGGGCGCATTGAAGCATATGATAGTATAAACACTAAAATTCTATCTCGCTTATTTCCGACGAAACTATTTTTTCTAAAAGATCTATCAACGCCTGAGCGATTAAAAGAAAAGTACACAGGTCCAAGTGGTGTAATATTGTTTATTCTTGCTATAATTAATCTATTACCTTATCTAATCGGTCTAAAAATACCCGCGATGAAATTAAACCTCAGTGTCGCATCTTCAGTATACACGCTATATCATCTCCTTAAGTTTTATACGTTATTAAATGTTAATCAATTAAAAGCAGTTCTATTTGATTTTTCAAGATCTAGAAAACGATGGTTCCTGTGCAGTATAACCGATAGAATTTCTCACTATCTGGGATGGGTTGTAATAGTATTTATTGGATTTACAATTATAGCAAAAATAAACGTTTCATTTATTGGCTATCATTCGATAGTTTTCCCATCACTAATATATGAAATACTTGGTATTCCTGCTCCATGATTATAGAAAACAAGATCAAAAGGGATTCTATAATCCATATCGCTATCTATTGCATAACTTGTTACGCTTTTCCATAGCTTAAAATCTTTAATTAGCTTGCTATTATCAGACTTCGTAGTTTTGTTTAAAGGATTAAGAAACCCGACTTACGTCCCCCTTCGCTAAAGCTACGGAGGATATAAGTCAAGTCGGGCCACCCGATCGGTAGACAAATACAACAACTTTCTATAAACAACAAACCCGGCTTTCGCCGGGTTTGCCGCTTGGGAGACTAGTTTCTTATTGGGTGTAGTATTATTATCCCTTCCTGAACTTCCTCTTTCTCAGGAAGGTGGGCATCTCTAAATCGTTTGCGTCAAGTTCGTCCATCAGGTCTGGATCGGGTAAGGAATCCGACTCGTATGGATCGTATTCCGCTTCAACACGTTCGAAGGTCATTGTTCCCTTATCGTCCATGTCACCGTTCGACGGGCCATTGCCATTTGCAGGTCCGTTGCCATTGGCATTTCCATTGCCGTTTGCGTTCCCGTTTCCGTTCGCGTCATGGCTTTGGACGGGGGTAGTCCTGGTAGTTACCCGAACGTCACCTGAACGTGTTCTAGTCTTCTCAACGGATTTAATCGGTTTAATCTTCGGTTCAACACTGTTAAACCCGGTGGCGATAACTGTTACATTGATCATGTCACCGATGGAATCGTCATGGACAATACCGAAGTAGACATCCGCTTCTTCACCTGCACGGCTGGTGATCAGTTCAACGGCACGGTTGACCTCCAGCATACCCATATCGGAGTTACCGGTAATATTAATCAGGATTCCCTTGGCACCTTCGATGCTCAGGTTATCCAGCAACGGGCTGGTGATGGCCGCGTCGGCAGCCTCAACCGCCCTGTTCTCACCTGATGCCTGTCCAAGTCCCATAATCGCGTCACCGGAACATGACATAACCGCCTTTGCGTCTGCGAAATCAAGGTTAACAAAACCACGGGTATTAATGATATCGCTGATACCTTTTGTACCCTGGTACAACACTTCATCGGCTTTACGGAAGGCTGAAGTAACCGAAATGTCATCATCACAGATCTTCAGGATAAGGTCATTTGGGATAACGATGAGTGAATCAACCGAAGCACGCATTTCAGTGATCCCCGCTTCAGCACGCTGCAGACGTTTTGGTCCTTCAAACGTAAACGGTCGGCTGACAATACCTACTGTCAGGATATCACGTTCACGTGCCAGTTGCGCGATAACAGGTGCTGCCCCAGTACCTGTTCCGCCGCCCATCCCGGCAGTAATGAAGACCATGTCGGCGCCTTCGAGCATATCACGTAATTCGTTGATATCCTCTTCCGCCGATGCACGTCCGATTTCAGGATTGGCGCCCGCACCAAGTCCCTTTGTCAGGGATTTACCGATCTGGATTTTGCGTCCAGGCATGCTGCAATCAAGAGCCTGCACATCGGTATTCACATTAATAAACTCAACACCATCCAGCGCGCTTTTGATCATGTTGTCCACGGCATTGGAACCTGCCCCGCCAACACCGATTACCTTCATCCTTGCACGCTGATCCTCCTCCTCGAAGCCGAATCTCAAGTTTCCTCCAAGCGTATCAAGACTCATGGAACGACCTCCATCGGCTGCTGTGTCTTCAACTTCAGTAGCCGTGTTGTCTATGTTATTGTTTTCTTTTGTGTCTTCTTCAGTCTCTTCGTCGAGTGATGCATCAACGGGTGCTTTTTCAGCTTCCGGTTCTTCCGCTTCGCTTTCGCTTCCAAATTCGATTTCCAGGAATTTGTTATTCCTGTCATCCGCGGAAGGATTGATATCGACTGCTTTTTCAAGCTCATCCAAGGCGGAATACAGGGATTCAACCGGATCTTTATCTCCGTCCTCGACTTTTGCCTGTTTGGCTGTCGCCTTAGGATTTTCCTCCTCCTCACCAACAGGAATGCTGATAGTCTCGTCAGGATCGCTCTGCTTCCTGGTTTTATCCGGTTCTGGCATCAGTTCATCGACCTCTTCCGTTTTGACAGTCACGGAAATGGACATCTCTTCTTCACCGGGATTTTCGAACTCGGCCTCAATAGTTGATTTGATCGTTTCTTCAGCTTCCGTCGTTTCCTCTTCGGAGATCTCTTCGGTCATGATGGCATTATCAATTGTTTCCGAAGTGTCACCGAGAACAATCTCGCGCACAGTGAGTTCGCTGGATTCTTCTGTTTCGTTCGAGTCCGAATTGATATCCTGGTTCTTTTCCGGATCAACCGGGATCGGTTCGGGGCCAATGCGTCCGGCCGACCGTTCGGATCCGTCTTCGCCTTCTAGAAAAAGTCTTCGAACCATTCCCTCATCCTCCCAAATATTTTCTGGAAAATTTTAGTATCGTCACCCCTGAACGGATCAGGACTTCCAACCTGGTCCAATCCGTATAAAACAAGCCCAACACCAGTTGCGTGAACTGGACTGTTGGCATGCTGCATCAATCCCCCGAGCCCGGTGGGAGTACCAAGTTTTACCGGCAGCTGGAATACACTTTCAGCCAGTTCCACAGCACCGTCGAGTTGAGCTCCACCGCCTGTGAGAACTATTCCACCGGTGATAATCGCGTCCCACGCACCGGCTTTACGCATTTGCGCCGCTGCCAGCTCGAATATCTCTTCCATCCTCGGCTGGATTATTTCGCTGACAGTTTCGGCTGAAACTGTTCTTGGAGAACGTCCCCCGATTCCCGGGATTTCCACCTCTTCATTCGGTTCCGCACTGTCAACAAAACAATTGCCATGCTCCATCTTGATTTTTTCAGCGTTCTCAAACGGTGTTCTTAGTCCAACTGCCATATCACGGGTTACATTTTCTCCGCCAAGACCAATCACTGATGTATGCCTGATCGAACCCCGTTCAAAAACCGCGATGTCGGTTGTCCCACCACCTATATCGAGTAACCCAACACCAAATTCCTTCTCATCGTCAGTTAAGACTGAATAGCTGGAAGCGAGCGGTTCAAGCACAAGGTCACGGACAGATATACCAGCCTGTTTAACACACCTGAAAACATTTTGAGCGCTGGCCACCGCCCCTGTAATGATGTGAACATCCGCTTCGAGACGTACTCCTGTCATTCCAACCGGATCGGGTATATTCGGCTGATCATCAACAGTAAATTCACGTGGCAGGACATGGAGTACCTCCCTGTCCATGGGCAGGTACATCGCCTTGGCTGCTTCAATTACCCTGTCCACATCCTTCTTGGTGATAACACCGGTACGATCCCGTGATGTTCTCGTAACGGCAATAACACCCTTGCTGTTAATCGAACGGATATGGTCACCGGCAATACCGGCGTAAACCGAACTAACCTGCACACCGGCCATTCTTTCAGCTTCTTCGATACTGCGCTCAATAGCCTGGATGGTCTTATCGACGTTGATTACAACGCCTCTCTGCATCCCCTGGGCTTCGCAGAAACCAACACCAACGATATTTGCCGCACCCTGCTCATCGACCTCGGCGATAATGGTAGATACCTTGGTAGTTCCAAGATCCAGTCCGACTATCATTTCCCGGGCGTGCATTATACCCTCCCTCGCTGGTTATCAGGCATCAGTAGCTGTTGTATTTTCATCTTTCTCTCGATTTTCGCAAAGGATCAGGTAACCGGGAAAAGTCAGGTCGATTATTCCCGGCTCCGTCTTTTCAGTCTGTTTTTTAACCAGGTAAGCGTTTATTGTCGCCACCTGGGCTTCGATGTTATGTTTACCCGGCTTCACCAGCATCCCATCAGCTCCGCTGATCCAGGTTAACCCGGGATCCTGAACTTCAAGCTCAGTAATCCATCTCGATACCAGGGGATATTTTTCAGCTGCACGAATCCACTTCAGCGCATCCTTGACTGGTGTATTTGATATCTGCTCACCTATTCCAAATCTTTTTTTGTATCCGGTTATAACGGCTACATCCACAGGCCAACCTGGTTGCGGTTTTGAGAGGATTACGCCATCCCTGTCAATCCCAAGAGGTTTGTTTCCAACAATAACCTGGGCTACTTCTCGTCTTTCGTTCACTTTTACTACCAGCGTCTTCGGTAATTGACGGCGTAAGGAGACTTCTTTAATCCTCGGGTGTTTTTCCAACTGTTCAGCTAAAACCGGTAAATCCAAATCCAGCAACGGCTCATCAATCAGTCTCTCAAGATTTTTGGAAAGGCTGTCCCTGGCGATACTGTAAACACCCTTGAGCTTTATGTTTTCAACTATAAACACTTTGTTTAATAATGGTTTCAGACTTAACCATGAGATAATGTTTTTACTGTCATCAGCAATCTCAGCTGTATCTTGTTCTGCGATTTCTCCTGATTCTGAATTTTTATCCCGTGTATCTTTGATTTTAACTTCACCACTGTTTTTTTGATCGGAAGCTTCTTCACCTGTTACCAGTTCCAGACCAGGACTACCCGGTTTTTTTATTCCAACTTTTTGCAGCAGGAAATCAGAGTGACGAACTGAAAAGAACACAAGGCATGAGAGGACCAGTCCTGCAAGGATTTTCCTGCCGATTTTTTTCTTTGCTCTTGGCGCTTTCCTTGTCCTGGAAGATCTCGTTTTTTCCGGGTTACGGATTTTCCGCGCCATACTTGTTCGTCTAAACTTCACCAAAATCACCTACCATTTTTACTTCACATTCCAGTTCAACATTAAACAAATCATATATTTTACTTTTGATCATATTTATCATTTGATAAACATCATCCGCCGAAGCATTGTTTTCATTAACAATAAATCCCGCATGCTTCTCGCTGACCATCGCTCCACCAATACGTGTCCCTTTCAGTCCAGCTCTTTCAATCAACTCACCGGCATATTGCCCCGGCGGACGTTTAAACACACTGCCGCAGGACGGATATTCAAGCGGCTGTTTTTCGTCTCTTTTCTGCAATGTCTCTTCTGTTTTTTTTTTAAGTATTTCCGGTTCATCTTCAGTGAACCTGAACTTCGCATTTGTAATTACCTTATCATCCAGACCTGGTGCCTTGCGATAATCAAATCCAATCGACTCAGCATTCAGACGAAACGGTTGACCATTCAGCGAAAATCCCTCCACCTCAACAGCTGTTTCCTTAATCTCTTGTCCAAATGCTCCCGCGTTCATCCGCAAGGCACCCCCAATTCTGCCTGGGATCCCTGCCATGTTTTCCATTCCGCCAAGACCGTTCCGGTTCATGGCGTGTATAAAATCGAGCAACACAGTGCCCGCTTTTGCTTCTACATCAGTGTCCTTTAATGTCCATCCCGTGAGATTGTCTCCGAGGCATAGAGTTACGCCACGCCAGCCGCTGTCTGAGATCAACAGGTTGCAGCCGCCACCGAGAACAAACAGGGGAACATCTTCTTCCGCGATTGTTCTTAAGGCAGCACCAACGGCTTCAGAAGATCCGGGTTCAACAAACAGATCAGATGGGCCACCAATCTTGTAGGAAGTGTATGGTGCGAGGACAACATCTTCTCTGACACTCGCCCCGGTGATGTCGTTCAGCCTATCCTTTATTAGCTGCAGATCCATCACCTGACATCCTCCAGGTTTAATATTGTCAACAACTCATCAGATGTTTTGTTTATATCCCCTGCCCCAAGACACAGCACCATATCACTGCTTTTTACTACTTGTGCCAAATGATCTGCCACCATTTTCCGTTCAGGTATGTGATAAACATCTTTGTGCCCGTACTCCTTTATTCGATCAACGATCAATTCGCTTGTGACACCCTCGATCGGTTCTTCCCGGGATGGAAATATCCCGGTTATGATCAGCATGTCAGAATTCATCAGTGCTTTCGCGAATTCGGAATAGAAGGTTTGCGTCCTCGAATAGAGGTGTGGCTGGAACACTGCTATTAAACGCCTGTTGCTGAGAAGTCTCGCTGCCTTGAGGGTCATTTCCACTTCAGTCGGGTGATGAGCGTAGTCATCATAAACAACTATATCATCAACTTCACCACGGAACTCAAAACGCCTTTTTACACCCTCAAACGTCTTTAACGCTGCCTGGATTTGTTCGAACGACAAATCAAATTCCCTGGCAATCGCAACACTACCGATAGCGTTGCTGAGATTGTGTCGTCCGGCGATGGGAATACTGATTTCACCAAGTTTCTCATCTTTGTAAAAGAGCGTGCAGCTACTGATTTCTCCTAGTTTTATATCTTCGCCATGAAAATCAGCATGGGGATTAAATCCATATGTGACAACCGGGCGGGATATTTCAGGCAGGATATCCACCAGGTTGGGATCGTCGCTGTTAATTACGGCAGTCCCATAAAATGGTGCTGAGTTGGCAAAATTGAGAAATGCATCGCGTAGGTTCTCAAAACTGCCGTAAGTATCCAGGTGTTCTGCTTCAAGATTTGTGATAAGTGCAATGGTTGGTGTAAGATTGAGGAAACTACGGTCATATTCATCAGCTTCAGCGATAAGAAGATCACTTTCGCCAAGACGCGCGTTTGTCCCAAGTCCTCTTAATACGCCACCAACAATAACAGTTGGATCCAGTCCGGACTCTGTCAGAATATGACCAACCATTGAGGTTGTGGTGGTTTTTCCATGTGTACCCGCAATGGCGACACCGGTTTTTAAACGCATCAGTTCACCAAGCATCTCAGCACGGCGGATAACAGGTATTCCCTTCTCACGGGCTTCAAGTAGTTCTGGATTATCTGTATCAACGGCACTACTGTAGACCACAGCGTTTGCACCTTCTACATGCGATGTGTCGTGCCCCTGCCAGATTTTGCATCCACATCCTTCAAGATGGTCGGTTATTGGAGATTTTGTCAGATCACTCCCGGATATTGCTATTCCCTGCTTCGCCAGCAACTCGGCGATTCCACTCATTCCAATTCCGCCGATCCCGACAAAATGAATCCTCTGGATTTTTTTCAGGAGGTACTTCATAAGGTTTCAACACCTCCTGTTCTCATTTGTTTACCCGGAGTACCATAATGCGAGATATTCAGAATCACCCCGCTGACAGCGTATGTCAGAATCAGGGATGTCCCGCCATAACTGATAAATGGAAGCGGCAAGCCTGTAGTTGGTAGAACACCAACGGCGATGGCCATGTTAACAAGTGCATATAGGCCGATTGCGAACGTAAATCCAATAGCCAGCCGTCCACCAAACGGATCAGGACAACGGAAACCAATCCTTAGTCCACGCCAGATTAGCACCAGGAATAGTAACAGCACAATCAGTGTACCGATAAATCCCCATTCTTCACCTATCACACTGTAAATAAAGTCTGTATGACCATCGGGGAGGAAGAATAGTTTCTGCCTGCTCTCACCCGTACCAACACCCGTCAAACCACCCCGTCCGAAGCCAATCCATGATTGCAAAACCTGGTATTCTGTTTTATCAAGGTCTATTCCCAAACTGAAATAACTCAGAAGTCTTGCTCTGCGATAAGGTGAAATCCAGACGAAAATTGAGGCTATCAACATCAGTGGGCCGAAGACAGCGGCGAGATGTGTTAGTCGAGAACCGGATATGAATACCATTATTATGGCAATCGCTGCTATCATTGCAGCGGTTGAGAAATCTGGCTGCATGGCAATGATCGCAACGAGAATAAAAGCAATGCTTAACGGAATAAAAATTCCTTCACGGAAATTAAATATGCTGTTTACATGAGTCCTTGCCCACGATGCCAGGAATAGAACAATTGAGAACTTTGCCACTTCCGAGGGCTGGAAGTTTATTGGTCCGGCATTGATCCAGCGACGGGCACCATGGCTTTCAACGCCAAGGTTGCTGAGGAAAATCAGGACAAGGCAAAGTGCAGAAATCAGGATCGCCGGGATTGCAAACTTCCGCCAGATGTGATAGGGCATATACATCATAAATGCGAGGATGCCAAGCCCGACAATAGCCCTGAAAAATTGAGTCAGGAACATCTTGTGTGGATTTCCATAATCCGCCATCGATCTTTCACTGCTCGCCGAATAAACTATTACCAGTCCGATAATCGTGAGCAGCAGAATTACCGTAAGCAGGATAAAATCAACTCCCTGGTTTTTACGAGGTGGTCCAATTGGCACGAGTGGTCTCACCTGATTACCTCCCCAACCAGTTTGCGGAAATAATCACCCCTGTCTTCAAAGTTTTTGAACTGATCAAAACTTGCACATCCGGGTGACAAGAGAACGGTTGTACCCTCCTCTGCTTCACGATTAGCCATATTCACTGCATTTTCCAGTGTTTCAAGGACAACGGAGCTTGCCACATCTCCGAGTTCTCTTTCCAATCTCTCAGCACCTTCTCCTATCAGCAGGAGACGATCTACTTTTTCTCTAACCAGCTTTTCAATCGGTGAGTACGAATCACCTTTATCGCGACCACCTGCGATTAGCCAAACCGGTTTTTGAACTGCTTCAAGTGCCACTCTCAAACTTTCCACATTTGTCGCTTTACTGTCGTTTACCCAGGTCCTTCCATTTTCTCCAACAATTTCCAATCGATGGGGCAAACCGGGGAAACTTCGCATGCCTTCACGAATATCAACTATGCTGACTTCCAGTTTACGAGCGACCAGCGCTGTCGCCAGCGCATTAGCCGTATTGTGGCGGCCAGGGACAGGAATCTCATCTTTGCTTACCAGTTGAAGATTCTCTCCAGGATTTACGAATACCAGCATATTGTCATGGATTCCTGCCCCTCCCTCAGGGCACTTTTCAGTGCTGAACAGTTCAATATTTCCGGGAATACTTTGTTTTACATTATCAATTGATTCATCATCAACCGGGATAATCACCAGGTCATTTTCCGACTGGTTCTCCCAGATTCTTGCTTTGATCCGGGTGTACTCTTCCATTGTCTTGTGACGTTCCAGGTGATCCGGTGAGATATTTGTGATAACCGCTATTTTCGGATGGAAGGATTTTATCGTCTCAAGTTGATAGCTACTAGTTTCGACAACTGCAATAGAGGTTTTGGGACGGTTACGGACAAGGTCACAGAATGGATAGCCAATATTTCCAGCGGCGAGAGCATCATATCCCGCGCCTCTCAACAGATGCGCAATCCAGGTAGTAACGGTCGTTTTCCCATTGGATCCGGTAACCGAGACTATGATCCCATTATGGAACCATGAAGCTACCTCAATTTCCGAATAGAGTTTGCAACCTTTGTCACGAAGATATCGAACAGCCGGTGCATCCAAAGGTATCCCAGGACTGAGAACGGCGAATTCCGGGATTTCAAGGTTATCAAACCGGTGTCCGCCTGATTGGACTTCAATTCCCAGGGATCGAAGGAAGTCTGCATCCTCCTTTACTTCCGATTCGTGCCTGATTTCCGTTACAAAGACACGCATCCCGTTCTCATTTAACAACCTGGCGGCTGCGATACCACTTCTTGCCAGTCCAAGTATCCAGGCATGTAAGCCTTTCAAAGATTCGGGAAGGTATACTGTATTCATCCCTCTACTCCCGATTTTTTCCCCAGGGAATCTTCTATGATGCCTACAAGGTGTTCCATCTTCATGGAACGCGATCCTTTAACAAGAACACTGGTCCCATCCTCGATGTTATCCAGGAAGTTTTCCAGTACAGTTTCTGTATCTTTTAAATCCACCCATTGAACATTGCTGATTCCTGCCAGTTCTGCTTCCTCGGCTGTCCAACGCATGTTTTCACCAACAAGGTAGATATAATCCATGTCGTTTAATAACAATGACCTTCCGAGGCGTTTATGTTCGTCTTCAGAGTATTCACCAAGCTCAAGGCAATCCCCCAGGATTGCGACTTTTGCTCCCGGACGATTGGCGAGTGTTTCAAGGGAAGATTCAATTGAGGGAATGCTGGCGTTATATGTCTCATCCAGGACCTGGACATCTCGCGCCAATTCGATAATATTTCCTCTGCCCTTCATAGGCTCAGTTTCAGCGATAGCTTTTAGTGCCAAGTCCGGTTCCGCCCCGGATTCAATAGCTACAGCGTATGCCGCCATCGCGCCTGAAGCGAAGTGTTTTCCGGGCAGATTCAACCTGACAGTCATCCCCTCCACAGCAAGAGTCGGACGTGACCAGTCGTCAGTGGCAACCACGCTACCCGCATAGAGTGCATGTCGCCAGTTTTCCGGCCATTCCCCAAGGGTAAATCCTGATTTGTCAATATTGTTTACCGAAGCTTCCACTACCCTGAAATCATCAAGGTTAACAATGGCCAGCCCTGTCTCTTTCAGGTACTCAAACAGTTCACCCTTAGCTTTTTGTACACCTTCGATTCCACCAAATCCTTCGAGGTGCGCTTCAGCAATATTTATTATCAATCCCATGTCAGGCTGAGCAATGTGGCACAACAGTTCAATCTCACCGATATGGTTCGCACCCATCTCGATCACCAGGAAATCTTCATCGCCAGCTATGTTGAGAAGTGTCAGGGGTACACCGATATGATTGTTATAATTACCCGGATTTTGCGCTACTTTCCCATATGACGAAAGGGCTTTGGTCACCATCTCACGTGTTGTTGTTTTTCCCCTTGAACCTGTTATACCAATCACCTTTGCTCCGACAGTTTTCCGAACTTCGTTCGCAAAACTTTGAAGGCCAGCCATGGTATCTTCCATGACAAACATTGTCACGTCGGAAAATTTCTCACCCCATGATTCTACCCAGGCTTTTTCAGCAGCAATAATTCCTGCACCATTTTCAACTGCTTGCGGGATAAATTCATGCCCGTCTCTTGCACCACCTGCAAGAGCCCAGAAAAGATCCCCACTTTCAACGGAACGGGAATCCATCGTTACCGGTGGTAAATTCTCGTCCCAAGCACCTATAATTTCAATCCCAGCCTCAACAGCTGTATTTTCAGTGATGATCATGACATTTCTTCCCTGATTTTTAAAACTTCTTCACGATCATCAAAATGATGTTTTATCCCGTTAATTTCCTGGTAGGTCTCATGACCTTTCCCTGCGATTAATACAGTATCTCCTTTACCAGAACCGGTAATGGCTTTTCTTATTGCAGATGCCCGGTCAGTATCTGTGGATACATTATTGCCAACAACACCGTTCTTAATGTTCTCAATGATTTTTTCAGGATTCTCAGTACGTGGGTTGTCGCTGGTTATTATCACGCTGTCAGCCATTCTGGAGGCGATTTCGCCCATCAAAGCACGTTTGGTTGTATCACGATCGCCACCTGCTCCAAATACAATGATCAGCCGACCACCCGTTATTGGCTTAAGGGCTTCCAGTGCTTTATCAATCGCACCGGGTGCGTGTGCATAATCGACTACGGCATTAGCGCCGTTCGGCAGTACGATTTTTTCCATCCGACCACGGACCTGTGGTGCGTTGGCAAGTCCTTTTACGATAGTTTCGCTGTCAATACCATAAGCCAACGCAAGAGCAATTACGCCCAGGATATTTTCAGCGTTAAATCCACCGATAAGAGGCGATTCAACAGTAAATTCACCGAATATCCCGGTGATATTGATTTTTAAGCCACTGGATGAGTTCTCAATTGTCTCGCCCCGGACATCAGAATCGCTATTAAACGAAAAAACAACCGGTTTGCAATTAACATTTTCAAGCATCCTGGGTCCATAAGGATCATCACCATTCACAGCACCGGGTGTGTTTTCCGGAAGCATCTCAAAGAATAATTTTTTTGCTTTGAAATACTCTTCCATGGATCCGTGTAGGTCGAGGTGATCTTGAGTCAGGTTCAGGAACAACCCACCCCTAAAATCGAATCCGGAGACACGATGCATGATTGTCGCGATCGAAGTAACTTCCATAACGACATGCGATGCATCCCGGTCTTCCATTCCCGCGATTATATCCAGGATATCGATGGCTTCTGGTGTAGTCCTTTCGTTCTCTTCCTCGAAACCATCAATTTCCCAGCCGAGGGTGCCTATACGGCCGGTTTTATAACCTGCATACTTAAGGATACTCTGGAGTTGGATCAGGCTGGTGGTTTTCCCATTTGTACCTGTAATACCAAGAACTTCCAATCGTGAAGTGGGATTATTGTAGATCGAATGCGCTGCCAGCGCCATCCCTTCCCTGTCATTCGGGACATTTATAACCGGAACCTGGATTGATAGTTCTCTGCTGGATGTTAAAACACCAGCGGCACCTGAACGGACAGCATTATCGATATATTCATTGCCATCAAACTTTTCGCCTTTAATTGCGCAGAAAAGATCTCCGGATTTTACAGCTCGACTGTCATATTGAATTGATTTTATCTCGGTGGAACCATCACCTCTAACTTTTGCGCCGGGAATACTGGCAGCCAGTTGTTCAATCTTCATGAAGCCCTCCTGACACCGGCTTCGGCGAAAATTGTACATGTCTGACCTACCTTAAGAGATGATCCTGCCTCAGGAGCCTGTGAACTAACCTTGCCTACACCGTTGATCTTAACTGACAAACCGAGACCGGAAAGCATGGCAATTGCTTCACGTAAATCCATCCCCGCCAGATCAGGGACAATTACCTTCCCTGAATGTGTTGTATATTCACCAAGTACAAGCTCCAGTCCCGAACCAAACATCACTTTGGTTCCTGGTGGAGTTCCCTGGCTGATAACCATCTCACCCTCGCCTGTCCAAACTGGAACCAGATTCAATTTTTCAAGAATCGATGCAACCTGTACTTTTGGCAGTGTAACAAGGGACGGGACCACACAAGCGTTTTCAGGATACTCGTATTCGTATTCCTGATCTTCCTGGACAAACAAGTAATCTTGGGGGGGTAGCGTAACCAGTAGCCGTTCCATAACTCTCCTGAATACAGGGGCGGCTACGAGACCACCGTAATAATCTCCCTGCGGATCATCAATTACAACCAGGCACAAAAGCTCGGGCTGTTCAGTCGGTAAAAATCCTACGAATGAGCTGACAAACCTGTCCTGGTAATAGGAATGGTTCTCATGATCTACCTTCTGGGCAGTACCTGTTTTACCTGAAACGTTAATATTATCAATGGACGCCAGGGTACCGGTCCCTGTTGCGACAGCATCACCAAGAAGAAGACGCATCGCTCGGGCAGTTGAAGGACGCATCACTCGACGAACCATTTCCGGCTCTATCAGTTCGGTTTGACCTTCGGGAGTTTTAGTTGAGAGAACCAGCATTGGCTTCATTAAAAATCCGCCATTGGCTATCGCTCCAAAAGCCATTGCTGTCTGTAATGACGTAACTCCTATACCATGTCCAATTGCCAGGTTTGCCTGTGAAACACCAGACCATTTAGACGGTTCTGATAAGAGTCCTTTTGTTTCACCATTGAGGGGTACTCCAGTATACTGGTCAAACCCAAAATCCCTGATAAGTGTATAAAACTGGTGGGGATTGAGACGTTCCACCAGTTTTACTGTTCCGATGTTCGAGCTCTTGGTTAATACCTGGCGGGCGGTCAATATATCATTCTCATGGGTATCACGGATTACCCTGTCCGCTACCTGGTAACGACCCTTCTCGCAGTCAATCAATTCATCTATGCTGAGTAGTCCTTCTTCGAATAATCCTGTAAACGGTACCACTTTAAATGTCGATCCCGGTTCATAAACAGAAGTAACTGCCTGGTTCTGCCTGTTAATCATTTGTGATTTGGTTATGTCGTTTGGATCGAAACCGGGGACTGATGCTATTGCCAGTATTTCACCGGTCGAGGGACGTGTCACTACAATACTTCCACCTATCGCGTCACTAATTTTAACCGCTTTTTCAAGTTCTTCTTCCGCGATAGCTTGAGCGTTTATGTCTATTGAAAGAACTATAGTGCCGCCATCAATAGCTGGATTACATGGATAGGATTCATCAACTATCTGTCGATTTTTTCCATATTGCTGTAATATTTCCCAGCCAGGTTCTCCCTTGAGGATGCGATCATATGTCAATTCGATCCCACCCTGACCTTCGTTGTCAGTATTGACAAAACCGATAACCTGGCCACCTACCTTCTCATATGGATATTCACGTTTGGTCTCTTTTTGCAGGACAATGGACTGGTCCCTCAATGCCCTGACCTGTTTTGCGACATTAAAATCTGCTTTCCTGACAATCCAGGTGAAAGCTTTGCTGCTGGATAGTTTTTGCCTGATTTCTTTTCGTGGAATTCCGAGGATTACGGACAACTCGCGTTCGAGTTCATTCCGGTTTTTGATCTTTGAAGTTTTAACACCAATTGAATAGAGGTTGGCGATATTTATAACCAGGTCATTCCCTCGCCTGTCCAGGATCCTGCCACGGTTGGGATCGATTGTATGCCGGTTTTTGTATTGTCTATCTGCTCGTGTGGAAAATTCGTTGTGACGAACCAGTTGGACTTCGACAAGACGGAAAATTATAAATACCGAAAGGATGACAAAGCTGGAAAAGACGGCAAAAACCCTCGATCTCGATATCGGCAGCGAAACCTCCGGGCGTCTCTTCCAACGTTGTTCACGGTTCATGGTCTATACTCTTTCCTCTGGGCGATCTGAATTTTACCCTGTTTTGTCGTATTCATTTTTGAATCAAGCGTTTTTCCGTCAGATGAACACGAAGCAGGCACACGCCCCTCTGGAACAAAAACCACTAAATCTTCATGAATCTGGTTCGGGAAAATCATTCCCATCTCTTTTGCTTTTTTATCTATACTTGTGAAAGCAGTTAATTTTGATTTTTTACATCTCAGGTCACGGACTTCATTACGATACAGTGAAACTTCTGTGCGAAAATTCTGGATTTCCTGGCCATAACGAACCTGCAGAACCTTGATATAGACACTGGCAAGCAGGAGTATGAATATTCCAACAAGCGAGGCAATACCTGCCGCTTTATTTGATTTAACAGGTGAAATTCGTTGCTTGGTTTCCAGCACTTTTTTCTCGATTATGTGAATCAGATTAAATCGTGCTACTTGATCTTTTCTGCCGCCCTGATCCTGACGCTCCGTGCCCTTGGATTATCCTTTATCTCATCTTCTCCAGCTTTGATTACTTTTTTGTGGACAGGCTTTAACTCTGCGTTTTCCCCGCCACATGTGCATACCGGCTGATGGGTTGGACAAAGACAATCTTTGGATTTTTCAGCTATGTGTTTTTTAACCAGGCGGTCTTCAAGGCTGTGGTAAGACATGGCCACAAGCCTTCCCCCCTTTTTTAACTTTTTTGTTGCTTCGGGCAGCGCCAGCCCGATTGATTCCAACTCCCTGTTGACTTCAATTCTCACTGCCTGGAATACCCTGGTGACAGTTTTGATTTCATCAACAAGTGGTACAACATTTCTGATTACGTCGGATAATTCCCCGGTATTTTCGATAGGACGTGCATCAATAATTGCCTGCGCCACTTTTGCCGCACGTTTTTCTTCCCCGTACTCCCTGATAATTCTTGTCAGCTTTGTACGGTCATACTGGTTCAGCACGATATGCGCTGTTAAAACCTGGCTCCTGTCCATTCTCATATCCAATTTCCCGGCCTCCCGATGTGAAAATCCTCTTTCGGGAACCGCATCCAGCATATGACTCGAGACTCCAAAATCGAAAAGAACACCAGAAAGCGGCCCTGCCTTTAAAACGTGTTCATTTTGTCCAAGTTTGCCAAAATCAGTATGTATGATTTGAATGCGAGGTTCTTTGGAAAATCGTTCTTTTAACGCGTTAATCGCGTCAAAATCTCTGTCCAGTGCTATTACCCTGCCTTTATCATCAAGACGCTCAAGCAATGCGGCTGAATGACCACCACCGCCGGCAGTTGCGTCCAGATATGTACCTCCCGGAGTTACAAAGAGCAGATCGATTACAGTTTCCAGCATAACCGGCACGTGAGTACCGTATTCAGATCCTTCCCGGTTTACACCGGGCATCACTTGTTCGTCTCGATGCTCACGCTTGCCCCCCATTCATCCATCATGCCGGAAAGTTTCGTCAGAGACTCTTCTTCACTCTCAAACTTTTCACCCGGCCAGATTTCGAAATAATCACCCGATCCCACGAGGACTACATCTTCCCTGGGTTTCGGATCCTGGAATTTCAGCTTTTCACGGATTTTCTGGGAAAGGACAATTCGGTTCTGCGAATCAAGCTTGATCTTTACAGAATTGGTATATAAATACCTGATGAACAGGTTGACCTTTTGCGGATTTTCATCCATCTTGTTCTTGATCGACTGAACAAGATTTTCAAAGACAAAACTGGGGCGAACCATGAGGTAACCGGAATCGTGAGGGGTGAGCCAGAATTCACCTTCGAGGACTTCACGAGGATTCTCACGCCTGTATGCTGCAGGCATGACAATTCTCGATTTCTCATCAAGTTTA
The DNA here is from genome assembly GCA_028278125.1 of bacterium. The sequence continues at coordinate 49,836 of JANQEY010000121.1, read as the reverse complement.
TTGTGATGAGTCCCGAAGAACAGGCAATGGCTCACGGTAGTTTCCCTTGCTGGTGATTTAAGGGTTTCTAACCCACTTCAAAACCCTTTTAACGCCCTTTTAAAACCCTTTTGCTCCACAAAGATATAAACCTCTAGTCCCTATGTCAATGAGAAAACTCTCTAAACTCTAAAAAACAAATGTTCAATATATGATTATTAATGATTGTTATATATAAGAATACATATGCGATGATAGTGTCTGAGTGTTTAATTTCCTAGAGCCTGAAACTCCAACCTTAAAGATTTACTTCAAGCTTTCGTTTTTTACGCAGAATCCCTCTCCCCAAGCGGATTTAGAGAGTTTTATGGGATTTTGATCCACCATGTGTCTGGCGAAATGATGAGAAGTTGCTCTAAATCCTCTCGCAATCTCTGGTTAGGCGTCACTGTTCAAGTGACGCTTTTTTCCAAACGAATCATGTCTCAGTTGCGATATGCTTTGCTTGATTCTACCTTATGCGGAACTTCAATCGACATGAACCGGAGAGGGATTTAGATGCAGCCGACAGGTGGAAATCAGCGTGAGACCTGGGGGAGCAAGCTGGGTTTTGTTCTTGCCGCGGCAGGGAGCGCTATCGGATTGGGAAATATCTGGAGGTTCCCCTATGTGCTTGGTGAGAACGGTGGATTCGCTTTTTTAATAATTTACGTGGCATGTGTAATACTCATTGGTATTCCTATCATGGGTGCGGAACTTTCCATAGGACGCGGCAGCGGTCGTAATCCTGTTGGCGCATTTAAGGCGATAATGCCCAACTCAGCCTGGTGGATAATCGGATTAATAGGGTTAATTACTGGAATAATAATACTATCCTATTATTCAATTGTAGCCGGTTGGACTCTGGCATACCTTGTAAAATCCATCTCGGGTGTAACAGCAAGTTTTGCCACGGCAGCAGACGCGGGAACCGCTTTTGAGAATTTTGTCAGTTCCAGCGGACAGGTAGTAATTTACCATTTTGTTTTTATGCTGCTCTGTATTGTTGTTGTCAGCCAAGGTGTAAAGAGCGGTATCGAACGATGGTCAAAAATCCTCATGCCTACGCTTTTTGTACTTCTTATCCTCCTGATAGTTCGTTCCTTAACCCTCCCGGGTAGTGGTGAAGGCTTGGCGTTTTTATTCAAACCTGATTTTGGCAAGTTGAACTTTGAAACTATCCTGATGGCGATGGGACAGGCATTCTACAGCCTCAGCCTGGGAATGGGCGTAATGATCACCTATGGTTCCTACCTGGATCGTAAGACAAATCTCTTTTCGAGTGCGGGAACAGTTGCGGGTTTAGACATGGGAATTGCAGTCTTTTCCGGTATCGCAATTTTCCCGGCTGTTTTTGCCATGGGTTTTGCCCCTGAAGGCGGAGAAGGATTAACTTTTAAAGTCCTCCCGATGGTTTTCGGTCAGCTTCCGTTTGGAAATCTTCTCGCCGTTTTATTCTTTATTCTCCTGAGCATTGCTGCATTAACATCCGCCATCAGCCTGCTGGAAGTGATGGTAAGTTTCGCTACCGACGAGCTACGATGGACACGATCACGATCAACGGTGATAATGGCAGTCATAGCTTTTGTACTTGGTGTGCCGTCAGCACTGAGCTTTGGTGTATGGAAGGATTTCACCATCTTCGGAAAGGGTTTCTTTGCCCTCGCCGATTACCTGACGGCAAATATCCTCCTCCCTGTTGGTGGGATATTTATCGCGATTTTTGCCGGTTGGGTCTGGGGAAGAGCGAGGATTGCAAAGGAAATCAAGGATGGTAATCCCAACCTGCAGTTTTTTAATATCTGGATATGGATGGCGAGAATACTTGCTCCTATCGCGGTGGCCGTGATCCTTGTTACTAACCTGCTGCCAAAAAAATCAGCTGAAAATCCACATACCGGCGACACGCAACAGGATAGTGAAGAGATTTCAACTCCTTCGGAAACTGAAGAGCAAACTGGCTCCACCGACGAGCTTGTAGAACCGGTTGAATAATATTTTTCGAACCAACAAACACGTGTGTGAACATGCAGAATTTTATTGATACTACATCAGGGTTATTAGGCACCTTGTTGATTATTCCGCTGATTGGAACAGGTCTGTACCTGACAATCCGCTTGAAGTTAGTACAAATGATCCAGTTTGGTCACAGTTGGCGGGTAATCGCGGGAATTTATGACGACCCGAACGATACGGGCGACATTAACCATCTCCAGGCACTTTCAGCGGCATTGTCGGCGACTATTGGTATCGGCAATATCGCCGGTGTTGCTACGGCTATTCACTTCGGGGGCCCGGGTGCACTGTTCTGGATGTGGGTAACTGCATTTGTTGGAATGGCGACAAAATTCAGTGAAGCTACCCTGGCGATGTTCCACCGTAAAATTCATAAGGACGGAAGCGCGTCCGGCGGCCCGATGTATTACATCGAAATGGGATTGGGAAAATCATGGAAGCCTTTGGCTGTTATTTTTGCGTTTTGCGCAGCGGTCTCCAGCTTTGGCCAGGGCAACATGGTACAGGCTTTTACCGTCAGCGACAGTTTTTATGCTGATTTCAGCATACCGAAATGGATCACCGGCCTGACAATGGCACTGCTTGTTGGCATGGTAATCATTGGCGGGATTAAACGAATTGGTGTTGTAGCCAGTCGGTTAGTTCCGTTTATGGCTGTTGTTTATATAGTCAGTGCCCTGGTTGTAATTGGTACACATGCATCTGAAGTTCCGAAAGCGTTTAACCTGATCTTCACTTCAGCGTTCAGTTTCCGAGCCGGTGTTGGCGGATTTGCCGGGGCGACATTCTTTATGGCTCTTCTTTGGGGTGTGAAACGTGGATTGTTCTCGAATGAATCGGGGCAGGGATCAGCGCCAATCGCTCACGCCGCTGCAAAAACTGAAGAACCTGTCCGCGAGGGTACAGTGGCAATGGTTGGTCCTTTTATCGACACGCTGTTGATCTGCACCCTGACAGGATTAACAATTATCACCAGCGGAGCTTGGAAAACACCATATCCAACAGTCATTGAACCTTCGGATGCCATGGTCGTGGTTGGTATGACAAAATTGAATCCCGGTGGCGAAGTTGATGAAGAAGACCTCTTCACAGGTACAAGACCGATAGTTGAGGGCAAAGCCCTTGGGATAAAACTTATTTATAATGACAGCTTCCTCCAGGAACCACGGTTTAATTACATGGAGGATGACAGTTTATTCGTTATCAAAGAGGGACGACTAAAAGTTAACGATGAAGGTCTAATTGAAGTATACCCGGTTTCTCGAGATTCGACGGGCGAGATTATAACGTCAAACCTCTATTCAGATCCTTATCCCGATTTAAGGATTGAGGGTAAGGGGATGCGGAACGGTTCCCTGTTAACAGCCCAGGCTTTCGAAACAGGCCTGGGAGGAAAATGGGGCAGCTGGATGGTCAGCCTTGGAGTATTTCTCTTCGCAATCTCAACAGCCATTTCATGGAGCTATTACGGTGACCGTGCGACTGTTTACCTGTTCGGCAGGCAGGGTGTAAAAATCTACAGGATAATTTATGTAATAGTGATCTTTATCGGGGCGAATCTAGCCCTCGAAGCGGCCTGGGGATTTGGTGATATAGCACTGTCGCTGATGGCGTTCCCCAACCTGATTGCATTACTCTTCCTAGGCAAAAAAGTACAAGTTGCAAAGGAAGATTATTTCTCAAGAAAGCATGAACCGATTCAGAAAGCACACTTTTAGCAATACTTTAGCATAAGCGATATAACAGAAGAAACCAGCCTTACTTACAGGCTGGTTTCTCTTATTAAGTAACACTTTAATCAATCTCTCGAAATACTCTCAGAACCTCTGAAAACCGAAACATATCGAGATAAATACCAATACTAAAAACTTCTTGAAATCTTGCTGGGAATATGCTCTCTCCAGACACTCCTGTTCGATCTTATTGAATTAGCCTCCTAAATTATCAATTCTGTCATTTAATTTCTTAATATGAAGTTTTATTATTTTATTATTCTGATCAATATTCTCATTTAATTGCTGCATTTTATCATTTAACATGTGTAACATCTGATCAGTCCTTCCTATCCATTTTCCACCACTAAAAACTAGTATTAATAATGTGAGTATGGTTCCGATTAAAGTTAGAATGATCCCAATTAAACTAATCTGGTCAAAAAGCTGCATGACAACACTCCTGCGTATATTGATTTTCGCAGAATATAATAGACAACTTGAATTTCTCCAATATTTATCCCATATATCAAATACATAACAACTAAACAGCTTAATGAGAATGTATTTTTGGAAAGGACTCAAAAACCGGCTTCACTTCAGCTCTGGGCTTCCAATTCGACCTAATTTTAATCATCACTAAATTTTAAGCATCTTTAATGCATAATCATTTGAACATCATATTGAACTCGACTCTCTGTTTTAATAGCTGAGGAAGTATATTATTTAGATTCTTCTTCTGAATCCTTCCCTTCTTCTGGCTCAACCAAATTGCCACCGGCTTCTCTAATCTTCGATTTGACAGCCTCTTCCTCCGCATCGCATTCTGCTTTTTCTATATAAAAGTAATTCAAAATATCTTTGATGATTGCCAGACAACCAACTGCTTCCTTCTTCCCCTCTTCACCTATAAAACCTGCGGGAACATCGCTCTCATGAAGGAAAATATTTGCCTCAGTCCTGACAATATCTACTCGACTCCTTAGTCTTAGCGGAATATCTAAATCCTCAGTGAAATCTAGAACTCTATTATATAGATCAATTCGTCCATCCTTTTTTAGCTTCTTGTTTTTCTCTCTCTTAGGATAACCTTCATTTATCAGAATATTCTCAAGTAAAACACGACTTAATGCAACGCAAGCACGAGCGCTCGTTTGCAAGGTGTTAGCTGCTTCTTCAAATAATTCTCGATAATTTACTGGAACATCACCTAAAATACCCATTATTTCATTGTGAATAGGATATAAATAGCCATCAATGATGGTCTTTTTTGCCCTGCCCACTTTTCTTACAATTTCAACATGGAATGTAGGATGATTGCATGAAGGACATGAAAATAGTTTTAGGTTAGCATTATCAAGAACACCTCCTCTTAGATGACCTCCAAAAGTTCGCATGACTGCTGAGTCGAGATAGGTATGAGAAAGCTTTGCATGTTTAAACTCAGCTGGTAACCTCGTGCCACAATGTGGACAGTCAAACGATCCTTTAGGACATGGCGTTTTATTAACTTCAGTCCATTTTGGCTCATATTTTGACAAATTCACGAATCCTCCAAGAATTCCGATAACGTCCAACTGAAAAATCCATTAACCCTTATGAAATATTATTGTTTTTCACGTTCTTTAATTATTTCAAACATCATAGCTACTATTTTCTTATTATTGATTTCTAGAATGTCTATATCGCGTAAACCCTCTAAGGCTTCTTCTCTCGATGGAGGATAGTATGACATCCCCAATTCATCAGTCCAAGGAGTTCTAAATCCGGCCGATTTGATTTTTTCATGATCTCTCTTAAGTTTTTCGGGATGAACATAACCATATTGCTTTAAAAGTTTTTTAAGTTTCTTATAGTCATCGGAATAAAACGGTTGTTCACTGTCTATTGAGCTTAAAATACATCTGCCCACTTCTCTTTCATACAATACTTTCGCTTCCATCATTGTTTCATAAGTGTAAACATCTTTCTCATCGAAAGCTTCTCCCGTCCTGTGTTCAAAATCAGAATACAGTTGTTTAAGTCTGGATATATCTTCATCAGTTAATGAATCTTCGAACGCTTTATTGAAGATTAAGCTCATCTCCGAGTATTCGTCTGTGGATAATTCAGGTTGACTAATATATATATCATTGGCTCGTCTCTCTTTACACCAGAAAAACTCAATTGATCTATACCATGCAATTGGGGGGACGAGAAATGCAATTACAACATCATTATGATATCTAAATGAGTGATATAATCCACCAAATTCCCCCCACAGAAAAGCAAGAAAGAGAATTCCCTTGATTATAAATGCGAAAAAACTACCAAGACCTGACAGAAGTTTTGAAAATGGATTATTCGGCATGACAAAATCCTCCTTTGGTAAAACGAAGGAAAATATCGATAGAAATGAATGTTAATTGTAATATACAAGAAAGAGAAGTTAAATCAATTCTTAAAAAATGTAATTCATTTTTTAATATTATTTGCTCTCCGTATACACTATGTAGTTTCACTACATTTTAATGATAAAACTTGAGTTACTAGTTTTAATTTATTAACTTATAAATGGCGTCAATAAATAGAAAGGGGATTACAATGGCTGCGTAAAAAAGTTCATAACAGCTTTATCGGAGATGTAAATGGATTTACTTGCTCATCCCCTTTTTGTAAGTATCGTCGCCGCTTGCTTCGGGGTTGTGCTAAATTACCTTTTAAACCAAAAACAAAAATCTAACAGTGAAAATTCGACTTCGAACAACGACCGATGTATTAAAACCGATAGATTTTTTTCGAGTAAAGACGCCAACCGAAAAGATGAATCTATTGTCAAAAATAATGCGTCAAGAAAAAACCGTTGTCTGAAAACTGGAAGATTTATTTCACACGAAGAAGCGATGCGGCGGCAAAAATATGAGATGTTAAAACATAGAGTTAAACGTAGTTTTTTTATATGAGTTTAACTCCTCAGGTGATTTAGTGTCTCTATATCTAGAGTCGCGACGATCTCTTATTTACTTCTCTCGGAAATAAATACTGATAGAATAAATACTTACCTTTCAATTTATATGATCTAACAAATTATTATGAATGTGTACGTTCGCCACACAACCCCCTGCGCTAATGAGAACTAATTCACTCTCCTCGTTTCTCTTATCTATCTTAATTCCACGCCATTATTTTCTCTATCCGCTACATAAGTTGAGTAAATTATTACCTGAAATCTGCCATTTTATATCTGAATCATCTCGATTCTGACCACTTCAGAATGGCATCAATTATGCCTTCAACACTGTGAGGTTTCGCCTCAATCGAAACTTTGAATCCTTCACTTTCAGCAAGCCTTGATGTTGAGGGACCGATAGAAACAACGGCGGCATTTTCAGCAATTTCCAGCGACTTATCTTTTCCCCATTGCTCCACGAACGAGGTGACAGTTGATCCGCTGGTAAAGGTAATAACATCAACAGGTGCTTCTTCCACCCAGGTTCGAACTCCATCATCCAGGTCAGCGGTAACTGTATTGTAGACTTCAATTGGGTAGACTTTCGCCCCGTCATCAGTTGCAGCATCTTCAAGTGTATTATCAGCAAGGTTGCCGCGTATCCTGAAAACTATTTCTCCAGCTTCCAGTTTTGGAGTCAGTTCTGCAGCCAGTTGTTTGACCGTAAATACCGACGGTTTAAAATCAGCTTTTAGACCAACCTCGAACATTGCCCTCTCAGTACCTGCGCCTATTACAGCGATTTTAAGAGTACCCAACGCACGCCAATCCATTCCCTCATCAAATAACTGCTTAACGAAATAGTTAACACCGTTTTCGCTGGTGAATACTATCCAGCCACCCTCATTATTTTGTTTCCTGAAATGATCCCAACCATCCTGATCGAAGGATTCATTTATTTTGATTGATGGCGCCGGGATAACTGACGCTCCCAGTTGTCCAAGCCGTTCATACATTGGATCGGCTTGTGATGATGGACGTGTTACCAGGATTCTTTTTCCAGCAAGCACTCCTTTATTGTACCAATCCAACTTACCTGACAGGTCGGTAGTTTTGCCGATTACTATTAATCCCGGCGGTTTAACCCCGGCATTTTTAACGGATTCAGGCAGTTTTTCCAGTTTATCACGGACAACTCTCTGGGCAGGTGTAGAACCACGTTCAATTATTGCGGCTGGTGTCTGAGGATCAAGACCACCTTCAACCAGCTGGTTAACAAGGTTGGGAAGTTGCCTGATTCCCATATACCCGATCAGGGTGCCATCGCCCAACGAAGCAAGTTTATCGTAGTGCAACAATGCTTCCTGGTTTTTCCCATCGGCTTCATGAGCAGTAAATAACAAAGTCCATGTGGCAAGTCCACGATGTGTGGCAGGTATTCCCGCATAAGCTGTAGCAGCTGTTGCGGCTGTTACCCCCGGGATTACTTCAAAGGATATGCCCGCTTTTTTAAGGGCAATGGCTTCTTCCCCTCCCCTGCCGAAGATAAAAGGATCACCACCTTTTAACCGCGCAACATTTTTCCCTGAGAAGGCAAGTTCAACCAGTAGCGTTTCTATCTCGTCCTGTGGTTTGGAATGACGTCCCGCGCGTTTGCCAACATAGAGCTTTTCTATTGAATCCGGTATTGTCGCAACAATGGTTGGGTCAACCAGGGCATCATAGCAGACAACATCAACTTTTCTCAGGGTATCATACCCCTTTTTTGTAATCAATCCCGGATCACCAGGTCCGGCACCAACCAGGTATACTTTTCCTTTTTCGTTACTCAAATTTTTTATCCTCAATCAGCCGGAATTTCATCCAGCAGTTCCCTAGCACCATTCTCCAACAGTTCCTCTGCGACCTTCTTACCGATATCTGCAACTGTTCCTTCTTCTGTACTGCCGGTAGAAGATGATTCAATCATTTTAGAACCATCAAGTGAATAAACCCTGCCTGTCATTCGAATATGTTTATTATTGGGATCATACTTTGCTATTCCAGCCACCGCCGCATTACAACCTGACTGGAGTGTTTTCATAAATGAACGTTCAGCAAACAGTTCTACCTGGGATATTTGATCGCACCAGGTATGCATCCAGCGCATCATTAAATAATCTTCCACCCTGTTTTCTACCGCGATGATTCCCTGCCCCGGTGCAGGTAGAAAATGATCTGAATCAAGAATCTCGGTAATTTCACTTTCCAATCCAAGACGAATCAGACCTGCCCTGGCTAGAATTGTAGAGTCATATTTACCATCTTTTACTTTTTTGATTCTTGTTTCAACGTTCCCGCGGATAGGCTTAACCTTCAAATCGTTTCTGAAATTCAGCAATTGTGCTTTTCGCCTGGGACTTGAAGTTCCTATAACCGCTCCTGGCCGCAGCTTATCGAGCAATTTTCCGGAACTACTTACAAGGACATCCTCGATTTGTTCCCGTTTCAGGGTATTAAAGACTACCAGTCCTTCCGGTACACTGCTGGGCATATCCTTGGCAGAATGGATAGCCAAGTCGATATTCTTTTCTAACAGCTCCTCTTCGAGCTCTTTTACGAAGACTCCGGCGTTTCCCATTCCTGCGAGGGGAGTAGATCTATCCTTATCCCCGGTCGATTTTATCTTGATTATCTCAATCTCTATATCAGGAAACGCTTTTTTTACAAGCTTTTTAACTGCATTTGCCTGCCAAAGCGCCAGTTTGCTTCCACGAGTGCCAATCCTGATCTTATCCATTATTTATCCAGCTTTTCCAAAGTCCTACAGGTGGATTCTCAAAGTCCCACTGCTCTAATTCTTCACTTGAAAGCTGCATAAACTTTCTGAAAAAAGCTTCCCGGTGTCCTGGCACCGGAATATTATCAAGTGCAAATCTCCTGATTTTTTCTGCCCATTTTGCTCTTATATCCCATTTGTTGTCATCTATCCATTTAGCGAGCTCTTTTTTAATATCACGGGCGAAAAATGGTGCTGCACCACCGGTAGAAACAGATAAAATCAAGGGATCTCTGCGAACTACCGCCGAAAAGTAGACGGAACAAAAATCCGGTTGATCGACAACGTTGACGGGTACTCCCCGTTTCCTTGCTTCTTTACTGATTAATGCATTCAGCTCTTTATCATTGGTTGCAACAATAACAAGGTCAAAGCCCTGGACATCTCCCTCCCGGTAATCCCTTTCATGGAACGGAATATTTTCCCGGTTTATGAATTCTCGTAGATCATCGTTGCTACATTGCCTGGCAATAATTTCTGTCTCAACTCCAGCATCAACCAGGTCAGCAACCTTTCTGCGGGCAACGTTGCCGGCACCGACGACAAGTGCTTTTAAACGGTCACTACGGTGTATCAGGGGCAGGAACATCTTAATCAAATCCCATTTATATGCAGAATAACCCGGCTTTTTTGAACCGGGTTACCAAATTTATCAATTCTTACGTAACCTTATTTTCACGTAACCATTCTTCTTAAACGTTTAACAGGAATATTCAGTTGTTCCCTGTATTTCTGCACCGTCCTGCGTGCAATGGGGAAACCTTCCTGCTTGAGTCTATCCGCAATCTGCTGGTCGGATAGTGGTTTCGCTTTATTTTCTTCGTCAATAATCTCTTTAAGTTTCGCTTTGATTGTCCTCGTGGCTACCTCATCGCCGTCTGATGTAGCCATCCTGTCATTAAAGAAATATTTCAACTCGTAAACACCGTGCGGTGTCTGGACATATTTGTCACGGGTCACCCTACTGATGGTTGAAATATCCATGTTAATCATTTCAGCGATATCATTGAGGATCATCGGTTTCAGGTGTGATTCTTTTCCTGATGTAAACCATTGGATCTGGCGTTCTACAATCGCACGCATGGTACGTACCATGGTCGTACGTCTCTGCAGAATCGCGTTAACAAACCAGCGGGCGCTTTCAGCTTTCTGGATTGCGAACTCGCGTGCTTTTTTATCACTGTCTTTTTTGGAGAGGATTAATTTTTTCAGGTCTTCATTGATATAAAAACTGGGGATGTTCCCATCGTTCAACGTGACAATCAGTTCACCGCCGATCTCTTCAACGACAAGATCCGGGATGACATAATTCAGCTTTTCATTGATAATCCCCTCACCCGGACGGGGATTTAACCTTCCGATTACATCAAAAGATTCCTGTACATCCTGGAGAGTGATACCGAGACCACTGGCAACAGCTTCAAACCTGCGATTAACAAAATCATTGTAGTGATCTCGTATAATTTTGTAGGGAATGTTATCGAGTTCACCCATAACTTCCAGCTGGATCAGCAGGCATTCTCTCAGGTCACGGGCTGCAATCCCCGGTGGATCATAATGCTGGATTTTACCGAGAACTCTCTCAACATCATCAATTTCAACATGCAGAAATTCCGCAATAAACTCTACTGTTCCATCAAGGTAACCCCTTGAATCCAGGCTGCCGATGATAAACTCACCAATTTCCAGTTCTTTATCAGTGTAACGATCAAGTCGTAGTTGGTCGAGAAGAAGATCTGAAAGTGTTTCGGTGTCAGCCTGGGGAATTTCAACAGGTTCCGTTATCGCTTTGTTACTGCGGTATTCGTAATGGCTCTCTTCCTGCTTTTCGAAATACGTATCCCAGTCTATTTCGCTCTCTTCCTTTTCAGCTTCATGGGATTCAGCTTCTTCCGTTTCTTTCTTAGCCTCTTCAACAGCCGCACTCTCAAGACGGTTCTCTTCCCTGTCTTCAGTTTCCTGCTCAAGTTCTTCCATCTCTTCCAGCAATGGATTCTGCTCAAATTCCTGCTGAAATCTTGCCTCGAGCAACAGTTGCGGAAGCTGGATCAGTTCCGAACGCAGGATTTGCTGTGGCTGCAGTATCTGTTCTTGACGAAGTCTTATTTCCTGCCGTAGTAACATTTAGCTATCCGCTCCCTAACGGTTTAAGCTGAACGATTCACCCAGGTATAATTTTCTTGCTTCCGGATCGGTTGCCAGGAATTCACTTGTACCCGATTTCAATATTTTGCCTTCAAATAGAAGATAAGCACGATCCGTGATTTCCAAAGTCTCATGAACATTATGATCTGTAATCAGGACTCCGATTCCTCTCTTCTTTAAACCTTTTACAATCTGCTGAATATCGTTAACAGCGATGGGATCAATCCCGGCAAAAGGTTCGTCGAATAGAATAAACTTGGGATCTGTAACGAGGCAGCGTGCAATTTCCGTCCGCCTGCGCTCCCCACCTGAGAGATTATAAGCCTTACTCTTCCTGATATGTGTGATCGAGAGCTCCTCCAGCAGCTTCTCACATTTTTCTTTTCGCTGGCTTCTATTAATCGGCATCGTCTCCAAGATAGCCAGCAGGTTCTGTTCTACTGTAAGCTTCCTGAAGATTGACGCTTCCTGTGGCAGATACGAAATTCCGAACCGGGCACGCTGGAACATCTTCTTGCCGGTTATGTCCTTCTGATTGAGGAGTACTTTGCCTTCGTTCGGCCGGACCATCCCAACAATCATATAAAATGTCGTTGTCTTTCCAGCACCATTTGGTCCGAGTAAACCCACAATTTCATTCTGGGATACGTCTATGGTAACCCGATTAACAACCGTACGTTTCCCGTAGATTTTCACCAGGTCAATTCCCTGCAGTTTCGCGGGATTTACGGTGTGTGTTCCGCCGCTCTCAACCTGATGTTCTTCCGTCTCAGTTTTTTCGATCAGTTCGTCGCTCATAATTAACTTATTCTTGTTGCCTGATTTTTTTTGCTAAATGTGGTGGATAAAATGTTCCTTCTGTCCCACCGTTAACCAGGATCTGGTCCAGCTCGCCATCTTTAAAGATCAAGGTAATCTCATCTCCACTCACACGGTTTGAACCTTTATCTTCACCTTCCTCGAACAGATGATAGGTTGCCACCGTTTGAGTCTGGCTCTGCATCCTTACTACCTCGCCATCGTCAAAATCCATCACGATACGCTGGCCGGTCATTTTATTTCGAGGAGAATTCTCGCTGCTGTCTGAAACTGTAAAGGCTACAGCATTTTTAAACACTTCAACGGAATCCAGGGATTCTTCAAGAAGATAGATCCAGATAGAATCACCGATCACTTCATCCCTGTTCTGCCAAACCTGCGGATCGCCCAGCATTAAAGCTTTCGAATCATCGGGGTAGAAATAGAGGTGATTGCATTTTCCTTCCACTTCACCCCAGACAAGATACACATCATCTATAGCCTCAGCTAATCCGACGATTCCATCATAACGCATCTCCCGTCCGATTATTCGTGCTTTCTCTTCACCAGTGCTGTCAAGTTGAACCAGGACCGGGTTCACAGGAACATTAGCCTTTTCACTCTGCGCTTCGTACACACCATTGTCTCCGGTTAGCACAATATCACGCCGGAGGTCATGGATAAACATATCTCCACTGACACGGGCTAGCTCAAAATTCTCGTGGTATTCCCCTCGCTGGCTGGATAAAAACACGGAGTCACGAAGAACATTTACGTTCCCAATGGCTTCGGTTTCCTTCCTTTTCTCATAGTAAATGACCCTGTCAGCGTCCAGGCTGCGTTGGGGATCGATCATTATCACGTTGCCGTTCATTTCCAGCCTGCCGATACTCCGCCAGTACCTGCCAAGGTCACACCAGATAGACAGAGAATCCTGAATTATCTTTACATCCCAGTCCAGGATCGTAAGTTCGCCCCTTTTGTCTTTGATCTGTCTTAATTCTTTAGCACGAATAAGTCTGACCGCACCACCAGTATCTCGTCCCCATCCATCATATATACCATAATCGTCACTCCTGGTACGTTCTACCTTCGGAGGTACAGGTATTTCTCTATTAACCTTGTGCCTGCGAATCTGACGTCCGCCTTCCTGGGCTGAAACACTGAGGAAACCAGTGATTATCAATGCTATTATTATGATGGAAAATCTTCGCATTTATCTATTCAGTTAAATTGGGACTATCGCTCATTTCATTTACTTCAGATTAATTGGATTCCGAATCAGCATCTTCCGGTGGTGCTTTCCTCCTGGTTACTCCACTTGGTTCAAGCAGTGTACGTTCCTTGAGGTCGTCTGTTGCTATCAATCCTGTTCCGTACAAAGTATCCTGTTCCGAAATGAGGGTAACGGTTGTATCTGAACGAATTTTATGATCCCTTTCTGTCCATGTCATTACAGGAGTATATATCGTCATCCCGCTATCAGTCTTAACCACAACATTCCCAATAGCCTTAAGTTCTTTTCCACCACGGATGACTTCTCCCTGTTTTGCTGTCAAAGTACTGCTTACCACACCGTCTCGGTAAAACTTGACATTTATTCCACCATCCAGTTTAGCGTAATCAGTTTTATCGTAACGATATATAGTAGGCGCAACCAACGTGAAAGATGTATCTCCCTTATTTGTATGGACTACCAGGGCATTATCAAATTCCTGTGAGGGCATTGAATCGCGGACTTCACGACCTGCCAGTTCGACATCATCTGCCAAGTCGGCACAACCAGTAAACAACGCAATTATGAAAAGCAGAGTTAAAATCTTAGCTAACCTGATTTTGCCAGGATTAAGCATTTTTCGTCCAATATTTACCTGCCGCCCCGTTCATCTTTCTCAATATTATCCAGTACCATCTCCCATTTACCCTTAGCCTGGACAACAGCCTCAACAACCTCACGTACTACACCTTTTCCCCCGATTGTTTCAGTAATGGCATCAACCTGCTTAAGTACATCCTTGTGCGCATCGGCCGGTGCAACGGAAAGTCCCACCCGGTTTAACACGGGAAGATCAAACAGGTCATCACCAATATAGATTACTTTATCTTCAGAAATTCCAGTCTCTTCAATAATCTCCTCGTAAAAGGGAAGCTTGCGGAAATGACCTCCTTTAATCCGTTCAATCCCAAATGCTTCCAGCCTTCTTTTTACCATTTCTGCTACATTTCCTGTCAAACAACCGAGTTCAATTCCCGCGAATTTTGCCATCACAAAACCGAAACCGTCACGCATTGAAAAACTTTTAAAAGCCATTCCATCTTTATCATAGTACGCAAGCCCATCGGTAAGAACACCGTCCACGTCAAATATCACCAGTTCGATAGCCGCTAATCGTTCTTCCAATAGTCCACCGTTAAGATTGCTAACCAATGTATTCTCCTGTTTGGCCTGTTTTTTGCTATAAAAAGGTACGGGTCAGTGCTTATACTCGTCAAGAGCTTATTTAGAAACAATGCAGCCATTGTTCAGTAAAAAGAGTGCGTATATTAAAGTACACGCTTATTTATTCCTTTTAGATCAGCTGTTTAAATTCGAACAGGAAGACATCAAAATGACCGCAAATAAATCAGAAAAAGGTACGACACAACATCCTACACCTGACCAGTTACAAAAGGACCTTCAGGAATTCTTGAGAGAGAAATATGGTTCTGATGCCGTTATGGCAGAGGTTGATTCTTTAGGTAACAAGGAAACAACGGTTAATCCACAGGATGAAGAAGCAGAAATCCAGTTTGACCAGACACCGGAACAGTTGGAGAGTTTCCTGAAACAGTTTGTAGTTAAACAGGATAAAGCTGTCGAAATTCTGGCGACAAAAGTTGCGACCCATTTCCGTCGTCTCCAGTGGGAGAAAGAAAATGGAAAAGATCTAGCCCGGATTCCAGGTCATATTAAACCCAATATCCTGATGATTGGCCCAACAGGTGTCGGTAAAACCTATATCATCAAACTCATTGCTGATCATCTCGGTGTTCCCTTTGTCAAGGGTGACGCGACAAAGTTTAGCGAAACAGGTTATGTTGGGGGAGACGTTGAAGACCTGGTACGTGATCTTGTAAAGATCGCCAAGGGGAATATCAGCCTCGCGGAAAATGGAATCATTTACATTGACGAGATTGATAAAATCGCAGCCAGCCAGGGATTTGTGGGGCCGGATGTCAGCCGGACCGGTGTCCAGCGCAACCTGCTCAAACTTATGGAAGAGACTGATGTTGACCTGCGTGTGCCCCATGACCTCGCCAGCCAGATGGAAGCTGTTATCGAAACACAACGTAGTGGCAAAGCTCCCCGAAAAAAGGTAAACACCCGCAATATTCTATTTATTGTATCAGGTGCATTTAATAACCTTGATAAAATCATTGAAAAACGTTTAAACCGCCAACCTATAGGTTTTAAGAGTGACGAAGAATATGAGAGCTTGACCCAGGACGAAAAAATATCCCGCGTAACAACCCAGGACCTGATCGAATACGGTTTTGAATCGGAATTTATCGGACGATTGCCGGTGATCGCGCATTTGAATGAGCTCGATGTCGATGGGCTTTATGAAGTATTGACCAACGAATACAATGCTGTAATACAGGGCAAAATTCGCGATTTCGCTTCGTATGGAATTGACCTGACTTTCAGTGATGACGCATTGAAGAAGCTTGCCACCCAGGCATACAATGAAAAAACAGGCGCACGAGGTCTGACAAGGGTTGTTGAAAGAGCTCTGATTCCTTTCGAAAAGAAACTACCGTCAACATTTATCAGGAAACTCCATCTGACAGTCGACAAAGTTGATAATCCTGCCAAGACATGTACTGAACTCGTCAGTTCACTCTCGCTGGAGCATTTTATCACAGAGTTCAAAGAATCAACAGGTATCGAGCTTGTTGTTTCGAGCGCGGCGAAAAAATGGCTGCAGGAACACGCTGAAGAGAATAAAACAACCTCGGACATTCTACGTGAAAAGCTTGAAAGTTATGAACATGGCTTAAATCTCTTAAAACGGGATTCGTTGCAGGTAACCGTCAAGCTGCTTGAAAAACCGAAAGAATACCTCGAGAGCATGATTAAAGAATCTTACAAGGATGATCAGTAGTATTTTAATTTTCCTGACAAAAACCTATATTCTTATAAACATTCTCAGTCTATCATATTCTCATATTCTACCGGGTGAGAATTATGAAAAACTTTCGGTTATCAACTAAAGCTTTTTCCTCCAGGATATACTTCTTCTTCCTGGTTTTTTTGCTGATTTCTCTCCCTGTATTGATGAATTCATGCGAGAGGGAAAGAAGCCGGGTTTTTTCCACCAGCCCTGACACAAGTGGAACCGGCTACTGGAGCGAACCAAGCCTGGATGCTTTAAGGCTTGCAGTTGCACGTGACACAGCAAACGTTCACATAAATATTGATACAGTTCTCGCCGGTCATATTGAGTACCGCATGATTATTGCCCGAACTGTTGATACCGCTTTGGATACGTTTGTCATGTCGTCTGGATTGGTTCTCGATATGATAGTAGTTCACCTTGATGATGAGACAATTGCGCAATTTGACACATTAGCTTTAGTATCTTACAACACTTCGCTTGATGATCTTCTGGATACATATCCGATCTCATCTGCCGGTCCGATGGAAATGTATCCATTTAATTACTATTTCTGGTTTCAAAATTTGTATAACACATACCCGTTAAGTGATCTTTTTGAAGATATTTCATGTATTTCAGGGGCATCTCCAGTTATTCAATTCAGAATTCCACCTTCGTCAACTGACTCAATCGAACTTACTATCGAGGAAGATAAATATACTTTTACTTTCCGTATCCTGGACGATACGGTATATCCCGAGATCAATAATTACTGGATAGTAGAAGTTGTCGATGACCATGCAGTATTAATTGAACGCGGTTGATTATCTTTCCTATCCATAATCCAACGATAACCTGAAAACCTGCGTCACTTAACCACTTTCCTTTGTTGGTACAAAGTTCAACCAAAAGCTCAAGTTTTCTTCAGGAATGCCGATAGAGATAATGAATAATAGATATAAATATGAGCGATTTATGTATAAACGTTCTCTACTGATTTTAGTTATTGTATTATTTGCATTTATATCACTGGGTTGGAAAACCCACGTCCGGATAGGAAGTGAATTCGATCCAAGGGAACCTCTCCGCATTGTTGTACTCCCCACCAAAATCTCGACCAAGTTAAAGGGTGTCGAAGCAAGGACAGTATCGGCTCTATACGCCACAGAGCTGGTGCGTAAGTATGATGTTCTCGACTTGGCACGTTTTGAACAATACCTCAAGGACAACCGCCTCAGCCTGGAGAAAGCCCTGAGTGTCAAGGGACGGCAGGTTGTCCTCGACAGCGCACGGGTAAACGCAATCGCAACGATCGAAATCTATCGCTGGGCTATCGGTGAAGCCGGGGGAATGCTCGGAGGTGGAACACCGGCAAAACTTGGGCTCAGGGTACGTCTCACCGAGCCGTATTCCGGACAGATTATCTGGAGTGTCAACAGGATTTATAAGCTTAAAGGTGGAGCTCACTTTTTTGACTCGATCACTCCAATTTTCGTTGACCTCGTTAATGACCTCGACCGTGACCTGAAAAAACAGGCAAAACAGAAAGACCGTGAAGAACGTTACGCCGCCAGGCAGGCGAAAAAAGTCAGTAAAAAAATCAGGAAACAGCAGGGAAAAACTGAAGTAGCCATGGAAAAAGGTAAGGTTACCTATGAAGTAACCGAGCCGGTATTCCCCACAATTAGAGAAGATGAAGTTTCAACAATTGAAGAAAGTTTAGAAGAAACACAGGTAGAAGAAGTTGATGAAATAAAACCGGAACCTGGAACTGAAGATCAGCAGGATGAATCATCAGGACAAGATATCGAAATCCAGGAAGCAGGTGTCGAAGTTGATGGCACGGAAAATCAGGGTGACGAACAGTCTGAAGAAACTGGGGAAAACCAGGAACAGGTGGAATAATATACTGGTAAGGATAATATCATGAGCGAAAGATTTATATCATCAAATACAGACTTGGAAGAGAATATTTCAAAACGTCGAGGAACTCCCTCCCCCACCTCATTCTACCGGAGGCTGCTGGTTCCGGGAAAACGGATCAGGTTGGAATCGAACCAGTCTTCTAACTTTGAGCAGGACAATAGTAAAAGACCGGCTTCACTAAAAATTTAGATATGTAATCAAATTTTCCCTAAAAAAAACGCCTATTTCAATAGAACTGCTTTCTGTATTCTTACAAAATCTCCTGTCGAAACCTTAACGAAATAAATTCCTGCAGGGAATCCAGCAAGATTAATACTCAGCTTGTTTAAACCGGCTGATAGTTCCTGTTTAACACCCCTCGATACATTTTGTCCCAACAGATTAAAAACCTCGAACCTGACGTTTGATTCTATAGGAAGTTCAATATTTATGTTTGTCACACCGTTAAAAGGATTCGGGAAGACGGGTGAGATACTATAATCGGAGGGAATAATTCTTTCTGAAAACTCTTCCACGTCCAATTGATCGAAATAGAAAGCACCGATATCCGCAACAGTTCCGTCCGGATCAGGATCACTATCCGGATCACCGGCGTCGATCAGGGGACTGTCCGGCATCAGACGAAAATCCCCGTTCTCCCAGTCAACAAACAGGGGATCTACTTCCACCAGGATATGTTCACCCACTTGTACGCTGTCACCAAATACTGTTTCATTACCTCGTTCCCCATACCCACAGTAGTCAACAGATATCGGACTACCAGAAACCAAAAGTGTTATCGGATCCATAAAGAATGAATTCCTGATTTGAGCATCTGGACGAAGATTCTCTAAGACTTTCCCAAGACCTGGTCCAAATGACAGACGGTCTAATTCATCGAATCTCGAGCATAGTTTTCCATTTACCACAGTACGATTGATGGAATTCCAGTTAGAATTGATACCATCATCACTACAAATGATACTGTCAACATCCAGGACACAATTTTCTATTGAAATTCTCGAACTGTTTCGTGCCGGATAGATAATAAATTCATCTCCTGTAAATGAGCAATCTTGCATAAATCCGTCAACGACAACATTAAATTCGTTCCCGGTAATATTTAATCCACTCCATAGTGAATCGGCTGCAATACCTGAATAATCACCAAGTTCAAGCTCATGAACAAAAGCCACACTATAACCATCCGGGAAATTTTCAAGAGAAAGGGACACAGGATAATCTTGTTCAGCATCAATTCGGAAGTCTGCGTATGACAGATAGTAAATTATATACCAAATAAAAGGAGGATCCTCCTGGTTTACTTCGATATCCAAATTTGGACCAAGTGTTAAACTCCCTCCTGCGACATGAACCGGCAGGTTTTCCCATGAGAGTGTTATCGAAGTATCTGACCAGGTGTGATCACCGAACAGTGGAGTTCCATACCAGTCAATTTCAGGGAAATGTGGAATCGGATTATCTTCAAGACGCGGATCGTAGAGGTAGTTTTTAGCATAGCCAGTACCCCCACAATTACTTCGATGTACATATCCCCTGCGATAATTTGCCAAAGAACCTCTAAAGAATATGGTACCGCGTTCATCTGTTTCACCAACATGATCTCCCGTACACCAGATATAAGTATCCCATACATCGTTTTGATTCTCAAAAGTGAAATTTTCTTCAAGTGCCAGTAAGGATGCTGTAATTACTATATGCTGGCGGCTATGATCTCCCGGTTCAGCTTCAACAGCCCCATTCCCTCTACCGTTTGGCCAGGTATTCGCAATTCTTATATCCTTCTCAGACGCGATTCCCAGACTCGATTCCACATCGTCCCAGTTAATCTCTTCTTCAACATCACCGGGCTCTAACTCAGAATAGAGGATATTATCCATCAGGAAGATGTTTCCCGACGCACCAATGGTAGTTTGACCTGAAACATTTTCACCGAATAATTGCAGTCCCCCATCAACAAATATCGCGACCTCATCACCATAGGGAATATTAACAGAATCGATTACGATAGTACTGTCCCATGGGACACCCTCGAGCCAGTTGCGAACTATCCATCCAGTTTCATCAGCCTGGCAACGGAACTGGTAAAGACTCTCTTCGTTTGCAAAAAAGTTCCCCTGCTCTTCAGCGGCTTCACGTAAATCGTTCAGTTCATCAGGGAAAACTATTTGTGGCCAGTAATAGTATATGTCACCTGTAATTCCGATCTGTTGGAAAGGTGGTCCATCACCAGTATAGAAGGTGCCAATCAATTCCGCGCCATCACGTACTGGAATCGATCCGTTGGTGTGAAACCTTCCCTCAAAAGTATCAGCATCCCACCACCAGATTATTTCGTCAAAGCGTGTCACCTCAGCATGCGACACATACATGTATTCACTGAAATGGCTGAATTGAGCTTCAATTCTGGCAATGCATAATAGCATCATACACAGGATAATCGGCAGGAGATATTTTTTAGTTTTCATGACTGTCCCCTAATAATATCCAGTTTTAATCAATATTTCTGAACCTGTCTATTCAATTGGATCCTTAAAAAATGAATCCGCCAGTGTCGTCCCTGACTTGATCGGAGATCCAGCGCCGTTAAGAAATCAGTTCTATGTTAACAGACTCTAAAAGCTCACTGTTAGCTTAAGTAGTATAATGCACTACTTACATTAATTGATTTTCCATAGACATATGATCGTTTTAAGCGATACAAAAATGTCGGGATAATTTGAATCATCTTAAAAACAACAAAGTCACTGGATCCCCGATCAAGTCGGGGACGACACCATTGGCAGACATTTCATTATTGGAATTTCTAAACCGGGATCGAACATTATTAGAATAGAAATCCCGCACTTCTGATTCTGTTTCTAATCACAAAACAGATTCAACGGTACGGGGATGTAGAAAGGTACTTGATTTCAGTTATCAGGGCAAGCGGTCAGCCTAACGATCAAATAATATCAATCATCATTCGCTTTGTTCTTAGTGTTATTGTTTTCAGTCGTTTGAGATTTTTCTTCCGGAATATCCTTTTCTTCACCTTTAACCTTATAACCCAAGTCTTTAAAATCTTTCTCAACTTCGCTACTGACTCTACCAATTTCCTGTTTGATCTCATTGAGCTGGTCTTTGGATTCTTTCAGCTCTTCCTCGATAGCAATCCTGTTAAATTCCTGGCGTACTTCGTTCATTGAACGCCGGAGGACAGACATCCATTTCCCGAAAGTTCTCGCTGCTTTGGGTAGCTCTTTTCCCCCGAAAAGAAGGAGAATAAGGACAAATATGATCAGTATTTCACCACCGCCGAACATTATCCGCCCTCCATCGCCTGTGATGGTGATTCTTCTTTCCCTGTCTCCTCTTCCCTGTTTCTCAGCGGATCATTCTTCAACCATTTTTTCCTGGCGATGACCGCCAGTCCGATACTTCCTTCGTATAAGATGACCATCGGCAGTGCCAGGACAACCTGGGTAAAAATATCAGGCGGTGTGATGATTGAGGCGGCGATTAACACCAGCACATATGCGTGGCGGCGGTATTTCCTCAAGAATACCGGCGTGACCACCCCGAACCTTGCCAGGAAGTAGACCATTATCGGCAGTTCAAAAACAACGCCAAACGCCAGGAACATCCTGAGAATAAAGTCGAGGTATTTTGCCAGTGACCACCAGTTCTCTACGGTCTGTGTTGAAAAGCTGAGGAAGAATTTTGTCGCCCAGGGTAGCACATACCATGCGAACACGGCACCTGTGAGGAAACACAATGTTGAAAAGAAGATCACCGGTAGAACCATCCGACGTTCATTTTTGAATAGTCCCGGAGCTACAAACAACCAGACCTGGTAGAGAACCCAGGGAAATGTTAAAAATATCCCTGCGACGAGAGAGATTTTCAGGCGTACAATAAAACCTTCAGTTGGCGCCAGCAGCGCCAACTGCACCCCTTCATATTTTTTAATCGCGGTAAGTAAAAGTTCCTGTAGGTAATGGGAAACGAAGTAGCAGGCGATAACCCCGATTAGAATGCCGATCAGTGATCGGATCAGAACTTTGCGAAGTTCGTCAAGGTGATCGAGAAAAGTCATCTCCTGTGAGGATCGTTTTGTCATCCACGCTCAGCCCAGTGAATAATACTTTCAAATATCTTCCGACCATCAGTGCTTCCCAGGATCGGATCACACCTGCGTTCAGGATGTGGCATCATTCCCAGGACATTCCCATTTTTATTGATGATTCCTGCAATGTTGTTGCTAGAACCGTTCGGATTGTTCTCGTCGTTTACTTCCCCATCTTCTGAACAGTAACGGAAAACCACCTGGTTATTGGCTTCTATCTTTTCCAGTTCATCTTCAAGAAGGGTATAATTCCCTTCGTTATGTGCGACTGGTATATGGAGGACATCACCTTCATTGCATTGATTGGTAAATCTACTGTCTGGATTTTCCACACGAAGTGGCAGGTCTTCGCAGATAAACCTGATATTTTTATTTCGTATCAGCGCACCGGGTAGCAAACCAGCTTCCGTCAAAACCTGGAAACCATTACAAACACCCACAACAGTTCCACCATTATTGGAAAACTCAATCAACTCTTCCATCACCGGGCTGAACCTGGCGATTGCGCCAGCCCTAAGGTAATCACCATATGAGAATCCACCGGGCAGAAGAACGGCATCGAGGGAGTTAAACGATTTTTCGTTATGCCAGATATAGCGTACATCCTGTCCCAGCAAACGTCCCAGTGCATCGTAACCGTCATAATCACAGTTAGAACCGGGAAATACTATTACGCCCCATTTCACTTGTTCTCTCCTTCGGGCATAACAATTTTATAACTTTCAACGTTGTGATTGTAGAGTAGCTTCTGCGCCATCTCATCAGCCCGTTTGAATGCTTTGTCCTTGTCGTTTTCTTCCAGTTCCAGCCTGATAATTTTCCCGACTTTCACCGCTTCCACTTCCGGGAACTGCATCTGGTGCAGAGCGTGGCAGACAGCTTTACCCTGCGGATCAAGGATTCCGGGCTTAGGCATTACTTCGACTATGACGATCATTTATATCGTTTCCTCTCTCGTTTATCTGCAGTCACCAGGAGGTGATGGTGATAATGTATCAAAACAAACGGACCTATAAGGATATAAATCAAATGGTAAATCACTGCAGCTTCTTCCAGCCAGAAAAATAAGGCAATCACACCACTGAAGAAAAACAACATTCGGCCAGCAATGGGTAAACGTCTCATCGAGGCATGGTGCCAGGCTGGATATCTCACCGGCAGGATAGCCAGCGTTCCCATTAGTGCTGCCGTAGCGATCACCAAACCGCTCATCCCACCTAGCTGCAATGCTTTTTGCGCAACAGCAGCAACCGGTAACGCTGTTACAGGTGAAGGTAGTCCAAGAAAAATTCCTCTCGGCTCAGGTTTCAAACGGTACCTGATCAGCCTGACGACTATCATAATACCGTAGAAGATTCCAACTGTTATTCCCCAGATATTATCACAGGCTACTGCAACAATGACTGCCGGGGCAGCTCCAAATGATACAAGGTCAGCAATCGTGTCGGCATTCGCACCACTCGTGCCGTCTACTTTCAGCTTCCTTGCCACCCAGCCGTCGACAGCATCAAAAAATGCAGCCAGCAATAATAACCAGACAGGCGCATACATATTTCCCTGGACAGCCAGGACAATAGCGGCTATCCCGCACCCGGCATTGATTGCCGTAACTATTAATGGTGCTAAATGCATTAAAACTCCTGCAATACAGCTTGTGACAACGATGGTTCTTCGAATAATCCTAAAATGGTTTCTCCGCCGGTTAACCGGTCTCCTGTGTTCACCAGGCATTCAAACCCCGGTGGAAATACAATTTCAGCCCTTGATCCAAACCTGATAAATCCTATCCTATCACCGGCGGAAAGTGAATCTCCCTGTTTCGCGTTACAGACAATTCTACGGGTAAAATATCCTGAGAATAGTTTTGTTATTACCCGGGAGGAATCTTTCAAGAAAACAACCTCGATATACTCATTTTCGTTTCCCGCCCTCGGATCATAAGCAGGGTGAAATTTCCCAGGATGTTTTTCCACTGATATAACACTGGAAGATAAAGGAGCCCTGATCGCGTGAATATCAAGTAAAGTTAAATAGATGTTTATCTTCGTTGAACCATTATCTGTTTCAGAAATGTCAATTATTCGCCCATTTACCGGGGAAACAATTGCGCCTGGATCAGGAATGGTGATATCGGGATCACGAAAAAAGTATAAAAACGCGAGGTTAAAGAGCAGTAATAGCCCCGATAATATAAACCAGCTGAAATGTTTTCTAAACAATGCAAGTGCCAGCAATACTACTAGCAGTAGTAATGCCGGCAGTATGAAGGGTAAACCTTCAGGTGCAAACACGTCTAACCCACTGAAACAATTCTGTCAAGTAGTTCCTTGTATACCTTGTCGACGCCACCCATGTCGTAGCGGAAACGGTCTTTATCCATTTTTTTATTGGTCTTTTTATCCCAGATACGGCAGGTATCCGGTGTAATTTCATCTCCTATCAGCAGGCTTCGTCCCATTTTCCCGAATTCAAGCTTAAAGTCGACCAGGATCAATCCACGCCTGTCGAAGAAAGATTTAAAGATCGCGTTAACCTTGGATACTACCCTGGCAATCATTCTCATCTCTTCTGGAGTGGCATATCCCATCGCGTAAGCGTGGTGTTCATTGATCATGGGATCACCAAGCTTGTCGTCCTTGAGGAAATACTCGATTATCGGGTATTCCAGTGCCTGACCTTCTTCGATATTGTAGGTTTTTGACAGGTTGGCTGTAGCTATATTTCGGACTACAACCTCGATCGGCAGCATCTCCAAACGCTTTACCAGCATCTCAGTCCCACTGATTTTCTTCGAAAAGTGGGTTGGAACGTGGTAGTTCTCCAGGTATTCGAACAGGTGGGTAGAGATAGAATTACAAATCTCACCTTTACCGTCAAACTTACCTTTTTTGGTACCATTAAACGCTGTCAGTTCATCCTTGAATACCTGTACCAGCAAGTCAGTGTCTTCCGTCAGGTAAAGGATCTTTGCCTTACCTTCATACAACAGATCCTTTTTCTCCATACCTATATCTCCTCAATCATTAGTATTCGAGACTGGTTCTATAAATCATTCCGTCTATATATAAAATCAACATTTCTCAAGGCGTGATTCATATCAAATACTTCTTTTATCTTCTCTTCACCAAGAATGTCAACGAGATCTTCTTCCGATAGTGCTGCATCGAGGAAATGTATCCCCTGTTCCATAGCTCCATGCGCAACGCGTTGGATGATAGCATATGAATCCTCACGGGTTTTCCCGTTTTCAACCATCGCCAGTAGCAGACCTTCTGAAACAATCGCGCCTGCGGTGATATTCAGGTTCTTCTCAATTTGCGCCGGCTCAATATAAAGATTTCGAACCACTTTGTCAGTCAAGTGCAGGAGGTAATCAAGGGCAATCGTGCTGTCCGGTAAGATAACACGTTCAACCGACGAATGCGAAATGTCCCGCTCATGCCAGAGTGCAACGTTTTCGTAGCCAGCGTGCATGTTTCCGCGAAGCAAACGCGCCATTCCGCAGATCTTTTCAGAGTCGATCGGATTACGTTTATGTGGCATCGCCGATGAACCCTTTTGCCCCTTGGCAAAACCTTCACGTGCCTCCCCTACTTCTGTTCTCTGCAGGTGACGGATTTCCAGAGCGATACTCTCGAGGACTGCACCAACCAGCGCTATAGCCGCCAGGAAGTCGGCGTGGCGGTCTCTTGATACTACCTGCGATGTAATCGGTGCTACGCCAAGACCAAGATCGTCCATCACTTCCTTTTCCATCTCGGGATCTAGATGGACGTAACATCCGACTGCGCCTGATAATTTCCCAACCGAAACAGCTTGCCAGGATTCTTTGAGCCTTTTTGTTGCCCTCACAAGCTGGTCACGGAACCTGGCGAATCTCAAACCGAATACAACAGGTTCAGCATGAATACCGTGTGTTCTTCCAACCGCCGGGATATTCTTATACTCAACAGCCTTCTCAGCCAGTGATTTTTCCAGCTTTTCACAACCTTTAACAAGTATTTTCCCGGCCTGGTAAAGTTGAAGCGCCAGTGCAGAATCGAGAACATCGGACGAAGTCATCCCAAGATGGATATACCTTGAATCCGGGCCGACATATTCAGCAACATTGGTCAGGAAAGCTATAACATCATGCCGGGTTACCTCTTCAATCTCGAGGATACGCTCGATTTTGAAATTGGCTTTATCCCGGATAGTTTTCATTGATTCTTGAGGAATCTTATCGCGCCTGGTCCACGCTTCGCAAACAGCCAGTTCAACTTTCAACCAGCATTCAAACTTATTTTGTTCAGACCAGATGGAACCAATTTCCTGTCTTGTGTACCTGTCAATCACTTCGGCCGTGCCTCCAAACGAAGAATTATTTTCTGTTCTTTACCATTCCTGAAAATGCGCATCTCAAGTTCATCACCAACCCTGAAATCATGGTTATCGAAATAATCCCTGGCAACGCTCAGGTTACTCATCCGAGTCCCCTCGATCTCAAAAAGAATATCCGTAGTCATGATTCCGGCTTTTTCCGCTGGACTGCCCGGATCGACGTTCGTAATGATTACACCTTCTGTCCCTCGAAATCCAAGGCTTTGCGATATCCAGTAATCGAGATTCTGGACTTCAAGACCAGTCCAGAAATCACTTTCCCAGCCTTCGCGCAATTTTAACTGTTCAACAGCCATTCGCAGCTTTTTTGCCGGAATCGCGAAACCAATACCAACAGAACCTGTCCTCTGCCCCGGTGAATAAATAAAGGTGTTAACCCCGATCACTTCTCCAAGCACATTCAACAATGGTCCCCCGGAATTACCGGGATTAATGGCAGCGTCGGTCTGGATCATACCCCTGTACAACCGTCCGTCTTCTTTACGCTCCCAGTCCCTGCCGACAGCGGAAATTACACCAACAGAAACCGAGGGTTTATCGTTTATCTGGAACAGACCATAAGGATTACCAATGGCAATAGCCCATTCTCCCACATAAATATGATCTTCGGGTGATATTGCCAGGTATGGTAAATTCTCTTCTTCAATCTTCAATAACGCCAGATCGCAATCATAATCTTTTCCAATGTACTCGGCTTCGTATTGGTCACCGGTTGTCATTGTCACAACAACCTCAGCGGCGCCATGAACAACATGCTCATTAGTGATGATATACCCATCATCAGATATGATAAAACCCGATCCCAGATTTTGAACTTTCTCCGGAATCCTCCTCGGCTGAAGTCCAAAAAACTGGTTCAAACGTGGATCTGAAAACCATGGTGAATATGTCTGGTACTGCACCTTGATAACTGTAATTCCAACCACAGCCGGTGATGCTTTATCAATCGCCATTGTTATGGCGTTAGAACGCCCCAGCTGCAAATTGTTGTTAAGATTATCTATTACTTCACGTGTATCAGCATATTCCGAGCTTTCCAACTGTCTTTGCCGGATAGAGTCTGATCCTGTACCTGTAGACGATGAATCAGTCAGATTTTCGGAGACAGACATACTGGATGGTTGATCGGCGTTCTGACGCTCGATAAATGCGCCAAAAAACACCAGTCCCATGGCTACAACACCAATTATGAGACCTATTATAAACCAACCGGCAACCTGCTTCATTACTTGGGTACCTTCTCCCAGTCAGCCAGGAATTTTTCCAGGCCAATATCCGTTAACGGATGTTTTAACAGCTGCATGATTACTTTCAGCGGAACCGTGGCAACATCAGCGCCCATCATAGCGGACTCAACAAGGTGCACCGGATTCCGTACCGAAGCTACCAGGACTTCCGTATCAAAATCGTAATTATCATATATCTCAACAATCTGACGGATAAGCTCCATACCATCAAAGCTGATGTCATCGAGACGACCTACAAATGGACTGATATATGTAGCCCCAGCCTTTGCGGATAACAGGGCCTGCATGGGTGAAAAACACAATGTCTGGTTGACTTTTATCCCTTTTGACGATAACGCTTTGGTAACCTTTAAACCTTCTAAAGTTAACGGAACTTTTATCACGATATTGCTATGGATAGCCGCGAGCTCTTCTGCTTCATCAATCATTCCCTGGAAATCAGTCGCTACAACTTCCGCTGAAACCGGACCATCGACAACAGCCAGGATCTCATCGAGAACCTGCCTGAAAGGTTTTCCTGTTTTTGCTACAAGTGATGGATTTGTAGTAACACCATCAAGTACACCAAGATCAGCTGCTTCTTTAATTTCGTTAATATCAGCAGTATCAATAAACAATTTCATGGAACATCTCCCCAAAGTGATAAGTTGGGATTATCTTCTTCGTCATCTATTTCGTATTTAACATGCAGTAATGCCAAACCATTTGCCGGTGCAGGAGTCCCGGTTCTTTCACCCTCAGTTTCCAGCATCTTGATAAGCTCATCTTCTTTGAATCTACCGGCGGCGGCTTCGAGCAAAGTACCGACAATTGTCCTGACCATTCTTCTCAAAAACCTATCAGCCGCGATAAGGAATAACCATCCCCCTGCTGAACGGACCAGCCTGATGCGACGAACATTGCATACTGGATCATCGTCAGGATCAGGTTTAGTTGAGAACGAACGAAAATTATGTTTCCCCAGCAAGTGTTCAGAAAGATTTGATACTCTCTCAGGATCGAACTGAAAGGATGGTCGCCACCCGTAATGTCTCCGGAAAACGTCACGATTCAGCAGAATCCTGTAACCGTAAATTCGTTCCCTGGCACTGAACCGGGCATGAAAATCATCCGGAACCTGCCGTACTCTCCAGACACGGATATCATCTCCAACCAGTGCATTTATAGCGTTACGGATCTCAACCGCATCCCTGGTCGGTGGCGCGTCAAAGTGAGCAACCTGCCCGATAGCATGAACACCTGTATCGGTACGTCCCGCCGCTATAAGTTTGATGTCCTGGCCGTTGTGAAGTTTCGAGAGAACTTCCTGTAGTTTACCCTGGATTGTAACTACATCAGGTTGCACCTGCCATCCCTTGTAGGCACCACCATCATAAGCCAGGTTCAGGCGATAGCGAATAGTATCCATAACATTCCCGGTATTATTGAGACGGTAACTGCAATGTAATCACCTGTCCTGAAACTATACTCATACATCGATGATCGTTGGACGTTAGGATCATACCCCCGGACAACAAGCGTTTCAGCTAAAACATCGCTCCTTCTCATCCCGTTGGCAATCAACGGTACCAGCAGGGGGATCCAGTAGGTAATTCTCCTGGTAAATCCCTTCCCGGTAAACCAACCTCTTGCCATCAGTGATTTTTTCAGCATTTTGCTTTCGTCATAAAGGGTAGGGATAAATCGTAAGGCAAGTGTTATCATCATCACCAGTGAACCGATTTTTATTCCAACCAGGCTGAGTGGTTTACCGAAATATTCAAATGCTCTCAAGACCTGCGATAAGGGTGTTGTCAAAGCAACAAGTCCGGCCGTAATAGTCGCCAGCGAGATTCGTAACGACAGGATACCGCCTTTTTCCAGGCCTTCACGGGTTAAGATCAATCCCGTTGAATCTCCACCACCGGTAAACGGCACCTTCCAGACAATGTGTCCGGGAGTTGTAAATCCATGGATCAGTATTGTCAGCACGAACATCCAGCCAAGCAGCAATATCGGACCCGTGATTCTTAATAAACTGGATTTTGACAGTATTATTCCGGCGACAATCAGGGCAGTGGCGATCCAGAGAAACAAACCGACAGGTAACAGTAATACGGTGATTATAATCGCGACGGCGGCGATAAACTTTGCCCTGCTGTCCAAGGATGCCAGCATATTTTGTTCCTGGCTGAGGTTTTAAAACCCGGATAATTAATGCCTGAACACGATTTCAGGATACAATTATACCGAGGTAAATAGTAAGATGAGGAATATAAAGGAAATCAGAATAATCCGCAAATGACTCATTATAAGCAATTTGGCATATAATATTTTATATATAAATAGCTTACGTGAATTATTGACAAAATATTGGGAACAAAACACCGAGTTCCGCTCCCATATCCAATTATATTTGCATTTCTACGATAATCTCAGACCTGATTTTACTTCACTGTCAGCCGTAATAAGTCTTAGTTTATCATCATCATGGACGGCAAGAAGCATTCCATTGCTCTCTACTCCCCTGATTTTTGCCGGTTTCAGGTTTGCTACAATTATAATGGTTTTTCCGACTATTTCCTCTACGCTGTAATGTTGAGCGATACCTGCAATAATCTGGCGTTTCTCGTCACCGACCTCAATCTGGAGAACCATCAGTTTATCAGTATCCGGAACCCTTTCCGCTTCGAGGACTTTCGCGGTTTTCAACTGGATTTTTTTAAAGTCGTTGAAGTCCACAAATTCATCACCTGTTTTTTCAGCCTCAACTCTTTTCTTTTCAGGCTTTTGCTTTTCCATACTTTTCGCCAGTTTTTTTGCGTCGATCCGGGGGAAAATCGCGTCACCGTGAATCACTTTTCGTGAAGCATCGTCTTTGTGCCAGGTAACGTCATCCCACTTGTATCCATCATTTCCGTTGATACCAATCCGCACTAACAGTTCAGCAGTTTTATTCGGCATTATTGGGCTGAGCAGCACAGATGCTATCCGTACACCTTCGATAGCAATTGCCAACACAGAACCTGCGGATTCTTTATCAGTTTTAACTGCTTTCCACGGTTCATTGACTGCTACATACCTGTTTATCGCCCGGACAAACTGCAGTATCTCCTCGATGGCTGAATGAATATGCAGGTCTTCTATTTTTTTGCGAACTTCATAGGCTGTTCTTCCCGCCTGCTCAAATACTTCGTTCTCATCCTCAAGTTCATATTCAGGAATGACACCTTCAAAGTTCTGAGTTACCAATTTTGTCAGACGGTTGACCAGGTTCCCCAGGTCATTTGCCAGGTCGGAATTTACCCTCTTAACAAAGCTTTCTTCGCTCAATGTAGCGTCCTGTCCGACCACCATTTCTCGCATCAAAACATACCTGAATGCTTCCGAGCCATACCTGGTAGAAAGGTCAAGCGGCTTTACGACATTCCCGGCGGTTTTTGACATTTTCTCATTGTTTTTCGCCAGCCACCAGCCATGAGCCAGGATATGTCTTGGCGGTTCCAGCCCGGCGGCATGGAGCATAATCGGCCAGTAGACAGCGTGTGTTGTGAGAATATCTTTTCCAATCAGGTGATAATCCGCAGGCCATTCAGGTTTTTTACCCTCTGGTGGTGAAACAGTCGCTGTATAATAATTCAATAGCGCGTCAAACCAGACATAGGTTACATAATCTTCATCCCATGGGATCGGGATTCCCCAGCTTAAACGGCTTTTCGGCCTGCTGATACAGAGATCACCCAGGGGTTGTTTAAGAAATCCGAGTACCTCATTCAGTCGGAAATGTGGGAGAACTGCATCAGGGTTTTTCTCATAGTGATCAATCAGCCAGTCCTGGTATTTCGACATTTTGAAGAAATAGTTCATCTCTTTAATTTTGGTAACCGGACGTCCGCTTATGGGATCCTTACCGTCAACCAGGTCTTTTTCTGTAAAAAACCGTTCTTCCGAAACCGAATACCAGCCTTCATATTCCTGCTGGTAGATATCCCCCTGTTCATATATTTTTGTCAGGATCTCATTTACAATCTTCTTATGACGAGGCTCAGTCGTCCTGATGAAGTCATCATACTTTATGTCAAGCTGATCCCAGATACTGGAGAATCGTTGTGATGTAATGTCGCAGTGTTCCTGTGGTGTCTTGCCCAGTTTAGCGGCGGCGTCTGCGACCTTCTGGCCATGTTCATCGGTTCCGGTAAGAAAATGGACATCTTCCCCGAACAGGCGATGAAAGCCGGTGATCACTTCAGCTAAAACGGTCGTGTAAGCATGACCTACGTGCGGTTCATCGTTTACGTAGTACAGCGGAGTTGTTAAGTAGAATTTTTTGGCCATTGTTTTTTCTAACGTTTTCTTTTACGACCTCTCTGGATCGATTTCCTCTCCCCTGACGATTGGTCTGACCTTGGTTGAGATGGTCTTCCGGAAGAGCTTTGAGTTTTAGGTGTTGACGGTTTCCCTTTTGCACCCTGGGATCTATCACTTGAACCTTTATCAGATTTTCTAAATGGTTTTTTTCCTTTTTTCATCCCGCCGTGATGTCTTTTCTGCCCCGATGAACGCCTTTTTTGCCCCGATCCGGCTGTTCGTTCTTCACTGGATTGCTTCGGTTTGCTTTGCGACCTGTGTGGGAGATCCATATCAGGTTCATTCTCATCTGAACGTGTCAATGGAACTGCTTCAACCAGCACAACCGGTGGTGGCGGTGCTTTTTTATCCCGTTGCTGCTTATTGTTCGGCTTTTTGAACGGTTTTTTATCCGTTTTCGCTTCAGGTTTAGATTTTCCCCTCTTCCCATTCTCAGCGGGTTTAGATTTTTTTTCAGCTTCAACCTGCATATAATCCGCTGTTGCCACAAGCTTCCCGGTCTTTTCTTCTTCGATTGTGGGATCTTTATGGAAAGTCAACAACGTAGTTTGTTCAGATTGTTCAGGTTTCCAATCGGAAAACAGTTTCAACTGCTCCTGTGTAAAGCTGAACCGGGTGTCATCCTCCCATAAAATGCCGCATGATTGAGAACAGATATCTATTTTTTCAACTACACCTGATCCCCGGGGACCCGTAACTTTTGTTTCAACCTTGGGGAAGAGTTGATTGACAATCCTGTAATGGTCTATTTCATACCTGAGGCAGCATCTCAATCGTCCGCACAATCCAGTGTTTTTCTGGGGATTCAGCAGCAGGTGCTGTTCCTTAACCATGCTGGTAGTAACCGGTTGGAATTCCCTTATCCATGTGGCACAGCAAAGTTCTCTTCCGCAGATACCGATCCCACCAAGCTTTTTTGACTCATCGCGCGCACCTATCTGCCTTAAATCGATGCGTGTTCTGAATTCGTGCGCAAGATCTTTTACCAGGGCTCGAAAATCAACACGTCCTTCTGCCGTGAAATAGAAAGTTAGTTTTCTATGGTCAAGCTGGTATTCAGCATCAACAAGTTTCATGACCAGTTCGTGTTTCCGAACCAGGTCTATAAATATACTTCTAGCTTCTTTTTCAAGCTTTTTATTATCAAGGTGTTTCTGTATATCAGAATCGTTTGCACGACGCAAGATTGGTTCAAATTGTTCTAATTCTTCCAATTCCGCGAACCTCTCAACCCATTCGGTGTCAAGCAGGCTCACCTTACCCATATCTTCACCCCTGTCTGCCTTCACTACAACATTTTCAGTAAGACGTAAGGGGAATTCCTGAGGGTTCGAAAATATTCCCTTGCGTCGCCCCTTGAATTCAACTTCCAAGAGCGACATTGATCTATCTCCTTCGGGATGTATGTGCTATTTGCACTAATCCCTATATTATGACGTAATTGTACTACTGTCGAATAAAATCTTTTCCAACCTTGTAAATAAACTGAACGCTACCAGTGCCGGTTGCACCTGCCGTTCAACATCCAGCCGGGCGTTCTCGATAACATCCAGTGCTTCGGCAAAACTTCTTCCCCGGCAGAATTCCGAAAATTTAAGCAGCGCCGGGTCTTCGCCTAGTTCAGAATAGCTGGTTGGAGAATAACTGTATTTTTGAACATCACGCAACCATTGCGCCATCAAGTTCAATTTTATTAAAAAATCATCCGTTGGGCTTGAGATCTTGTCAACTTCGATATCAATCTCACCCGGATCACCCTTCGCCAGCATCCTGAATAAATTTACAGTATTTTCAAGTTCTTTAACAGGATCACCCTCTGACCATTCTCTTGCCCTGTTCCATGAACCACCTGCTAGCCTGGCTGCTGTTTTTGCCTGATCTTGTTGAATATTATGCCTTTCACACAACTCATCAGCAATTACATCCCGTTGAAGAGGTGAAAACCTTAACATCTGGCATCGAGATTTAATGGTAGGTAAAATCCTTGCTTCACGTGAAGACGTGAGTATGAATACTACACCGGGAGGTGGTTCTTCAAGTAATTTTAGAAATGCATTGGCTGCCTGTAACCTTAGTCTATCAGCCTGGCTTACGAGGACTATCCGGTATTTTCCGCTGAATGAGGTCAGGCTGAATTCATGCCTCAACGATCTTATATGATCAACCAGGATCTCTTTCCCTCCATCAATCACCAGCGGGTAATGATGATCATCAGCCTTTTTAGACAGCGTTTCCTCAATCTTCCTCTGTTGCGCAACAGTATATTCATCCCCGCTACTCTCTTCACTGCGTTCTTTCGGTTTCGGCAGGGGAAAAACAATTTTGAGATTCGGATGTGTCAATCTTTTAGATTTTTCACAGGATCCGCATTTTTCGCATGGAATATTTGAGATTCCTGTTTCCAGGTTTTCACAAAGCAGAGCCCTGGCAAATCCAAGCGCTGCCGCTTCTTTACCGACTCCATTTATTCCCAGGAACAGGTAGGCGTGTGCAGACCGTTGGGATTGAATAGCTCTCTTGAGAACATTTGCAGCTTTCTCCTGGCCAATCAACTGCGGAAACATTATCTGACCCATTACTTTCATGTTCTCAATACATCCTGATATTAATTGAGCGATATACTTGCTTTATTCTGTAACCATTCCAGTGGATCTTCGTTCTGCCTTTTATGCCAGATCTGGAAATGCAGCCTTGGTGATTCAACTGTGCCAGTATCACCCACTGTCCCAATGATCCGTCCAGCTTCAACCTCTTCACCCTCACCTACCCAGACATCACCGAGATGAGCGTAAACTGTATAATATCCATCACCATGCTCAATCAGCATGGTAGTTCCAAAACCTCGAAGATATGTAATTCTGGTGCATATTCCACCTTGCACCGCCAGTACTTCGTCCCCCTCTCGAGCCTGGATATCTATCCCGGGATTATCCGTAAGTGTGCCGGTCATCAGGTTACGTTCAAGGCCAAATCGCTTGATTACATTCCCGTTTACCGGCCACGGCAGTTTTCCTCGTGCCAGGCTGAAACTTGAGAACACCTGCACGTCTTTTACCTGTATTTCCACCTGGTTACGAGGGCTTACCTGGATAACCTGGACAGTATGGGCATTGGATGTCCGTTGCCTTTCCAACGAAATCACCCATCGTTCGACCTGCTTGGCAGATTGTTGTTTTTCTTCAATCAGGTTTGCCAGGAAATCCTGGTCGCGGCGAACATCTTCCAGGAGATTATCCAGTTCGAGCCTGTTAGCACCCAGTTTCGCCTGTTCTTCATTGATTCCGGCGATCATCGCTTCAGTTCTTTTAACCGCTGCCATTTTACCAGTTTTTAACCGGGTAAGTTCTCTTGTGTTATCCTCGAGTTCCCTGGTTATCTCCTGTTTCTGATTACGGGCATCCTTGAGTTTAAGCAGGTTTTTACTGTCCCTTTCCTGTATCCGTTTTACATAGATTCGCCGCCTCATCAGGTCACCGGGATTTTCTGCGGCTAACAGGAAGCGCATGGTTTCCCTGGTTCCTCTTTTGTAGGTAAAAATTGCTCTTCTTTTGATCAAATCTACCAGCGATTCGATTTCTCCGTTCACTCGTACAAGTTCTTTTTCAGCGATTCCAAGTAGATGATTTGTCCAGTTAATATCTTCATTGTACCTGGAAACAGCTTTCTGCTCCTGTTGAATTTGATTCTCCAGTTCGTTCAGAAGGATTAATTGTGTAGCGATTTGCCTGTCGAGAGTATTGATCCGTTCCAGCAGGTTTTTTTCGTCATTTCGCATGGTATCGAGCTCAGAGGAGAGACTGTCCACCTCTGTTCTCAATCTATCAAGCTTCTCTTGAGGAGTTTCAGCGGAGAAAACTGCTGCAGACAAAGTAATTGTTAATATAAGAGATATTACAGTTATTAGTCTAAATAGCATCGAAAAATTCCAATCAATGAAATCCAGATAAAAGTAGGTTTATGAGTTTATTTTCCGCAAGTATTCAAGATGATATTGAACTTTATAAATTCTTAACTATATTTTATTAAGGACAGCTTAAATTATTTTAGAACCCGCAGACGTCTGGAGTGATAATGTATCGGATTAAATTTGCAATTATTATAGTATCAGCTCTCTCTGTATTCTTTATTATTAATACACATGTATTATCCTGCCCCAGGTGCAATTTAGAATCGGAATCCTACTACGATGAATTTAGAACGAAACACAATGAATATCATATTTTACAGAATGAACTTGATGCTGATAGTACGCATAGTTACGATGCCCTGGAATTGTCTGCAACATTTACACCGTACCTTGATGAGTGGTATTTCGACGCGCAGGTTTTTTTAACGATCAGGATAATCGATGATGGATTAACCACCATACCCGTACACCTGGCGGAATGTATGGTTGACTACATTGCTTTCGGCCAATGGGACGCAACCTGGACGCATACTGAAGATGTAATAAATATTACTCTGCCTCCAAATGGTGCTGACGCAGGCGATACAACTACGGTATTTATTGAATACACCGGGCTAATTCGCCAGGACAATGTTTTTGGTGGGATGGTATACCGCCCTGAACACCTCACAGATGTACTATACACATTCGGTGAGCCCTATGAGACACGCTACTGGCTTGCCTGCTACGATCTTCCCTACGACAAACTGAACGCTACTGAGATTAATGTAATTCTGCCGGAACAGTACCAGGTAGTTTCAAATGGTGAATTTATTTCGAGAACAGAAATCGGGGACGATTCGATATTAACTTCCTGGCGTAATACTTATCCAATTTCCACTTACCTGATCAGTATCGCTGCTCATCCGTATATAAAGATTGAGTCGGGGAATTACGGTGTTAACGAAGTACCCGTAAATTTCTGGGTGTTTCCCGAAGATTCTGCACGTGCTGCGTTTGAATTCGGCAGAACAGGCGAAATGATTGAATATTTCGAAACTATTTTCGGTCCTTACCCTTTCGGTAAATATGACCAGGCAATGGCACCTATTTTTAACGGGTGGGGTGCAATGGAGCACCAGAGTTGCACTACCTATGGTTTCAACATGGTAACATATCATGATGAATGGCGCCGAAGTGAAGGTATTGTCGCCCATGAACTGGGACATCAGTGGTGGGGTGACATGGTTGGGCCGCTGACTTTTGCCGAAATTTGGCTGAATGAGGGATTCGCATCTTATTCGGAAGCTCTTTGGAAAGAATACGCACCTGATTGGGATCTCAATGAGCTGATGCATGGATTCCGGGCCGCATATTTGGATGAGGATGATCGACAATTACGATATCCGATATACGATCCACCTGCAGGTTATCTTTTCGGCAGGGCTGTCTATTTCAAAGGAGCATGGGTACTCCATATGCTTCGCTGGGTTGTTGGAGATGATAACTTTTTCGCCGGATTAACAGATTATGGCCAGGCTTACATCTATGGAAGCGCCATAACTCCCGAATTCCAGGCAATCATGGAAGAAACCAGCGAAATGGATCTTTCTGACTTTTTCGAACAATGGGTTTACGATGCCGGATACCCGGTATATAATTTCAGCAACTTCGCAACAGCTGGAGATGAGGAAACGGGTTATTCTGCCACCATTGACCTGGAACAAACCCAGGAGAACGCCCCGATTTTTACTACACCTCTCCCCATAAAGTTCTTTAATGATAGCACAGATACAACGGTCAGAATTGAAGTAGCCGAACAATTCCAGCAGACTTTAACGGTCAATGATCTCCCATTTGAACCTGTTGAATACCAGTTTGATCCGGACAGATGGATTCTCTGTGAGTATTTCCCGAATTCCATCGAGGAAGAACAGCCCGGTTTTATCCCGGACGATTATATTATTTCACCTGCCTGGCCTAATCCATTTAACGGGATAACAAGATTTGAAGTTAACATTAAACAAAACACATCCTGGGATATTGAAATATTTGATATCCTCGGACGAAGTGTAATAAAACTTAAGGAAGGACGGGTTGATGCCGGTAACTATCTACTTCAATGGCAACCGTTAGCTAATCTTTCCAGCGGAACGTACTTCATATCTGTAAATACACCTGAAAAAAGTGCCGTGCGTAGTATAACAATCTTGAAATAGAGGAGAATAGCAACTGATATTTTTCCATCACCCGTCTTAGATTTCTCCATTTGATTTTGACCGTATGTGCTGTATCTCACATTGAGTGAAAAACATCATCGCTATATTCTGTTTTACCAGGTAGAAACGAAATCAGAATTGCCAGGTTTTGCCCTTATGTGCACATCATATAAATATATAATAATATTATCCTTATTGATCTCTCTCTCCCTACCCGTTTCAGCACAGATATTTCTGCACAATTCTATAACCACAGACGTAAACGGAACAGATGACCTGGTTGCCATTGATATTGACCAGGATGGTGACATCGACCTCCTGACAGCTGAACTTATAGAAAACAGGATTCGCTGGTGGGAAAATGACGGTGGTCTGTTATTCTCTCCACAATTGGTTTCTTCTGAATTTTCCGGTGCGAAAGCTGTATCTGTTGCAG
Source organism: bacterium (assembly GCA_028278125.1). Next base: position 10,712 of record JANQEY010000121.1, on the reverse strand, counting down.
ACCTCGACAGTGATGGTGATTTAGATATAATTGGTGCGGCACAGTTTGACGATAAAATCTCCTGGTGGGAAAACGATGGAGAACAGGTATTTACAGAACATGATATCCTGACAGGATTTGACGGCGCCTGCGCGATAGAAGTAATTGATTTTGATTACGACGATGACCAGGATATAGTATGCGCTGCAACATTTGGCGACGATGTAGTTTGGCTGGAAAATGATGGAGACCAGGTATTTACTTATCACCTGGTTGCGGGTCAGTTTGACCAGGCACAGGAGATCTGTGTGGTAGACCTTGACCAGGATAATGACCTGGATATTATTGGTGCCTCAAAGGGCTGGTTTAATGATCACGGTATCATTTGGTGGGAAAATGACGGTGCTTTTAACTTTACCAGTACCTCTTTGGAAGAAGATTTTGAAGGACGAGCAGTAAAGGCTGCGGATATTGACAATGATGGAGATCTGGATATTATCGCTGTTGAAGCTAACGAGGAGCTTTCCGACGGCAGTGTTAAAATCTGGGAATATGAATCGGACAATACTTTTTCATCCTATCTTTTATATTCTGATGCAGCCGAAAATTTAGAAATTAGCGATTTGAATGATGACCATTTACCGGATATAGTAACCGCCTCATGTTATCCCAATTCATTCACACACTTCCGGAACCACGGTGGCCTCGATTTTGTCGACAGACCGCTGGCCGGAGAAAACTTACACCCTCGAGCCCTTGATTTTGCTGACATGGACGGTGATGGCGATATGGATATTATTGGAGCATCAACATCAACAGGTTGGCCGTTTTTTGAAGATGGAAATATTTCCTGGTGGGAGAACCTTCATCTGCACGATTATTACTCATTGGTTATGGTTCCAACTGAAGAAAATATTCGAATTTATCCCGAAGGCGGAGAATTCCAGTTTTCGATTGAACTAGAAAACAATGGTGGCGATATTTTGGAGGATGGTGTTGGAGTGATCGAAGTTATCGATCCTGATGGTGTTATCTTGGGACCCATCAGGGCAGCGAATAATATTACGCTCGATCCTTTTGAAATATTGACATACAATGTCACACAACCGGTTCCGGGGGGGCTTCCAGACGGATTGTATACCTACAGGGCAAGACTTGCATATATGGGTGGCGCAATTTACGCCTCTTCAGAATTTGATTTTACAATCCTACCCGATGACGATATTTCAGGTGATGAATCGGATATTATCATTACATCGTGGGATAGTGAGGATGAAAAGACCTATTCACCTTCAGTTGCAATTCCTGAATACTTCGTTTGTTCTGAGGCATTTCCAAATCCATTTAACTCGACTACCTCAATCAGTGTTCATCTTCCCCTGGCATCTCAGCTGCAGGTATCTGTCTTCAACACGCTCGGCCAGAAAATCCAGGAAGTTACTAATGGCAAGTATGAACCTGGGAGTTACAGGTTCAGTTTTAGTGCCGATGATTTAACCAGCGGGATGTACTTTATCCAGGTAGTTGTACCAGGGAAGATGAATGAAATTAAGAAAGTTTTATTAATTAGATAAAATATATCCAAGAACATAATTCACAAGATGGGTAGCCCGGTTGGCTTTGACAACCGGGTTTATTTTCACAATAGGACAGTTTTGCCGGGTTTAGGGAACCCGGCCTACTTCTTCCCGGATATCCGCCGTGCAGCGGACTATCCGGGCTACTCTTATGTACTGTTTTTCCGTGGAATTTTTATTCCAAACTGGTCAATTTTCCTGTCCAGCGTTGTCCTGGCGATATTGAGATATTCGCAAGTCTGTTTTTTCTTCCATCCTGTTGTCTGGAGAGCGTGCAGGATATATCGCCTTTCGATCTCGTCCAAAGGAACCAGGTTCCTTGGAAAAGTAAATCCTGAAGTGTGTTCCTCTTTTTTATAACCTGATCCTTCAACCTCAGGTAAGCTATCCTTCATCAGGATATCACCCTTGGCCATAACAACAGCATGTCGCAGGATATTCTCAAGCTCTCGCACATTTCCCGGGTAATCATAATTTCTCAATATCTCCATTGCCGCGGGATCGATACGTCTTACCTGGGTTCCAAGGTCATGGTTCACCTTATCTACAAGATATTCTGCCAGTTTTAGAATATCCTCCCTGCGTTCACGTAATGGGGGAACCTCGATATGAACAACGGCAATCCTGTAGTACAGGTCCTCCCTGAACGTTCCCTGGCTGACCATGTGCTTCAGGTTTCGATTTGTGGCTGTCAGGATTCGTGCTGTAAAAGGAATTCTTTTGGAACTTCCCACCCTGTTAAATTCCTTTTCCTGGAGAACACGGAGTAGTTTAGCCTGAAGACTCAAAGGAATATCGCCGATTTCATCGAGGAAGATAGATCCATTCCCGGCGATCTCAAATTTCCCTTTTGTCGTAGCTACCGCACCGGTGAATGCACCCTTTTCATGACCAAAGAGTTCGCTTTCGATCAACCCTTCCGGAATCGCACTGCAATTGATCGCGATAAACGGTGAATCCTTGGAAGGGCTGTTATAGTGGACAGCCTTGGCAATCAGCTCTTTCCCGGTCCCCGATTCCCCAGTAACAAGAACACTGACCCTGCTCAAGGTAACTTGTCCAATGGTTTTAAAAATTTCCTGCATTGCGGGTGTAGAACCCACAAGGTTATTCATCCTGTACTTGGTGGAGATCTCATTTACAAGACGGTGCAGGTTCCGTTCTCGCTGAACATTATCAAGCGCACGTTTTATGGTCAGCTCGAGCTCGTTCGTATCAATTGGTTTCCGAACGTAATCCAGCGCTCCCAACTGCATTGCCTTGATAGTTGTTTCCATATCCTCATAGGCGGTAATCATAATAACCGGGAGCCCGGTAAAACTCTCGTTTACCTTTTCCAGGAACGTCATACCGTCCATTTTTGGCATACGGATATCACAGATCACCAGGTCAGGATCGCTACCCACGAGTTTGCTATACCCCTCTTCACCGTCGTGTGCAATAATCCAGTCGTAGAGATCTTCACCAACATTCAGCTCGATTGATTCTGTCAGTTTGACATCATCATCGATTAATAATATTGTTGCCATCAATTCCCCCGGCTCTTTCACTTTGGAACTACCCTAAGCGCGGATGGATCATCCATGCGTTTAGGCGGTTTCTCCGGCAATCTCATGTAAAATGTAGTTCCCTTCCCGGACTTGCTGATAAAATCCAGTTCACCCCCGTGCTCCTGGACTGATTTTAAAACATTCGCAAGTCCCAGACCTGTTCCAATTGCTTTTGTAGTAAAAAATGGATTAAAGATATCTCTTCTTAAATCTTCCGGTATCCCCGGACCGTTATCCTCTATTATAAATTCAACACCTTTTCCGTATTGTTCAGCCTGGATGTTAATTGTTCCATCCCTTTCAATTGCCTGGGCGGCATTCAGGATCAAGTTTAATAAAGCGTGGGTTATCTGTGACTCATCGACTTGTATATCAGATAACTCTAGACTCTCATCAATATTTACCTCTACATTCCTCTCTTTCAGTTCAGCCCTGGCCATCTCAACACTCTGACGTATCAACTTCATGGCACCGGTTGTTTTTACTTCCAGGCGTGTACGACGAGCTAGCCTCATCATCTCGCCGATAATATGGTCCAGCCGGTCTATTGCGTCGAGGCAAATTGTAACTCTTCTCCGGTTTCTTTCAGTAAGACTTTCATTTCGTGACAAACCCTGCAGGTTCATCTTCACGCTCGAGAGCGGATTCCTTATTTCATGCGCGATCCCACTGGCAAGTTGTCCTATAGATGCCAGTTTTTCACTTTCGAATAATCGTGCCTGGGTTTCACGAACCTGTCGAATCATTGAGACATTGTCAACCCCAACAGCTACCAGGGGAAGTATCATTTCAATATGATCCAGCTCATCGCTACTTAACTCGGAAGAATCGAACTTTTCCCCTATCATCAGCAGTCCAACCAACCTACTCCTGAAGGTTAAGGGGTAACTATAGATAGATTTATCAGGAGCAAGCACCTCTTCAGTATCGGTTGCCAGGATATCTTCTTCTTCAGCCACGGTGACGCTTGAAGAGAAAAAATCATTGTCCCTTAACCTGTAATGAATCACCTCCAGTGCAAGAGGCTGGTCATAGTAGACAGTAAGCTGAAGATCACGCAAGTTAAACAGACGCTGCAATTCCTCCAGCAGGCTGTTGCTGAATTCTTCCGCGTCTGAATATTCAGCCATTATCTGCCTGATGCTGAACAGCCTGTTCTGAAACTGTGTATTTATAGATTCTGTTGAATCGTTTATCACTCAGCACTCTCCACTACTGCTATGGCTCGCTGGTAATAAGGTGATTTTATTCCAAGATTTAACGATTCCAGGAATGATTTCCTGGCCTCTTCGTTGTCCCCGATTTTCAGATATACATCTCCCTTTATCCACCAGGCGAGGGCATTTTCAGGCTGAAGTTTAATTGCTTTTTCAACATGTTTCAGTGCAATGTTAAATCCATCCTCGTCCCCATTCTGGATACTCATTTCCGCCCTGGCCAGGTGAAGTTTTACCCGGTATTCTTCGTTGCCTGAATAGTCGCTGATCGCTGAACGAAATGCTCGAGCCGCGCTTGTCCAGTCCTGGATGAGCATCGCGCTGTCACCTTTGACAGCTGCTATTTCCGAATCGTGGATTCTTCTCTCGACTATGGCGAATTTTTTATCAAGTTTTTCATCATCGACTGAATGCGCAATATGACGGGAAATCAATTCACGTGCTAGATCAAGCTTTCCTTCTGCAATAGCCGCGTCCAGGATAGAGCTGTTCAATTTCTTATCATCAATTGAGAATGCCAATGGTTGAAGGGCATCGAGACCTGTTGTCGTATCACCCATCAGAAATGCACTTTGGCCGAGGATGATTATTACTGTTGTATCTTGTGGATGTACTTCGAGCCATTGCCGAGCATCATCTATAGCAGAATCCCATTTACCCGCATCGTAAGCTTTAACGGGATGACGCGGTGTGGATGCACAACCAGTAAATAATAAAAATACGATGAAGGGTAGTAAGAAACAGGAAATTAGTATATGATGGAACCTGGTTTTTTTGCGTATTGACGTCTGTTCTGAACGATCCATTCTGGCCTACTCCCGAATAGTGGATTCGGCTAAAGGTAACCAATTTTTTATTTCGAATCACGCAATTTTGGGCAGGTAATTAATTCTTCTTTGCATATATAATCAGTAATTGCGGTCGCGGCAACAATATTTCCATTTCGACCTGGGTGATTGTCATCGAGGAAAAACGCTTCAAATGGTTGATTTGATTCTTTTAACTTTTCATCGAAAACAGGAGTAAGACTTATAAAATCAATATCATGTTCCTGCACAAATTCAGTAAGCTGCTCATCCAGGAATTTAGTACCCACTACATCCATCAGCTGGTAGATGGCAGGAAATAGAATGACCAGGAGTTCTATATTGTTGTTCCTGCATATATCTGAAATCGATAAAACATATTCCAATGTTGTATCAACTGCCCTCTTCACTGTATCAGGCTGTGTGTTATATAAAAGTACCTGCGACATCTTAATCTCTTCCAGTTCAGCCTTATGTACAGGATCAAATCCATATCTTTGATTTATAACCTGTTTGCGAATGAAACCTACTATATTGCTCCTCTTCTCAAGCCTGCTGACGAAATATGACGTATTCATCGCCAACTGGTATCCTTTCCAGAATCCCCCATATTCCTCCAGTGAAAATTTCTGTGTAAAATCGTTTAAAACGATTGTCAAAACGACCAGGTCAGGATCAAAATCCAAACCGCTCTCTTCAAGAAGTATTTTTTCCTGCCACGGTGAATACCCGCCGATTCCGGCATTAATTGTCTCAATATTACACTTCAGGCTATCCTCTAGCATTGATTCAATAATATTCGGGAAGCAGTCATTCTCATTTTCGAGAAGATAACCGAACGTGACTGAATCACCTAGATAGAGAATCTTCGGTTCATCTTTCGATTTTTGGCTGCTGATTTCATTGCCACGGAAACCGTGAGAGTTGATACGAACATTCACTCCTCCCCAGGTATCTTCTGCAACCGGTTTCAGTTTCCAGATACGTTTGCTGTCAGGAATAAAAATTGATGTTGCCCTGTTATTCCCGACAAATGGCCCCAGTGAAATTTCTAGGATTGAGATCGGGAGGTAAATCACTACAAACAATAATACTATGTTTATTATAAAGTTGTTTCGAGCTGCTTTATTCAGACTATTATTGAATTTTACAAGTAGAGCGATAATGGAAAATACCAGGAAATTCAGGAAAAGTGCAGGAAGGATAATTCTTAATCTTTCAGAACCGCCATGTGGTAGATTTTCAGGAAGGGCGTTAAAGAGCAGTATTATTCCCCAGACAATGATGGCCGATAGAAATACCGTCGACCCAAACGCAAGGATATTACCGGCATAGATTTTTTTTGTATCATTCCGCCCTGGAGGCATAGAGTGACAAAATCTCCACAAATTTTAAGAACACTTGAAACAATTAAGTATCTTGATTGATTATTAAATTATGGTTCGAATGGGTAAACCCTGATTGTTGCCACGGCGGAGTCTGCCACTTGTCCCAATCCATTATAATAAATTGCTTTAATTAATGCATATCCTGGTATATTTGATTGGAATGTATAATCTCCATCCAGGCCATCGGGTTGGTCAGTATTTGAAATACCAAAATCTTCCGGTTCTACTACACCGAACAGATCAAGAGGACTATTTTGATCAGTTGCCAGGAACCTGATAGTTTTTCCTGCAACCCTGACCGCTGTTTCCTGGCTTCCTTCAAAAATTATACTACTGATCTGAGTGGTTTCCCCTGTAGCGATAGAATCACCCGGGAATAATGTCAGGGTTAGGGAGTGAAGACTTATCACAACATCGATCTCAACTTCGGCGCTATCCAGCCTGTTCCCGGCAACATCGTTGTAAACAGCTTTTATTATCGCTGTCCCCAGCCCCTGTGTCTGGAAACTTACAGGTGGTGTTAACCCATGAGCAGCATTCGTATCAGTTGCAGCAACAGCAACATTCAACACACCGACTGTGGGAAATCCCAGCGGTTCCTCATAGAGAATAAACTGGATAGACTGATCATGAAGTTTCATCCCGAATGCATCCTTTAATGACATGCTCAATTCGGTAATTCCTCCACCTTCAAGTAGGTTGGATCCAAGCTGCATCGTCATCTCGTACCCGGAATCTCCCCCGGATGAAACACCACTGGAACTGTCACATCCCTGAAAAATTAACACAATTATCAAGAGGATAGGTGATATCCCTAACCGTGCAAAATCTCTTTTCATTTTTAATCACCGTGCTTGATGAACTAAAATTCCCGTTATCTATATGTTAATCTTTTTAACAGTTGTTCTGCAATAATCCCAACAAGAATACCTGAAATAATAGCAGCTATCAGACTTGGACCCGCCAGAACCATTAACGAGGAATGCCTGACAATTGAAAATGACGCTACAATAAACTGTACCAGCATATGTACCCAGGCACCTGTAGCTGAGACACCAACCGGACTGATCTTGTTAATTCCTATTGTTTTGACAACTGCCATAGCTGGAACTGAAGCAACTGCACCAGATAGAGACAACCAGAATGAAGGATTTGACCAACTCCCAAGGAACAGGGCTATGATAATGACTCTTAAAACATTTACCAATAATGCTGATTTCCAGCCATTTAAATATAGAACTACCAGCGCCGCACCGTTTGCCAGGCCGAGTTTAATCCAGGGCAGTGGTGTTGGTATAAGCCTTTCAATTCCCGCCAGCACAGCCCCAATCGACGTCCATAATGCTATCCGGGTAAGGTATTTCACCAGGTTCAGGCGGTTTGAATTACTGGTGGATGAAGAATGAATAATTTCTTCCGAATTTTTCTCCAGTTTACCATCAAATATTCTCATCCAACTACCCCATCAACACCCTCGCCATCACCGCCAATAATTCTTAGAGATACTCCATTTGGCACACACACTATTGTCTGACCCTTTATCCTCGCGTGTCCCATCCTGATACAATAGTGATGCGGGCATGGTGACTCGCTGATAAAGGCGCCCTTCTCATCAACTTCAACAACCGTTATCCCGACAGGACCGGTAACTTCCAACCTGGTGGGGGTTTCCAGCTTTAAAGTTGCGGTTGGTTTGCCGTTGACGTTAACCAGAGCTGAACGACCTGATTGTTTTGAATAAGCAAAGGAGAGAAAGATCACACTGCACGATATCACTACCAGTGAAAGTATTACAACAATGTCACCTACTTTAATTTTCATATCTGTTTGCAATCAGTATTGGGGTATTTAGAGACTGGCAACAGAACACTCACCAGTTTATGTTCTCCAATTAACGAAATAGATACATCTTTCGCAACTTCCTTTCTATTCCACATTGAGGTAATGATCATTCAATCTTTTTGATTCGTTTTGCTCGTAGTCGGCCTCGTAATCATCTCAACATAGATGGAAATCTGTTTTCTCTTGACTCTATCTATTGGTTCATGTAGGTTTAGAAGTATAAGTTAGCTCTTACCGTATGCTATAAATATCATTACTTTAGAACTTATCCTTGAGAGCATAAATCGAGTTTGGAGGAAATAGAAATGGCAAAAATTGCGGTTGTTCTATCTGGCAGTGGTGTTTATGATGGAAGCGAATTACATGAGGCTGTTTTAACACTTCTCTACCTTGATGAAGCCGGTGCGGAAGTACAATGTTTTGCGCCTGATATTAATCAAATGCATGTGATTAACCATTCCAAGGGTGAACCTGCCGAAGGCGAAAGCCGTAATGTACTAACCGAAGCAGCCAGGATTGCCCGCGGTGATATCAAACCATTATCCGAATTAAAGGCATCTGATTTTGACGCGCTTGTTTTTCCCGGTGGATTCGGTGCCGCCAAGAACTTGTGTACTTTCGCTGTTGACGGTCCCGAATGTATGGTTGACGACGAAGCAGCACGAAGTGTGATTGAGTTTAACGAGGCGAATAAACCGGTTGCACCGATGTGTATTGCCCCTGCCCTGGTCGCCAAAGTACTTGGCGAAAAAGGGATAAAGGTAAAATTAACCATCGGTAATGATCCCGGTACGGCGGAAGCTATTGACTCGATGGGTGCGGAGCACGTTAATTGCAGTGTTGATGATTGTGTTGTTGATGAGTCAAACAAGATTGTCTCAACACCCGCATATATGCTTGGTCCAGGTATCAAGGATATTTCGAAAGGCATCAAAGCGCTGGTAAACAAGGTTATGGAACTGGCATAACGAAGATTTTCGAAGATTTTTATATTCAATAAGCAAAAGGCGGCTATAATCCTGCCCGCCTTTTCTTCCTTTTTCAGAAAAATTTTTCTCAAATATCCCACTTGGGAGGGGGAGGTTCAACAACATGGATTACAGGATTGAAAAAGACACCATGGGCGAAATGAAAGTCCCGGTGAACAGCTATTTCGGTGCCCAGACTGCTCGTAGCCTGCAGAATTTTAAAATTGGCGGCGATAAGATGCCGCGTGAGTTGATCCGAGCCCTTGGAATCCTGAAAAAAGCTGCCGCATTGGTTAACGCCGAACTTAGTGTATTACCCCAGGAAAAGGCTGAATTGATTGTCCAGGCGGCTGATGAGGTTATTGAGGGAAAACTGGATGATCATTTTCCACTGGTGATCTGGCAGACCGGTTCAGGTACCCAGACCAATATGAACACAAACGAGGTAATCGCTAACCGTGCAATCGAAATTTACGGTGGCAAGCTTGGTTCAAAGGATCCGATTCATCCAAATGATGACGTCAACAAAGCGCAATCCTCAAATGACACCTTTCCCACAGCGATGCATATCGCTGCTGCTGAAAGATTCGTACAACACCTGATTCCAAGTGTTATGAAACTCCGTAACGCTTTAAAGGATAAGAGTGAAGAGTTTAACGGGATCATTAAAATCGGGCGTACCCATCTGATGGACGCTGTACCCTTAACTCTTGGGCAGGAATTTGGAGGATATGCTCACCAGTTAACTAAAGCCCTTGAAAGAATCGATAATGTCCTTCCAGATCTTTACGAGCTTGCATTAGGTGGTACCGCGGTGGGAACCGGACTCAACACTCACAAGGACTTTGCGGTCAAAAGTGCAGAACACATCGCGGAAATTACCGGCTTACCGTTTGTAACAGCACCCAATAAGTTTGAGGCTCTTGCCACTCACGACGCAGTCGTATCTGCAAGCGGCACCTTAAAAACTATCGCAGCCAGCCTGATGAAAATAGGCAACGACATCCGTCTGCTGGGTTCCGGACCTCGTTGTGGAATTGGCGAGTTGATCCTCCCGGCAAATGAACCGGGCAGCTCGATTATGCCGGGTAAGGTTAATCCAACCCAGAGCGAAGCGATTACCATGGTTGCCGCCCAGGTGTTTGGAAATGATGTTGCAGTTAATTTCGGTGGTTCAAATGGTCATTATGAACTTAACGTTTTTAAACCGGTTATGATCCATAACCTCCTCCATTCTGTAAGGCTCATCGGAGATGCTTGCGTCAGCTTCACAGATAATTGTGTCGTGCGGATTGAGTGCAGTTACAAGCATCAGGCTGTTATTGAGGAAATAGTCGATCCGTTCTTTATTCGGTTCAATCCCCACGACACAATTATCTGTGAAG